>VGOD01000122.1 GCA_016876015.1 Chloroflexota bacterium
CACGTCTACGCCCACCCTAACTCCTACACCGACGATGACGAGCACAGCAACGCAGACGCCTACGCCAACGAACACACCGAGCAATACCCCAACGCCCACGCCCACCAGCACGGCGACGCCCACGTCTACGCCCACCCTAACTCCTACATCGACGATGACGAGCACAGCAACGCAGACGCCTACGCCAACGAACACACCGAGCAATACCCCAACGCCCACGCCCACCAGCACGGCGAGTGCGACACCCTCCCCGACGGGGACGGCCACGAGTTCGCCGACCTCTACCAATACACCACCGAACACACTGACCCCAACCGCCACTTCAACCACTACACCAGTATGCGTGGAGGTGCACGCGACAGTCAGCCCTGCAGGTGGCGGTACCGCGCAACTGAACACATCGGCGCAATGCAGCGCCGGCCGGTATTGGGCAGGAGTGACCATCAATATCTCGGCATCAGCCGCCATCAGTTATACCTTTGACACTTGGGATGCGGCGAGTGGAACCTTCGGCAACATGAAGCTGGAATCCACGACCTTCACCCCAGACACAGTGAATGTGACTGTCATAGCCCACTTCAAGTCCACTCCGTTGAGGGTTGTGGCGGAGATCTTAGCTCGTCCCTATCTGCCGCTCCTGCTCGTTTCCCCCCCGGTGCAGACGGCGGTAGATGCCGGCCTGGCCGTGGGTGGGCTCTCGACCCCTGGGCAAGGGATCGTCATCGTTACCAATACGGGCGCGTACGTCTATTGGGAATACAACGGCGTGGCCCACGCCGCGCGTTCTAACCCCGTTGTCAACGGCGAGTTCAGGCGCACCTACCTCCCGATGGTGACGGGCCGGCGGCCAGGGCAGGAGATCGATATCAAAGCAAGCGATCGAGCCTTGAGATGAGCGAAACGTCAGGCCCGGCGGAGACGCCTCGCCTTGCGGGCCTGAGCGAGAAGACCGATGGAACGACAACTCGGCAAGTATCGTCTGGGCAACCAGATTGCTCGTGGCGGGATGGGTGTGGTCTTCCAGGCCATTGACACCCGTCTGGGCCGCATGGCTGCAGTGAAGGTCCTCTCATCGGATCTCAGCAGCGATGCGGGCTTCGTCACGCGCTTCCGACACGAAGCGATCACTGCAGCCAACCTGAAGCATAACAACATCGTCACTGTCTACGATATGGACATGGACCAGGGCCAGTACTACATTGCCATGGAGTACGTAGCCGGTCCAGACATGCGCTCTCTTCTCAAGCGGGAAGGTCCGCTGGCGCCTGGCCGCGTGGCCGTGATTTTGACTCAGATAGCTGCAGCCTTGGACTACGCGCACGGACAGGGCGTTCTCCACCGGGATATCAAACCCAGCAACATCTTGATCGAGGGGGAAGGAGAGCATGAACATGTCAAACTGGCTGACTTCGGCATCGCCAAAGCCCTGAACGTGACCACGTCGTACACTGCGACACGCACGCGCCTCGGCTCGCCGCACTATATGTCGCCAGAGCACGCGGAGAGCTTGCCAGTAGATGTTCGCTCGGATGTCTACAGCCTGGGAATCGTAGTGTACGAGATGCTCACTGGCGCAGCGCCGTTCCAGGGCGATACCACAAGCGCTATCCTCTACGCCCACGTGAAGAAGCGACCGCCGCCTTTCCGCATGCATCTTTCCGGCATTCCATCCCGCATCGAGAAGGTCGTGCAGAAGGCGCTGGCGAAACGTCCCCAGGATCGCTATCAGAGCGCCGGTGAATTCGCCGACGCCTACCGTCAGGCCCTGGCGGCATCGGATAGTGCTGTTGGTCAGGGCGGCCTGTCCCCTCTTCTCCGCATCGCCGCGCCGGTCGTGGCCGCGATGCTGTTGGTGGTGCTGCTTATCCTCGGTCTGCTACGCGGATGCTCGACAGTGCTGCCGCCCCTCACCGTGACAACTGCGCAGCAGAGAATTCACACGCCCATCATCCGCTCGCCGACGCCCGTTCAGTCGGACGAGATCCTCGCACCTGCTGCCATCCCCCAGATGCCCACGGCTCCGCGAGCAGCGGGGATCTCCACGCCGGAGATGGCGCCGACCTTGCCGCGTAGCCTCCCTCCCACACGGCCTCTCGTGCCCACCAGGACGCCGGCCCCGACATTGCCGCGGCCGACCGCTCCTGTTCTGCTCACTGTTACCATGCCGAGTGAGCCCAACCCGCCCATGCTCTTGGCCCCAGCTTCCGGCGAGACACGCGGCGGCGAGGTGGAATTTCGCTGGCTGCCCGGCGGACCACTGCCGAGCGGCGCGGCCTATGAGGTGGTCTGGTGGCAGGAGGGCGAGCCGCCCGATGCCGCGCGCGGCATCGCAGAGGCGACGACCAATACGTCGCTCAGAGTCAATCTGAACATGTTGGGGGGGCAGGGGTTGAGGTCGCCCAACATCTTGTGGACCGTATTAATCGTGAGACAAGCGCCGTACGTTCGTCTGACCAGACCAGCCAGCAGTGAGATGCGTTCCCTAAAGGTCGAGTGCCTAATCAGGTGTGACACTTGCACACGCAGCGTGACCGATCCTGTCACCGGCGAGGTGAAAACGGAGAGCTATCCATGCAATTGTCGCTCAGAGTGCGGTTGACGCCTCTGGGTCCTCTACCGGACAGCCGTTTTCTTTCGGGTCGTTGACGCCGTTCTTCCCCTTGACCCTTTCCGCCTTTCGTCATGCTTTCGACAAGGGGGTTTCATGCTCGGCAAGCGCATTACGAGCTTACTGGCGCCTCTACTCCTCCTGGCGACGATCGCGCTTTCGCCTATCTACGCTTTGGCCTCGGATGGGGGGTTTTCGGCCGGCGTCTCGAACCTATCCTGGCAGAGAGCCTACGATCTTCCTCAAGCGGTCAGCGATGGCGCTGCGTTTGTCCTGGGTGGCAGTCTGTATCATGCCGGCGGCTGGGCAGGTGATGCAGACCAACCGTTCAATGCTGTCTACGCCGCGGCCTTGTTCGGCGGCGCGCCTGACGTCTGGGAGCGCGTGGGGACGTTGCCCGCTGGAGGCCGGTTCGGCGCGGCGGTGGCGACCCACGCCAATCGCGCCTATCTGCTGGGTGGCTACGACGGCTCTGCTATCACCGATCGAGTGGACTCGTTCGATGGCGGAATCTGGCGAACCGAGCGTTCTCTGCCGCAGCAGATCAACTTTGCTTCCGCCGCGATCATCGGCAGCCGGCTCTATGTAGCAGGTGGGTTGCCAGGCCCGGCTGCGAACGTCTGGTCAGCGGTCATCAATGGCAATGGCCTGGAAGCGTGGCGTCCTGAAGCGGCGCTGCCCCTGGGTCTGCTGACTCGACTGGCGGGCTGGCAGAGTTGCCTGTATGTTGTTGGCGGTCGGGATGCCGCGCCACACTATCGCGCCGAGGTGCATAGAGCCCTATGGGGCGCTGATGGCGCCATCACAGGTTGGACAAGCGTCACTCCACTGCCGCAGGCCCTCGCGCTGCATCAGGTGGCCGTGCGCGATGGCGTGCTCTACGTCCTGGGCGGCGAGACGGCCAGCGGCACCCTCAGCGATCAGGTATATTCAGCTCGTGTCGCCGCAGATTGCAGCCTTTCGTCGTGGGCGAGCGCCCCAATGCCTGGCGGACAAGGTCGCCGACGTATGGCGATCGCTGTGTCCCCAAGCGGACTGTATACGCTCGGCGGCCAGGTCAGAGATGGCGGGATGAGCTCGTATCGCGCTGATGCCTGGTATCACGTTCTGCTGCCTTCTACAGCAACGCCGACGCCAACACGCACGCATACACACACGACGACATCCACTGCCACACCGGCGGCTACGTGGACGCCTACGCCGAGTCCCACAACGACCGGTACGGCGACCTCCACTCCTACACCCACACCAGGTATCATTCTGCGTCTTCGCGCCGAGCCGACCAGCAGCGTACCGCGAGGCGGCGAGATCGCCTACATCGTCGAGTACAACAAAGTGGGCATTGGGCTGATCGCGAACGTGGTTATCACCAACGCGATTCCCTCTGGCGTAGAGCTGATTCCCGGCTCCATTCAGCCGGCCGATCGCGGCCATGTGGTTGGTAACATCGTTTACTGGACTTTGGGTGTTCTTGGTCCAGGTCCTGTTGCGGGCGAGGTCTCCTATCGCGTACGCATTCCACTGCCCACGCCGACCCCGACGCCGACCGCCAGCCCGACGCCCACGCGGACCCCGACGCCAACCTGGAGTCCAACCGCGACCGTGACGCGGCCGGGACCGACCCACACGCCCACCGCGACCTCCGCGCCGACGCGCACCTTCACGCCGACCTGGAGTCCCACCGCCACCGCGACGCGGCCAGGGCCAACTCACACGCCCACCGCAACCTCCGCGCCGACGCACACCTCGACGCCGACCTGGAGTCCGTCGCCGTCGGTCACGGCAAGCCGAACCATGACGCCCAGTACCACACCCTCGCCGAGCAATACGCCAACCGCCAGCATCTCGCCCACGCCGACTGCCACACCGCGCTTCAGCCCAACGCCCACGCCAACCTGGACGCCGACCCCAACCTGCACGCGCGGACGCATCTATGGTTTCGTCTACCACGACGCCAACCTGAACGGGCAGCGCGATGGCGGCGAGGCGTTGGCCGGGGTGACGGTGCGGCTGCTCCAGGGAGGTGTGGTCCAGCAGACGACCAGCACCCGCGACAGCGGCTACTACGACTTCGTCGCGCTCCCCTTCGACGCCTACCAGGTAGAGCTCGGCGTGCCAGTCGCCTATGCCATGATCACTGAGATGCCGGCGACGGTGACGCTGGCCGGCTGCGAGGCAGTGCAGGATTTCCGTCTGCAGGCCTGCCTGCTGCTGAGCCGGCAGGTGAGTCCGGTCGCCGCCGGCAGCGTGACGGCCGATCCCGTGGCCAACTGCCAGGGCGGCGCTGCGGGCCAGGAGTTGTACAACCCCGGCAGCGTGGTAACGCTGACCGCCGCTGCGGCCCAGGGCTATCAGTTCAGCCACTGGAGCGGCGATGCCAGCGGGACGCCCCACCAGACGGTCGTGACCATGGACGCCCCCAAGACTGCCACCGCCAACTTCGCAGCCTGCAAGCGGCTGACCACCGCGCTGACGCCATCGGGCGCAGGCAACATCGCCGTCAGCCCGGCCGCCAACTGCGAGGGCGGCGCCGGCGGCCAGCCGCTGTATGATGCCAATACATTGGTGACCCTGACGGCGACTGCCGGGCAGGGGTATCAGTTCAGGGAGTGGACTGGCGACGCCAGCGGGAGCGCCAACCCCACCAGCGTGACCATGGACGGCGACAAGACCGCCATCGCCAACTTCGCCGCCTGTGCGCGGCTGACCACGCTCAGCAGGCCGCCTGACGCCGGCAGTGTGGCGGCCCATCCAGCCCCCAACTGCCAGGGCGGCGCTGCGGGCCAGGAGTTGTACAACCCCGGCAGCGTGGTAACGCTGACCGCCAGCGAAGCCAGCCACTGGATGTTCAGTCACTGGAGCGGCGCCGCCAGCGGCAGCGCCAATCCCATCAGCGTGACGCTGAATGCCACTGCCACCGTGACCGCCAACTACGCAGCCTGCGTGACCCTGACCACCGGCGTAACGCCAATCAGCAGCGGCAGCGTGACCAGCAGTCCAGGCCCCACCTGTCAGGGCGGCGTGCGCTACAAGCCGAATTCAGAGGTGCAACTGACCGCCGCTCCCGCCCTCGACCACGCCTTCGCCCAGTGGAGCGGCGCCGCCAGCGGCACCGCCAATCCCGTCACCGTCACCCTCAACACGACCAAGACCGCCACCGCCAACTTCGCCAACTGTGTGGCGCTCAACGCCATCACTGAACCCAGCGCCGCCGGCGCGGCCAGCATCACCACGGCCGCCAACTGCCCCGGCGGCGGCGCCAAGTATGCGCCCAACACCACCGTCGCCCTCACCACCACCGGCAACCTCTACTACGTCTGGCAGCAGTGGTCCGTCAGCAGCGGCGCACTCGCCAACGCCAGCCAGCCGAGCACCTCCTGGACGGTGGCCGGCGCCGACGCCGCGGCCACCGCCCACTACGCCGCCTGCAAGACCCTGACGACTGCCGCCTACCCGAGCGATGCCGGCACGGTCAGCGTCGAGACAGCCGCCAACTGCGGCCCCGATCGCTTCTTGCCCAACACCGCCGTCACCCTGCGCGCTCACCCCGCCCCCGGCAAGACCTTCCAACGCTGGTCAGGCGACGTGCCCACCGGCCTCGAAACCGCCAACCCGCTCACCCTGACCATGGACGCCCACAAGAGCCTCACCGCGCTCTTCGAGATCACCTGCTTCACGCTGTCCAGGAACGCCAGTCCGTCCG
Source organism: Chloroflexota bacterium (assembly GCA_016876015.1). GTDB lineage: Bacteria > Chloroflexota > Anaerolineae > CG2-30-64-16 > CG2-30-64-16 > VGOD01. The sequence goes on from VGOD01000122.1 coordinate 6,312, forward strand.
CCGGCGGCAGCGTCGCCGCCAGCCCCGGCCCCAACTGCCCCACCGACCCCCAGAAGTACATGATCGGCGCTACCGTCCAACTGACTGCCACCGCCCACGCCGGCTACTACTTCCTCTCCTGGAGCGGCGGCGCCAGCGGCGCCGCCAACCCCACCACCGTCACCATGAATGCCGACAAGACGGTCACCGCCAACTTCGGCGCCTGCGTCACCCTTAGCCCGACCGTCAGCCCACCGGGCGCCGGCGCCGCCACCCTGGGGGCCGCCACCTGCGCGGGCGGCGTCAAGTATGTGCCAGGCGTGACCATCAATGTGACGGCGACCGTCGCCGCAGGCTACACCTTCAGCGCCTGGAACGCGGCCATCGGCAGCTTCGCTAACCCCAGCAGCAAGACCACGACCTATACGCCCGATACAGCCGACGCCACCGTGACCGCCAACTACGCCACTTGCCACCTGTTGACGACGGCCGTCAGTCCGGCCGGCGGCGGCAGTGTGACCCCCAGCCCAGCCGCCAACTGCGAAGGCGGCGGCGCCAACCTCTACAACCCCGGCACGCTCGTGCAGTTGACCGCCAGCCCCAACGTGCACTATGCCTTCGACCACTGGAGCGGCGACGCCAGCGGCACGACCAGCCCGACCAACGTGACCATGACCGCCGCCAAGAGCGTCACCGCCCACTTCGCCAACTGCCTGACGCTCAGCGCCGTCACCGAGCCGCCGGCCGCCGGCGCGGCCAGCATCACCACGCCCGCCAACTGCCCCGGCGGCGGCGCCAAGTATGCGCCCAACACCACGGTGAACATCACCACCAGCGGCGAGACCTACTTCGTCTGGCAGCAGTGGTCCGTCAGCAGCGGCGCACTCGCCAACGCCAGCCAGCCGAGCACCACCTGGACGGTGGCCGGCGCCGATGCCATCGCCACCGCCCACTACGCCGCCTGCAAGACCCTGACCATCAGCATCACGCCAGGGGGCTGGGGCACGGTGAGCCAGGACCCACTGCCCAACTGCGGGGGCGATCGCTATCGGCCAGACACCGTGGTCGCCTTGACCGCCCTCCCCGCTACCGGCAAGGCCTTCAAGCAGTGGAGCGGCGCTGCCAGCGGCGCCACCAATCCCACCAGCGTGACCATGAATGCCGACAAGACCGTCACCGCCGAGTTCAAGGAGGCCTGTTACGACCTGGTGCGCCAGATCAGCCCGGAGGACAGCGGCAGCATCGGCCGCAGCCCGGCGCCCGATTGTCCCTGGGATGCCAGCAAGTACCGACACGGCGCCACGGTGACCTTGACGGCCAACCCGGTGGCGGGCTATGCCTTCGCCCAGTGGAGCGGCGACGCCAGCGGCACGACCAGTCCCACCAGCGTGCTGATGACCGCCAACCGCATCGTGACCGCCTACTTCGCCGCCTGCGTGCAGTTGACGACCCAGGCGAGTCCTGAGGGCGCTGGCAGCATCAGCGCCGTTCCGACGCCGAACTGTTTGGGCGGCGGCAAGTACAATCCGGGCACGGTTGTGGAATTGACGGCCAGTCCGGCTGCCCACTACGCCTTCGCCCACTGGAGCGGCGCCGCCAGCGGCACGACCAACCCCACCAGCGTGACCATGACCGCCGCCAAGACCGTCACCGCCCACTTCCAGTCCTGCGTGACGATTGGCAAAGCCGTCAGTCCCGCGGGCGCGGGCCAGGTGACGCTGCAAGCGCCGACCTGTCAAGGGGGGGAGAAGTACAAACCGCAAGTGGCGATCGGGGTCTCAGCCAGTCCCTACAGCGGCTACTCCTTCTCGGCGTGGAGTGCGCCCACCGGCGTCTTCGGCGACCTGGGCAGCGCCGCCACCACCTTCACGCCGGGCGCTGCAGATGTGACGCTGACCGCCAGCTTCGTGGCCTGGACGCCAACCCCCACATCCACGCCAACGCATACGCCCACGCCCACCTCTACACCCACTCACACGCCGACGCCGACCCATACAGCTACCAACACGCCCACCAACACACCGACGCTAACTCCTACGCCGACAATGACCAGCACGGCGACGCCTACACCCACGCCAACGAACACGCCGAGCAATACGCCAACGCCCACGCCGACCAGCACGGCGACGCCCACGTCTACGCCCACCCTAACTCCTACACCGACGATGACGAGCACAGCAACGCAGACGCCTACGCCAACGAACACACCGAGCAATACCCCAACGCCCACCTCTACACCCACTCACACGCCGACGCCGACCCATACAGCTACCAACACGCCCACCAGCACGCCAACCTACACGCCCATCAGCACACCTGCTTTCCACACCGTCCGTTTCATTGCTCACGTCATCACTGGCGACCTCTTTGCCCGAAACGTCTACTACATCCTCGATGGAGGAGCGCCTCAGCGGCTTGCCTCGATCACGACGAACGGCGACTGGACTTCCGCGACTTTCTTCAGCTCAATTCGGGTGTACGTCAACGTCAATCTGGGCACATACTACTACGGGCAACTGTTCGTTGACGGCGTGCGAGTGGCCTGCGGGACGGTCGGCACTGAGGGATTGAACTGGCCGGGAGGCGCATGCACTGCGAACCATTCTCCGCCGCAGCTATCTCAAGCAGGGAAACCATTCGGTCTGCGGGAGTCTGCTGGGAATGCTCAACCGAGAACGACTGGGCGTGTTCAACCGATCATCAATGAGGGAGCATACGCCTACTGGGAATACAATGGCCTCGTATTTCAGACGCACTCCAATGTAGTTGTGAACGGCGGAGTAGTGGTGTTCCTGCCTCTTCTGCAAAGGAGGTGATTCTCTCGAGGTATCCGACACATATCCACAGACCGGGATATGCCCGGCGCGATCGATCGGCACTGCGCCGCGTCAGACGCCTCTACGTGGATCATGTAGTCGCGCCCTGGCCGAAGGCTTGCCGGCTACCACTGATTCTGATGTACCCGCTCCTCCCGATACCGATTCGCCGGTTCCCGCTGCTCCGCGGGATGGCCGATGGACACGAGGCAGAGCGGAATGACCTGCTCAGGCGCGGCCAGCAGCCGGCGGACGCCGGCCACGCGCTCCTCGCGGGGGTAGACGCCCAGCCAGACTGCGCCCAGCCCCAACGCATGGGCGGCCAGCAAGAGGTTTTGGGTGGCGGCCGAGCAGTCTTGCACCCAATATCCCTCGCGGGTTTGCGCAGTCATGTCTCCGCAGACCGCGATCGCCAGCGGCGCCTGCTTCAGCATCTTGCCGAACGGCAGCAGATCGGCCAGCGCGTCCAGCAGACCGCGCTCGGTGATGACGACGAACTGCCACGGCTGCTGGTTGCCGGCCGAGGGCGCCGCCATGGCCGCGGCGAGAAGCTGCGTGATCAGCTCTGGCGCGACCGGCTGATCGGTGTAGGCGCGAATGCTGCGCCGGGTGAGAATGGCCTGATAGGCATCCATGAGAGGTTGTCCTTTCTGCTTCGGCGGCGAGACCCTACTCCAAGAGCCAACGTCCAAAGCGACCTGGCCGATGGAAGGAGAACGGCGTCCCCGGCGTGGGGGACCACGCGCTGTATTCCTCGACTGGCCACTGGTCAATACGGTAGAGGTTCATGCGCCATTCGTCGCCGGCCTGCGCCGGCCGACCGCCGGCCGGCAGCAGCGCGGCCAGCGGAATCGCCCACTCCGACGTCCATCCCTGGCTGACCCAGCCAGGATCGTTCAGCCGTCCGGCCACCCGCACCGCGGTCAGCCAGCCCGCGCAGTCCCAGGAACCATCATACGTTCCACCCTCTGGCCGGCCGTGTGGGTTGGTCACGGCCAGATCATACACCACGTTGGCCGGGCTGCACTCGAACTCGAAGTAGCGGCTCACATCGCCGGTGGGACAGATGAACGCCTCCACCGCCTCCTCGCGCCACACCTCGCTGTCTCGTTCGGTCATAGTCGCTCGAATATCACAGTCCACGCAGGCGAAGGCCAGGTAGAGATAGTCGCCATCCCAGCAGCCCCGCACGGTCGTCGCCTGGCGGGGCAGACCCGAACCATCCCCCAGACCGAGTGTGATGGCCGGTGCAGCGCGCCAGATCGGTTTGGCCAGGTCGCCGTCAATCTGGATCGGGCCAGCGACGCGGCGACAGCGGTAGAGCGGCAGATCAGAGGTTTGCATGGTGAACGCCCTTTGGTCGGTGAGTTGACTCCCATAGATTACCCTGTTCCGCGCTTCTCGTCAAACGCGACGGCCCGCGGACCCTACTTGACGGATCGTCCAGACCCCCTATTGCGAGGCCAAGCCAGCAGGTTCCGCGGTTGGCTCCGGCGCAGCATTGTGCTATACTGCCTGTCAGACCGCATCGAAAAGGAGTCCTCATGAAACCACGCGACATCGTCCTGGAAGCCATCCATCATCGCCAGCCGCCGGCCGTGCCCTATACGCTGGCCTTCGAGGCGGATGCCGATGTGCCGCAACGCCTGGACGCCCACTATGGCGGCCCACACTGGCGCGAGAAGCTGACCACCTACATGGTCACGGTGGCGGCGGTAGATACCGACTTCAAAGAACAGATAGATGACGCACGCTGGCGCGACGCCTACGGCGGCGTCTGGCGGCAAGATCGCCGGCCCTGGCATCTGGAAAAGCCTCCCCTCTCCCAACCTTCGTTCGCAGGCTACACCTTTCCCGCGCCAGAGGCGTTTATGCGGCCGGCCTGGAAAGAGCGTGCGCGACAGACCATCGCCCAGAACCCCGATGTCTTCTACGTCGCCAACCTCGGCTGGGGGCTATTCGAGCGCAGTTGGAACCTGCGCGGCTTCGGGAATCTGCTGATGGATGTCGCGGAGGCGCCGGACTTCGTCGAAGAGGCGATGGACCGGCTGATGAACCTCTACCTCATGTTCGTGGATTACACCGCGGAGCTGCCCGTGGATGCGATCCTGTTCGGCGACGATTGGGGCGACCAGCGTGGGATCATCATTGGACCGCGACGCTGGCGACGCTTCCTGAAGCCACGCTGGGCCAGGATCTACGAGGCCGTGCATCGCCACGGCAAGATCGTCATGCACCACTCCTGCGGCTCGGTAGCTGCGATCATGCCCGACATCATCGAGATCGGCATGGACGTGCTCGAGAGCGTGCAGCCTGAGCCAGCCGGCATGAATCCCTACGAGCTCAAAAAGAAGTGGGGCGACAAGATCACCTTCTGGGGCGGTCTGGGGAGCCAGAGCCTGATTCCCTTTGGCGCACCCGCCCAAATCCAGGCCGAAGTGCGGCGTCTGCGCGACGAGATGGGACGCGGAGGCGGATACATCCTCGCGCCGGCCAAGCCGCTGCAGCCCGAGACGCCGACCGCGAACGCCGTTGCGCTCGTCGAGGCCTTCGCGGAACAATAGCGCCCATTCTTGTCCTTTCTCTCCGAATCTGGTATGATGCGCCGCTGTTTGGCAGACTTCTCTCGGATGCAAAGGTAACACGTCATGTTTGGATCATCACCACCGCCGCCGCCAGAACGAGAATACACCCCATACGTCGTCTTTCAGCCAGCCGCGGGGCAAGGCCTACAGCGCGGCATCAACCAGATGGTCAACGCGATTCGGCCGACCTTGGGACCGCGTTCGCGCTTTGTCGCCATCGGGAAAATGGATCGCAACCGCAGCCCCGAGCTGGTGGACAACGGCGGCGTCATCGTGCGCCGCACCCTGGCGCTGCCCGACCGCGATGCAGACATGGGCGCGATGTTCGTCCGCCAAATGGTTTGGCGGCAACACGAAAGACATGGCGATGGCACGGCCACGCTGGCGGTCTTGTTCCAATCCATCTTCAACCAGGGCGTCACCTATCTCGCCTCCGGCGGCAACGCCATGTTGTTGCGCAACTACCTGGAAAAGGGGCTGCGCCTGATCCTGGCCGAGCTGGCCGCCATGGCCACGAGCATCGAAGGCGAGCAGGCGCTGGCGCGGCTGGCCGAATCCATCTGTTATGACCCGGCGCTGGCGCGTTTGCTAGGCGAGATCTTCGATATCATCGGTGAATACGGCCGGCTGGAGGTGCGTGACGGCAGCGGCCGCGAACTGGAGCGCGAGTACGTTGAAGGCATCTATTGGGACGCGCCGATCGTCTCCCGCCAGATGATGGAGATCATCCAGAAAAAGGGCCCTGCCCCTGGCTCGCAGCCTGGCGAGCGGCCCCTGGTGCGCGCCGAGCTGGAGAATCCCGCCATCCTGATCAGCGATCTGGAGATCCAGGAGCCGCGCGACCTGGTGCCGGCGCTGAGCATGGCCATCAAGAACCAGGTGCGCAACCTGGTGATCGTCGCCCGCAGCATCTCGGATAACGCCATCGCTGTGCTGTTGGCCAACCGCAACCCCGAGAAACTGGTGGCCATCGGCGTCAAGACCCCCGGCACGCTGCTCGACGATATGGCCGATGCGATGAGGGATTTGGCCGCTCTGACGGGCGGCCAGCCGCTCTGGTCGGCCGCCGGCGACACCCTGGCGCGGCTAACGCCCGAACACCTGGGCCGCGCCCGCCGCGCCTGGGCCGATCTCAGCTATTTTGGCATCGTTGGCGGCGGCGGCGATCCGCGTGTTCTGCGCGACCACATCGCGGCGTTGCGCGCCTCCTTTCGCCAGACCGAGGACGCGGATGCCCGCAAAAAGCTGCGCGAGCGCATCGGCAAGCTAATGGGCGGCGCGGCCATGCTTTTCATCGGCGCGGCGACCGAGACGGAGATGGCCGTCCGCAAGGAGCTGGCCGTGCGCACGGCCGACGCGGTGCGCGGCGCCATGCTGGAAGGTGTGATGCCGGGCGGAGGCGTGGCGCTGTTGGATTGCCGGCCTGCGCTGCAACGTCTGCTGAAACAGGCGACCGACCTCGATGAACGCGCGGCCTACCGCATCTTGATCCGCGGCCTGGAAGAACCGGCCCGCACGCTCATCGCGAACGCGGGCGCCGATCCGAGCGAAATCATGGCCGAGATCAAACACGCCGGCCCCGGTCATGGCTTCGACGCCGCAGCCGAGCGCGTCATCAAGATGACTGAGGCCGACATCTGGGATGCAGCTTCGACGCTGCGCGGGGCCGTAACGACGGCCGTGATGAGCGCGGGTCTGGCGTTGACGACCAGCGTACTGGTGCACCATCGCAAGCCGACGCAGGAGTTCAACCCGTGAGCAAGGATCACGACATGGATCTATCGCACCACGACGTCGTCTATGCGATCGCGGCGTCGCCGAACTTCGCGACCGACGGCATCTGCTTCGCTGGGCGCTCCTCGGGCCTCTACCGCTCGCAGGATGGCGGCGTCACCTGGCCGTCAACGCTCGACTCGTTGCAATTGTCTGCGCCGCTGGCCGCCTCGGCAGTTGCTGTTTCGCCGGCGTTCACCGCCGATCGCTTCGTCGTCGCGGGCGCCGAAGGGGGCGTGCTCCGCTCATTCGACCGGGGCGATACCTGGTACGTACACCTGTTGCCGGCGCCGCCGCCGCTCATCTCGTGCCTGGCGGTTTCGCCGAACTTTGCCGAGGATGGCGTTCTCTTCGCTGGCGCGCTGGAGGATGGCGTTTTCCGCTCGGCCAACCGCGGGGACAACTGGGTGCTCTGGAACTTCGGCCTGCTCGACCTGCACGTCATGGCGCTCGCAGTCTCGCCTGACTATGCCCGCGATGAGACCCTCTTTGCAGGCACAGAGACCGGGGTATTCCGCAGCTCCAATGGCGGCCGCGCCTGGCGAGAGACGCCGTTCCCCTCTGACCTGGCGCCGGTGCTCAGCCTGGCGCTTTCGCCCGCCTTTGCGAGCGATGGGGTGCTCTTCGCTGGCGCCGAGGTCAACGGCCTGCACGTCTCGCATGATCGCGGCCGTTCCTGGCAGCGGCTGGGCGCGCAGATCGCCGCTGAATCGGTCAATGCGATCATCCTCTCCCCGTATTTCCCTGCCAGGCCGCACCTCCTCGTGCTGCTCGCCAACGGCCCGTTCCTCTCTCGCGATGGCGGCCTGACGTGGTCGGCGGCGGCCGGCGCAGACGTGGCCGATGCTCAGGCCTCGGCCGTGGCCGCGCCCCTGGGACTGGAACCAGGAGCGCCGCTTCTGCTGGGTTTGACGAACGGCGACGTCGTGCGAACGACGATCTCCTGACCGGATCAGCTGTCAGCTTCCGTACCAGAAAACCTGTAGAGACCGCGGCCGGCCGCGGTCTTTTCTTTTGACGCGAAGATGCCGGGTTTCTGCGATGACGGGAAGCCGGATGCGCGCTATAGTGGGGCCAACGAGAGGAAGCCCCACAGCCTATGGTCAAGCGTATTACTGTCGTGATCGCCGACGATCAGCCCCGCGCCAGGCAAAGCCTGCGTGCGCTGTTAGCCACATGCTCCCAGGTGGGGCCCATCCGCGAGGCTGCGGACGGCCTGGCGGCGCTGAAGCTGGCAGATGAGTCGCCGCCAGACGTCGTGGTGCTTGACATCCTGATGCCGATCATGGATGGCCTGGAAGCTGCGCGCAGCATCCGGGCGCGTTGGCCGCAGGTGAAGCTGATCCTCACCTCGATGCACGGGGAGTATCAGGATGCGGCGCTGGCGGCGGGAGCTGACGTCTTCTTCAGAAAGGGCGATCCGCCCGGAGAGCTGCTCGATCGGCTGGCGGCTCTAGCCGACGCCAAAGGAGCCGGCTGAACTCAGCCTCATGAGCGACCAGACGTCAGGCGTTTCGGTGACGCCTGGCACAGCATAGCGCAAGATGCCGTCTTGCGCTAGCCGCCAGCGCCCAGTTCCACAGCCACGACATCGTAGTAGGTGCCCGCGCCAAAGCCGTCGAACAGGATATGCTCGGCCGGCGCCAGCGCCGGCAGCCGCCGCAAGAACGCGATCATGGCGGACGCCGCGCTCACGTTGCCGAAGTCGTTCAACAACCAGGGCGTGGGGATGGTGATCCCTTCACGCTGCAACTGCCTGGCCTTCAGCTGGTTGATCTTATAGTTGGCGTGGTGCGCCAACGTCACGCAGATATCCCGACCAGATGTGCCCAGTTGGGCCATCAGCTCTCGGTAGGCGCCGTACACCCGCCGCACGGCCATCACGCCCGTGCGCACGAAGAGCTTGACCATGCCCATCGGTCCGGCCATCACGACCGCGCCGACGCCATCTTTGGGCTCGTGTTGCAGCCCCGCCACGCGGAAGCTGTTCTCCCCGATCTGGGTGACCTCGAGCAACGACTGCCCCTCGCCGCTGCGCCGCGAATGAGGATAGGACATGCGCACCTGCAGCAGACCCTCTTCATCGTAGGTCTCGAATGCGTCCCCTGCCAGGAACTTCATGGTGCGACCCGGAATGACGCCGAAGACGCCGGCGCCGTTCCCGAAGAGCTGCAACGCCTGCGGATCGTAGGTTGCGCTCAGCACCCGGCTCAGCCCCTCGATGCCGCCGACCAGCACTCGCTTGCCGAGCAGCTCGGCGGCCAGGTTGCGGCCCGGCAGACTGCCCGACTTCAGACCCGGATTCAGCGCCAGGTTCAGCCCGGCGACCCCGCCGTCGCAAGCTTTGTGGATGCTCACCTTGAGCGCAGACCTGGGGATGCCGGCCTGGGCGGCCGCACGCTCGAGTTGATCGTCCGCGGCAGGCGTGGTGGAACCGATCAGCACAGCGTCAACTTCTGCCGGCTGCCAACCGCTGGCGGCGGCGGCGGCGCGCAGGAGGCGCGCGGCCGTTTGCACCTCCAAGACGACATGTTCTTCGGGCGCGAGCGGCGGGATGTGATGCCGATAGAGAAACCCCAGTTCGGCCAGGTTCATCCGGGTCTCGTCGCTCAAGGCATAACCTAACTGCTGTTCCACCAGCCCTGGCAGCGTGACGTTGTCGTAGCACGCTCCCCAGGTTCCATAAGCGCCCCCAATGCCCACGCGAGGGTTCGTGACGCGTTCGATGCCCAACGGCACACCCGGGCCGATAGGGAGAGTTTCGACTTCGACCCCTGGCCGCGCAAAGAACGGCTCTGGCGCCACTGCCTGATCCATTTCGCTCATCGGTTGCACCTCGTTAGTTTGATAGAATCCGACGCTCCCGCCGAGTCTAACACCGGATCATCCCCGGAGTTGCAGGAGAGTTGTGCTGTGGGTGCTGTCTTGCGTCTCGGTTGGTGTGGGCGCGCAATCCTGAAAAGGGGGACGCGGACGAGCGCGGATGAACGCGGATGGCCCTTCTTCACCCATGCTGCCGCCCCAGGCCACGATCATCCCGCTCTATGTGCTCTTCGCCCGCCTCGGCTGGACCGGCACCTGGCTGCCGCTGCTCGTGCCGGTGTTTTTTGCCAACGCGTATGATGTCTTCCTGCTGCGCCAGTATTTCATGACCATCCCGCGCGAACTGGACGAGGCCGCGGCGATTGACGGCGCCAACCCGTTGCGCGTCCTCATCTCGGTCATCATCCCCCAGGCGACCCCGGCGATCACTGCGGTGACCCTCTTTCACTTCTTCTACGTCTGGAACGACTACTTCAACCCGCTGGTCTATCTCATCGGCCGGGAGGATTTGTGCCCCGGCGGACCGCCGCCGCTGGGCCGCGGTCCATCCCGGGCGCGCTACGTGGACGCCGCGGCCGACCTGGGCAAGGTCATCCCGCTGGCGTTCGGCGCCAATCACGGGCCGTGGGCCTTTCTCAACGCCGGCAACTACGGGCATTTCCGGGAATCGGGCGTCACGCTGCTGCGCTTCCCTGGCGGCAACTGGGGCGATGAGAACAACCTGGACGCGTTCCAGATAGACATGTTCCTCATGGTCGCCCGGCTGAACAACGCCGAGCCGCTGGTCAGCGTGCGGCTGCGCGGAGGCGCGCCAGAGCTGGCCCCTGGCGGTGATGCACTACATGCGCCAGCAGGGCCAGAACGTGCGCCATTGGAGCATCGGTAACGAGCCGTGCCTCTACGCGTC
>VGOD01000123.1 GCA_016876015.1 Chloroflexota bacterium
CGCCGGCCTGCTTCAGTTCGTCCAACACCTCCAACGCCGGGCCGGTGAAGTTCTCCCAGTCGCTCCACCAGTCATACTGGCCGGGGCGATCCGGTTCGTGGATCATCAGGAGGTCAACCTGGTCGCGGCCCAACAGCCGCAGGCTTTCTTCCACCGAAGCGCGCAGGCTGGCCTTGTCCTGGGGGTTGAATGGCTGCGGCCGGCCGCCGAGCTTGGTCGAGAGGATGAGCGGCGCGGCCGCGTCTCCCAACGCCCGCAGCGCGTGGCCGAGCGCCTCCTCGCTATTGCCGTAGCCGGGCGCGGTGTCAATATAGTTGACGCCCAACTCCACCGCGCGGCGCACCGTCGCGGCGGACTGTTCGGGCGTCGCGAACCACGATGCCAGGAAGAGGCCGCCGAGCGCCAGCTCGGATACGGCGAGACCGGTACGACCGAGGGTTCGGGTTTTCATGGACAACCTCCAGCACACGGAAAGACCAGACAGATTCATCGTATCCGCGTTCTCCGCGTCATCCGCGTCGTCCGCGTTCCGTTGCTCATTCGTGACATCGCCACGTATAGATCGCGCCAGCCTGCGTCTCGAAGACCAGACAACCGTCTTCCTCGCGCGCCGCCATCGGGACATCGTTGCACGTGACTGTCCCCGTCGCACCCGCGACGATCCGACACGTGTTGCCCAGGGCCGAGCGGATCGTCGCCTGCTGCAGTTTCCCATCCGCCCAGGAAAAATCCAGCTCGAAGCCGCCGCGCGTCCGCAGCCCCTTCACCGTGCCATCCGGCCAGGCGGCCGGCAGCGCGGGGAGGAACCGGATGTGCCCTTCGTGGCTCTGCACGAGCATCTCCGCGATGCCGGCGGTCGCGCCGAAGTTGCCGTCAATCTGGAACGGCGGGTGTGCGTCGAACAGGTTCGGGTAGATGCCGCCCTTGCGCATGTTGAACGCGCCCGGCTCCACCGGGTTGAACAAAAACGAGAGGATGCGCAGCGCGTGGTCGCCGTCCCCCAGCCGCGCCCAGCAGTTCACCTTCCACGCCATAGACCACCCGGTGCTCTCGTCCCCGCGCAGCTCCAGCGAGCGCCGCGCGGCCGCGAACAGATCGGGCGTCGCGTCCGCGGTGATCAGCCGGCACGGGTAGAGGCCCATCAGGTGCGAGATGTGGCGGTGATGCGGGTCGCGGTCGGCGAAGTCGCGAAACCACTCTTGAAGCTGCCCCTGGCCGCCGATCTTGAACGGGTAGAGCCGCGGCCGCGCGGCGCGGATGCGGGCGATCAGGTCGGCGTCACGATCAGCGGGAATGCGCCCTTCGACTCCGTGGCGGAACGGTTCGCCACTCCGCTCACCCTTCGACTGCGTTTCACTCCGCTCACCCTTCGACTGCGTTTCACTCCGCTCAGGGTGCTCAAGCGCCAACACTTCGGCCGCGGCCAGGCAGTTGTCGAAGTGCTCGCGGATGATCGTCATGTCGAAGGTCGTCGCCATGCTCACCTGCGCGGGCGCGCCGGTCTCGGTGAGGAAGACGTTCTCGGCCGAGGTGGACGGGTTGGTCACCAGGTTGCCATCCGGGTCTTCGATCAGCCAATCCAGGCAGAACTCGGCCGCGCCCCGCATGATCGGCCAGGCGAAGTCGCGCAGCCAATCTTTGTCGCCACCGAACGCGTAATGTTCCCACAGGTGCTGGCACAGCCACGCGCCCGACAGGGGAAAGTTGGCCCATTGCGGTTGGCCGCCGCCGTAGTTGCCCACCGGCGCGGATTGGCACCACACATCCGCGTTGTGGTGCGAACACCAGCCGCGGCAGCCGTAGTTCGTCCGGGCCGTCTTTGCGCCGTTCACGCTCAGGTTCTTGATGAAGTCGAAGAGCGCGGTGTGGCATTCCGGCAGGTTGGCGACCTCGGCCGGCCAGTAGTTCATCTGCGTGTTGATGTTGATCGTGTAGTTGGAGCTCCACGGCGGCCGGATCATGTCGTTCCAGATGCCCTGGAGATTGGCCGGGATGGTGTGCGGTCGCGAGGAGGCGATCAGCAAGTAGCGGCCATACTGGAAGAGCAGGCTGACCAGCGCCGGGTCCTGGTCTGTGGCATAGTTGCGGATGCGCTGATCGGTCGGTACGTCGGCCGCGCCGCGCGAGCCAAGATCGAGCGCGACGCGGCGATAGAGCGGCTGATACTCGGCCAGGTGCGCGGCCAGCAACGCCTCGAAGGGCTTGTCTAGCGCGGCCGCGAGCGCCGCCTCGGCCAACGCTGCCGGGTCTTTGCCTTGCCGCCCTGGCGATTTATCGAAGCCGTTGAAGCTGGTTGCCGCGCACAGAACCAGCGTCGCCTCGTCCGCGCCCGTCACGCGCAGCCGGCCATCCTCGACCGTCACGCGACCGCCCCGCGCATACACGCCCAGGCTGATAGCGAAGGTCATCCCCTCGCCGCCCGCCGCGTCGTAGATGACCGGGTTGTCGGATTTGAGATAGCTCGGATCCACGTGTTTGGGGGCTTGACCGGTGAGGAGCAGAGACCCAACCCCCTCTGCTCCCCCTTCCCTCGCCGGGAAGTTGCCCATGCCGGGCACGGCGCCACGGCGAATGAAAACGTTCGTAGTAACGACTTCAGTCGTTCGGCGCGGGCCGCGGCGACTAAAGTCGCTACTACGAACCCGCCCGTTTTCAGGGAAGGGGGATGGGGGGATAGGTGCGACCCGATAGCGCAGCGGGCTATCAAGCGTCGCCGCGAACGTCAGCCCGCCGGGCGCGTCGCAGGTCAGACGCACGACGATGGCGTCGTTGGCGGCCGTGGCGAAGACCTGCCGGGCGAAACCCACGCCGCCGACCCGGTAGGTCGTCTCGGCCACCGCCGTGTCGAGATCGAGCGACCGGCGATACTCCGCCGCCGCGCCCGCGTGGTCGAACGCGATCCGCAGATCCCCCATCGGCTGGTAGCTTTGGGTGAACGGCCCCTGCATCTTCTTGCAGAGTTGATCGGTCAGGGCGAAATCGCCGTCGAAAACCGCCTTCCGCACAAGCGGCAAGACGTTCAGGGCGTCGGGGTTGTCGCACTCTTTGGGATGCCCCGACCAGAGCGATTCCTCATTGATCTGGAGCCGTTCTTCGGCCACGCCGCCGAAAATCATCGCGCCCAGCCGGCCGTTGCCGATGGGCAGCGCCTCCACCCAGTGATGGGCCGGGGCGGTGTACCAGAGGGTTTCGGACGAAACACGCCGTGGAACGGCCCGTGGAAAAATGTCCCGGTTTGGAGGCTTCAGCCGGTTACATTGTCTGACGCGGTGACCGGCTAAAGCCTCGAGACCAGAGCGGTGGGCGGCGGTTTCCAGGACAGTTGCTTGCAACATCAGGCCTCCTTTGCGTCAAGGTTCTCGCACGATGGGCTTCGCCCGCCCGATCGCCTGCACGCGGCGCTCATGAAGGTCACGCTCGATCGCCTGGGGATAGCGATCGGGAGGTTGAGACACCTCGGTCAGACGTGCGAACGCCGCAGGGGGCAATCGCCAGTCCGCGGCTTGCAGGTTGTCGCGCAACTGCTCCACGATGCGCGCGCCGACGATGGCCGAGGTGATCGCGGGTTGCTCCACGACCCAGCGGATGGCGACCTGCGCGGGCGAACGCCCAAGCTCGGCGGCGACCGCCAGCAATGCGCACAGCGTCTCGTCGGCGCTGGCGGTCAGGAAGCGCGCGGGGAAGACCCATTTCTCCTCTGAACGCGCGCCGGCGAGCACGCGCTGGCCAGGCTGATACTTACCCGTCAGAAAACCCCCTGCCAGGGGGCTCCAGGCGGCTACGCCCACCCCTTTGTACTGGCACAGCGGGATCAACTCGGTCTCGATGTCGCGCACGATCAGGTTGTATTGCGGCTGGTAACAAATGAAGCGCGCCAGGCCTCGCGTATCGCTGATCCAGAGCGCCTCGGCCAGACGCCAGGCTTCGTAGTTGCTGCACGCCAGATAGCGCACCTTGCCCGCGGCCACCAGGTCATCCAACGCAGCCAGGGTCTCTTCGAGCGGCGTGTCCACATCCACATGATGGACATAGAAGATGTCCACCCAGTCGGTCTGCAGGCGGCGCAGGCTGTCCTCGATGGCGTTCATGATATGCAACCGCGACGAGCCTGAATCGTTGATGCCGGGTCCGACCGGGTTGAAGCACTTGGTCGCCACCACTACATCGCGGCGCCGGCCCCGCAGCGCCTTGCCCAGCATCACCTCCGACTGCCCTGCGCCATACGTGTTTGCCGTATCGAAGAAGTTGATGCCGGCATCGAAAGCCATGTCCACCATGCGGCCGGCATCGGCCTGGTCGGCGCCGTGCCCAAAGGTCATCGTGCCCAGACAGAGTTCCGAGACTTTCAGGCCGCTCTGTCCTATTTTACGGTATTCCACGTGTTCCTCCTTGTCAGTCGCTCTCCCGCGCCAGCGATCGCACGGCCACGCTCAGGCCGATGACCGCCAGGAAACCGAGGAGCAAGATCAGCGCGAAACTCAGCTCGATGCGAATGCCAAGAGCGATCCAGGCCAGCGCAAGGCCCAGGACACTCACCAACAACAGTCGCATCAGATGGCGTCGCTGCAAGTCGGCGGTCTCATCGGTCACACCCACGACCCGCAGCCGGCCGGCGAAACGATCCAGGTCCCACGCCGCGATCGCGACCACCAGACCGGCCGGCGCCCAACTCGCGCCCCAGGTCAGGTTGACGCCTGCCGCGGCCGCGACGACGAAACACGGGAAGGCCAGCGCCGCCGCCTTGCCCCACCTGCGGCCGTAGTCAACGAGCCACAAGCCGGTCAGGGCGGCTGCGCCCAGCGCGATAGGCCACAGGCCATTCAGGGCATAGCCCGCCGCGGGAATCAGCCCTGCCAGGATGATAGCGCCCCAGATGATGTATCCAAGCATTGTCGTATCAACCTCAACCCGGCCGGCCGGCCCGCACGAGGCGCGGCACGCGGCCCAACGATGTCAGAACCGCCCGGTCGAACGGCTGATCCACCCGCCAATCCACGATCTGCGCGCCAGTCTGCCGGAGGCGGCGAAGCATGACCGCGCGTTCCAGCCGGGCGATGCGACCGGCCAGCGCCACATCGGGCTGCGCAGGCAGTGCGCCATTCTCGAACGCGACCGGGTCGGGGCTGATCACCAGCAGTTCATACCCGCGCGCACGCAGCCGAACCAGCATCGGCAAATCATCGTCGGCGAGCGGGCTGACCAGCACGATCTGGGAGCGCGCGGGGAAAAGGCGCGTGGGCAGATACTCCAGGCTTTCGAAGACTTCGCTCTCGCCGGTCTGGGCGCGCGCCAATGCCTGCATGATGCGCTCACGCTGCACGTGCCCATAGCCGGGAAAGACCCAGTTCAGCCCTGAGCCATAGACCAACAGCGCCACGCGGTTCGCATCGCGCAGAAACACCTCGGCCAGGGCCGCCGTGGCGCGCACCGAATGCTCGAACAGCGAAGCGCCCTGCCACCGCACATCGCTCCGCAGGCGTGCATCCAGGATCAGCCCCACATCTGCGATGCGCTCCTGCTCGAACTCGTTGGTGAAGATGCGGCGGGGCTGCCGCGCAGTTACGCGCCAGTTGATCCACCGCAGCGAGTCGCCGGACTGGTATTCGCGCACGCCGAAGAACTCGATGCCTGGCCCACCCAGTCGCGCCGGGATCAGCCCGGCGCTGGCCCGCGTGCGCAGCGGCCGGATGGCCACCTGCCTCATGCGCAAGACCTCGGGCAACACGATGAAGGCGCCGGGAGAGGCCAACGTTACCTGGCGCCGGAAAACGCCCAGGTGATCGCTCGCGGTCACCCGGGTGTGCTTGAACTCGTAGCGACCGCGCGGCCCCTTCACGGAATAGGTCAGTTCCACCGCCTGATCGGGCGGCAGCACGACGACCTTGCTGACCTCGCCATCGGTGCAATCGAGCGCCTGAGGCAGGATGTCCTCGACCAGCACCTCTTCTAACTGCCGTCCTTCATTGCGCAGCGAGAGCTTGACCTCCACGGCGGCGCCCGGCATGATGCGTTCGGCGCTTAGCTCTCGCACGATCCGCAACCGCGGCGGTTCTGGCGCATAGAGCAAAGCTGCGGCCAGGTAGACTGCGAGCGGCAGGGCCAGGGCCAGCAGGCCGCCGCTCAGCGTCGCGAGGCCGACGAAAAACAGCCCGTAGATCAAGCCGCCCAGCAATAAGAGCCGGCCCATCATCAAGCCCCTGGCCGAAAAGCGTCAGCGACCGCGGGCCCTTTGCTGGCCGCCGCGATGACAGGCACGCCCACCGCCCGCATCACATCATTGAGCACCTCGTCCGCGGCATGGCGCGTCATCCACAGATCGGGCTCCAGGATCAGCCGGTGGATGAGCGCCGGCTTGACGAACGTCTTCACATCGTCGGGCAGCACATAGTCGCGGCCCTGGATGGCGGCCCAGGCGCGGCTCAACTTGAGCAGCGCCAATGACCCGCGCGGGCTGGAGCCCACCGCCACCCCGCGGCGCTGCCGCGTGGCAGCGACCAGGTCAATCATGTAACGCTCGATGTCCGGGTCCAGGTGCACGCGCTCGATGCTCTGACGCATGTCGCGCAGTTCCTCGGCGTCGGTGATCTGGCGCAGGTCGAACTCATCGCGCTGGCGCTCGCGGCGCCGGCGCAGTATCTCTTGCTCCTCGTCGGCCGAGGGATAGCCGACAGCCAGCTTCATGATGAAGCGGTCGAGCTGCGCCTCGGGCAGCGGAAAGGTGCCTTCGTACTCGATGGGGTTCTGCGTGGCGATCACGATGAACGGCTCCGGCAGCCGCATCGTCTCCCCTTCGAGCGTCACCTGGTATTCCTGCATCGCCTCCAAGAGAGCCGATTGCGTCTTGGGCGAGGCGCGGTTGATTTCGTCAGCCAAAATGATGTTGGCGAAGACCGGGCCCTTGCGCAGCACGAAGCGATTCTGCTCGCGATCGAAAACATAGCCGCCGGTGATGTCGCCCGGCAGCAAATCGGGCGTGAACTGAATGCGCTTGAACTCCAGGCCCAGCGCGACCGCGAAGCTCTTGGCGATCAACGTCTTGGCCAGGCCCGGATAGTCCTCCAACAACACATGGCCGCCCGACACCAATGCAGCGGCCATGATCTTTTCGAGGAGCTCCCGCTTGCCCACGATGGCCCGCTCCACTTCGCGAATCACCTGCCCGCTCTTGGCGGACATCTGCATGATACTAACGGTCATCTCTATTCTCCAGTTGGTCTTCCAGATAGCTCACCGCGATCTGAGGATCGAGGTCCACGGGCAGATCGCTGGCGTTCGACCGCCACCAACGGGTCAGCCTGGCGAACACGGTGGGATTCTCCATCGGCTGCGAAGCCAAACCCGCGCGAAAGTATGCCAGCACCTGCGGCGGCGCGGCCAGCTCTTCGATGTACTCGCGGCGGTTATAGCGCGCCAGCCCGCGGCGATCGTGGTAGGCCTGCAAACTCAGACACAGCTCGGCCAGGTCGTGCGCCAGTCGCCAGCGAAAGTAGCTGCCCTTGGTCGCCAGATAGACGCGCCGCGTCCAGGCGCGCACCGGTCCCTGACTGACGATTTCGTTCGGGGGGGGCTGCAGCGCGCCGCGGTCGCGCGTGCTGAAGCTCTTGGCCGCGATGACGAAGGCCATCAAGAGGAACCAGACCCACCACAGCCACTGAGGAACGCTGCGAAACACCAGGCCCGCCAGCCATGCCAGGTACGCAACCGGCAGGGCGAGGGAGGCGCCGACCGTCGCCATGAAGGCCAACGTCAACAGACCCACCAGCAGCAGGCCGGCGACAAACAACAGAATGAGTTGGGTTCTAGTCATGGGCTATCACGCATACACCACCTTACACGCCTGGACAATGGCTGTCAGGCACGAGACCGCCCGGCGCTCCTCCCAGACGGGAAGGCTCTTCTCGCCATAGCGCACAGCCTCGAAAAGCCGCGTCAACTCCCGCACGTGCTCGGCCGGCAACCCGGCCCGCGTCAACGGCTCCTCGAACTCCCGCGGGGTCATGGCTGCCTGCCGCTGAAGCCCGCGCTCGGCCTGCACCACGCGATTCATCTCGGCATAGCAGCGAATGACCGTGTTCCGCACGTCGCCGCCGGCCTCGATCGTGTCGAGCGCAACCTGCGCCTGCTCCACCAACTGCTCAAGGGCGGTGGTCACGGGACGTTGGCGACTTCGCCGCCAGGCGACCCCCAGGATTCCCAGGATCAGCGCGATCACGAACGCGGCCAGCAGGAAGTTCGCCAGCACGATGAACCAGTCAGGTAGCGCGCTGCTGAATTCGGCCGTCGGCGGCGTGGGCATCCCTTCGGCTGGCGCTCCCAGGCGGAGGCCCGCGAAGAGATCACGTTCTTCGTTGGATCGCGGCTGGCGGCGCAGGTAGTTGATCAGGAGGATGATCAAACCCAAGAGAACGAGGTTAGGGAGAACCCTGCGTCGGGCTTCCGGCGAGATGATCAGGTAGATGATCGAGAAGGGCAGAAGCGCGGCCAGCACGAGCGACAGCACACGAATGATCAGCGTAATGAGGGGAGACTCGATCGGCGGCATGGCCGCCGGCGCGGGGCGAACCAGCGGGCCGGAACCCAACGAAAACGGTTCGCCCGGCAAGAACTCCAACTGCGTCACGCTGGACGCCAAAATCACGATGGCGGCCAGCGCCGCGGCGAGGCAAAGCAGCACCCATAGTTTGCGTCTTGTCATGAATGAAACTCGTTGGCCGTTGCCCGCGAGGCGCCAACGGCAGATGTACCGTGCGCCAGCCATTGTACACCACGTTGCCGTTCTGATCACAATTCCGCGTCCGGTAACATTATCATTTGACTTGACACGAATTCCGAACCTGGTCACTGCAAACGGGCTCAGGGCGCGCATGAGATTTGCGCGCCAGGCCATCGCGTGTATAATCCGACTACTCACAGGACCGGGTTGGAATCAGTCCTCTATCCTAGACACACAAGGAGACGCCGAAAATGAAGCTCCGATCACTCATCCTGCTCATGGTAGTCTTTGCAGTCGGGATCACTGCTTGCGCCGCCCCACCGGCTGCTCAACCTGGCGCCCCTGCGGCCGCCAAACCCAAAGTCACGCACATCCGCTTCGCGCTCGATTGGGCCATCGAAGGGCCGTCAGCCCCCTTCCTGGTCGCCCTGGACAAGGGCTACTTCGCTGAAGAGGGCCTTTCCGTGGTCATTGACCGCGGCACAGGCTCGGCCGGCACGGTCACCAGGATCGCCGGCGGCGCCTATGAGATGGGCTATGCGGACATCAACGCCATGATGGAGTTCAATGTCAAGACCCCCGACAAGGCATTGAAGGCCATTGCGATGGTGTACAACACCGCGCCGATGACGCTGTTCACGCTCAAAGACAAGGGCATCACTAGCCCGAAAGGCCTGGAAGGGAAGAAGGTCGGCGCGCCCGCGGGCGATGCTGGTCGGCGCTTGTTCCCCCTGTTCGCCAAGCAGGCTGGCTTCGATGACAAGAAGGTCGAATGGGTCACGATGGAAGCGGCGCTGCGCGAAGTGTCGTTGGCGAAAGGTGAAGTGGACGCCATCACCGCCTTTTACGGCAGCGGCTGGTTCGGCCTGACGCGCAACAAGGTGGATCCGAGCAACATCGTGTCCTTCATGTACAAGGACTTCGGTTTGCCCCTCTACGGCAATGCGGTCATGGCGGCCCCGGCGTACCTGGAAGCCAACCAGGAAGCAGTCAAGGGCTTTCTGCGGGCGCTGACGCGCGGCTGGCAAGATTCGCTGGCCGACCCCAAGGCTGCAATCGAGATCATCAAACGCCGCGAGCCGCTGGTGGACGCGGACATCGAGCTACAGCGACTCCAGATGGCGATTGAGCTGCACTTCCTGAACGATGAGGTCAAGAAGAACGGCTTCGGCGCGGTAGATGCCGCCCGGTTATCCCGTTCCATTGACCTGGTGGCGCAGGGCTTCGAGCTGCCCACCAAGCCGACGCCGGAGCAGGTCTTCACCGACAAGTATCTGCCGGCGAAAGAGCGGCGTTTGCCGCCCACGAAATGACCTTGTGACGCGCACCCCTCCCTCGCCCGACGGGGGAGGGGTCTCGGCAGCCCATGAACCCAATCCCAACCGCTCCGCCTTGTATGGAACTCCAGAATGTATCGCTGAACTACTTCAGCGGCGGCAAGTATGTGCACGCGCTCGACGACCTGTCGCTCTCCATTCGGCAGGGCGAATTCGTGGCCATCGCCGGGCCGAGTGGCTGTGGCAAGACCACGATCCTGAAGCTGGTGGCCGGCCTGCTCCCGCCGACCAAAGGACAGGTTCTGATTGACGGCCGGCCGGTGAAAGGGCCGCAAAAGAACGTCGGCATGGCGTTCCAGAACCCCATCCTCCTGCCCTGGCGCTCGGCGCTCGAAAATGTGCTGCTGCCGCTGGAGATCGTGCAGCCGCACCGACAGCAGTTTCGTGACAACCGCCGGGCCTATGAAGAGCAGGCGCTTCGCCTGCTGCGCACGGTGGGACTGGAAGGCTTCACGGACCGACCGCCCTACGAGCTCTCCGGTGGAATGCAGCAGCGCGTGTCATTATGTCGAGCACTGATCCACCAACCCGAAATCCTGGTCCTGGACGAACCGTTTGCCGCGCTGGATGCTTTCACGCGCGAGGAGCTCTGGGGCGTGCTGCAAGCCTTGTGGATGGATCGGCGCTGCACCGTGATCCTGGTGACCCATGACCTGCGCGAAGCCGCTTTTCTGGCGAGCCGGGTCTGCGTCATGAGCAAGCGCCCTGGCAGGTTGGTCCACGAGACCCTGATTGATCTGCCGCGGCCGCGCAGCCTCGAGAACACGTTCGAACCTGCCTTCGTGAACCTGGTGCACCGGATCTACGGACACATCGGCGAGGTGCGCGTATGAGCGAGGAAATGCGAAGACGTCTGCAGAACACTGTCCCACCGACGGCTACCATCCTCCTGTTTTTCATCCTTTGGGAGGTGGGCTGTACGGTCCTGCGAGTGGATGAGTTCGTGTTGCCGCGGCCGACCGTGGCCCTGGCTGCCTATTTCCGTTGGCAGAGCGCGATCTGGCCGAATGCTTTGCAGACCCTCTTCACCACGCTGGTCGGCTTCGGCATCGCCATCGTCATGGGTGTGGCGCTGGGCGCGCTGATCGGCTATTCGGCCCTGTTGTACCAGGCGCTCTATCCGCTTCTGATCGGCTTCAACTCCGTGCCCAAGGCCGCGCTGGTTCCGGTGTTCGTGATCTGGTTCGGCATCGGCACGGTTCCGGCGATCCTGATCGCCTTTCTGATCTCGTTCTTCCCGATTGCCGTCAATGTGGCGACCGGAGTCGCCACGGTCGAGCCGGAAATGCGCGATGTGCTGCGCTCGCTCGGCGCGAGCAGGTTCGATCTGTTCCGCAAGATCGGCTTCCCGCGCGCCATGCCATACTTCTTCGCGTCCCTCAAGGTGGCCGTGACCCTCTCGTTCGTCGGTTCGGTCATCGCGGAGTTGGGCGCGTCCAACCGCGGCATCGGCAACATGATGGTCATCGCCAGCTCGCGCTTCGAGGTGCCGCTGGTATTCGCCGGGCTGCTGGTGGTGGCAGCAATGGGGGTCGCGCTCTATGCGGTGTTCGCGCTCCTCGAGCGGCGCATGGTAGGCTGGGCCTATCGCGGCGGAGATTGAGACGGCCCGGCGTGACGCCGGGCCGCCCGCCGCATCTCAGGCCGTCTCCATCCGCACCCGCGCCACGATCTCGACGGCCGGGGGCAAAGCGACCGTCAGGCGCTTGAGGACCTCCGGCTTCAGATTGGCCTTGCTGGCTTCCTCTAGCCGTTCGAGCCGAAAAGCCGCGCCCGCGGGCGTCTCGATGGTCAACCGCAGGCTGTGACGCTCGCCTCGGATCAGCGCGGTCCCGCCCGCGACCTCAACCTCGCCCCACGTCACGAACGCTTCTTCCACCCCGGCCGGCTGACCGGCGAAGGCAAAGGCATCCTCCAACCATACCGTTCCGGCCTCCTCGCCCGCGGCAGCCAGGGTCGCCTGCCGGCGCAGGCTGGTCAGATTCGGGGCCGGATAGGCGCGGGCGAACTCGATCTGCACGCGCTTGTGCGGGCCGGCCGTCTCGACGCCCACGAGCTGCCCCGCGAACTCGCGGCCTACCCCTTGTAGCTGTCCGCCGATGCGCGGGACGCTGTGGCCGTAGGAGTTGGCGAAGATGTTCTCGTAGCGTTGGGGGCCGAAGTAGAACCGGCTGTAGAGGCCAGGGCCGGGATCGGTCAGCAGGTTCTCACCGTCCACGTGCACCAGGAAGCTGCCGATGTCGTTCTGGTTGTGGTTTTCGGCGTTGTGGCCGGCCTTGATCGCCAACACGATCGGGAGGCCTGCCGGTGTGCGGGCCGTCAGCCGCGCGGTGGCGCCCACCTCCAGCACCGCATCGCCGATCTGCCCCGCGTCGCGCTGGCTGCCGTCCCACCAGAACGCGTTCCGCAGCATCATGGGCAACCGCCAATCATCAGCGAACTCTACCGGCTTCGCCAGCAGGTCGAACAACGAGTCTTCGCCTGTGCGGGCCGCCAGCCGCGCGATGATGCCAGGGTTGAAGTCCACGGTCTCGTGACAATCCGAGAAGCTGGCGAAGCTGGAGCCGGAGAGGAGCATCCTGGCGGGATAGGCCGCGATGCGCCGCACCCGCTCCGCACCCAACAGATCGAGCTCGCCGCCGCTGCGAGCGGCGAGCATCTCGGCCAGCGCGATGAAGTTCATCAGCCCGTACTGCCAATAGCCCACCCCCTCGGTTGATGAGCCATCGGACTCGAACGCGGCATCCAGGAAGTAGTCCAGCCCGGCCAGGGCAATCGCCAACGCCTCCGCGACCCGTTCCCCTTCCGGCTCCAGCCACAGGAAAGTGGCCGCAATCGAGCTGTTGCAGACGCCGTTCCAGTTGTTGCCGCCCCGATACCAGCCCATAA
The DNA here is from genome assembly GCA_016876015.1 of Chloroflexota bacterium. GTDB lineage: Bacteria > Chloroflexota > Anaerolineae > CG2-30-64-16 > CG2-30-64-16 > VGOD01. The sequence goes on from VGOD01000123.1 coordinate 12,940, forward strand.
CCTCGTGGTGCAACAGATAGGGCAAGAAGATGCGCCGCTCGATCTCGGTGCGCACCCGACTGCGCACTTCGCCGTCGAGCGTCGGGCCCAGCAGCGCCAACGTCTCGGCCAGCAGGAATCCGGTCTCGGCCGAGAAGAGATCAATCGGCCGGCGCTCGTGCGCGGGCAGCACCCAGTTGGTCTCCTCGCAGATGTTCCAGATGTAGTCCTGCACCAGATCCTTCAGATCATCGCGGCCGAGGAAGAGACGCAGCGCCGCGGCCGACAGGCAATGGCGCTTGCGGAAGTACTGCTCCTCGTAGGTGTCCCGGTCGCCGGTGCGCAGGAAGCAGCGATAGCGGGTGTAGGTGGTGTGCGGAATGGCCTGGATGTCCGCCATCAGGGGCTCGGTCTTCGCCAGCGCCAGCCTGACGCCAGGCAGCTCCTGCATCGCGGCGAGATCGGCCCGCGCCGCGTCCAACTCGGGAAAGAGCGGCAGCGCAGGTTTGAGTGCGGCCTGAAGCTCAGCCGCGGTCAATTGGAAGGGATTGGACACGATTAGCTCCTGTATATGGTCCACCAAGCGCCAGGCGCTTGGTGGGTTTCACTCGCCCGCCGCGAGCAGCCCCGCGCGCAACTGCGTCAGCAAGCTCCGCAGCTCGCCGGCTTCAGCTTCGGTGAGGGCCGCCCAGGGCGCAAAGAAGAAGCGGTTGGTGGTCTCCTCGGCCTGATCGCGCACGGTCGTGCCGGCGTCGGTCAGCCGATAGCCGCCAGCCTGCTCCGCGATCCAGTCGCGCGCGACCAGCTCAGCCAGTGCGTCCGCATAGTCTTCGCGGGAGTAGCCCCGCCGCGGGGATAGCCTGACACACAGCTCGTCGAGCGTCGTGATGTCGCCGACCCAAAGATGGGTGAGGGTCTCCCAGGCTTGCCCGCTGACGCCGAGCGGCTGCCACGCGGCCAGATGCGCATCATCGCGATAGGCCGCCAGATCGCTCAGATATTGATCAACCTGCGGCATCGGTCCAGCGCGACCGTCGGGGTCGTAGTGGCGGGCGACGCGTAGACACCACTTGCCGGGCGGTTCGGCCGCGGCCAGGCTGGCTTCCACCAACCGGCGCAGCAACGCCAGCAACCGCTCCAGCTCGGCAGGGGGCAGCGGATGGAGCGGCGTCATCGCGGCGTAGGCCGCGGCGATGAGCTGGCGGACGGCTGCGTGGCCTAGATTGGTCAGGTAGTAGTCGCCGCCGCCCACGTGCGACAGGAGACCTAGCCGCACGCCCTTCCCCAACCGCTCCTCCTGCAGAGCCGGGTTGGCGTAGGCGGCGCGCACGTGCAGCCGCGCTGCCGAGACCGGATCGGGTTCGAAGATCTTGGCCGCCATCAGCCAGCCGTACCACTCGCCGTACGGGATGCCGACCTGTTCGGCCGCGCGATCAATGGCCGGGCCATAGTGTCGCGTGAGCGCCTGCAGCGCCTCCCAGGTCAACGGCCAGAGGTCTGACGAGATCATTGCACCCTCCTTGCGTTTTTCACCACCCCCGCACGCGATCATCCAGCCGCCGCAGCCCGGCATCGAGCGCCAGCTTCACCGCGGCTGCATACTCGCCACGCGTGATGCGCCGGTTCAGCTCGGGATGATCGTAAGCGCGATAGGCGGGACGATACTGGTCCATGACGTTGAGATAGGTATTGGTCGAAAGCTCGGCCAGCCAGCGCACGATCTCAGCCGTGCCCGCGAGACCATCGGGCAGCACCAGGTGGCGCACCAGCAGCCCGCGCGACGCCAGCCCGCGCTCATCCAACCGCAGATCGCCCACCTGCCGGTGCATCTCCCGCACGGCCGCCTGGTTGACCCGGGGGTAGTCGGCCGCTTTCGAGAGACGCAGGGCGGTCTCGGCATGGGCGTATTTCATGTCGGGCATGTAGATGTCAACCACGCCATCCAGCAAGTGCAGCATCGCCAGCGCATCGTAGCCGCCGGTGTTGTAGACCAGGGGCAGACGCAGGCCGGCCTGGGCTGCGATCAACACGGCCGCCATGATCTGCGGGACGACATGGCTGGGCGAGACCAGGTTGATGTTGTGGCAACCCGCCGCCTGCAACTCAAGCATGATTCCGGCCAACTGCTCAGGCTCCACCTCGTCGCCGGCGTCCGCCTGGCTGATGTCGTAGTTCTGGCAGTACTGGCACTGTAAGTTACAGCGCGTGAAGAAGATCGTGCCCGATCCGCGCCAGCCGCGCAGGGGCGCTTCTTCGCCCAGATGCGCCCCATAGCTGCTGATCTTGGCCCGCGCGGCCGTGCAACAGACGCCCAGCTCGCCTGTGCGACGGTTCACGCCGCAACCCCGCGCACAGACATCGCACGCGTCCAGGTGCGCATACGCGTCGGCCACGCGGCGCGCCAGCTCGCCGCTGCGCAACAGCGCCAGGTACGCGGGTTGGAATGGGGTCACGAAACTCCTCTCCCGGTCATCGGTTTCCGAGCCGATATTGTACTGCAACTGGCGCAAAAAAAGAAACGGGCGGAAACCACGAATGGTTTCCGCCCGTTTGCCTCGCCTGGACGAAGGGCTGGCGCCAGACGCCGGCAGATCTGTCAACGTGTACTAACGCGCGGCCAGGTGCCGATCCATCATCACCACGGCGTGGCCGGCGTTGCCGACCATCTTCAGCGTCTCTACGATCTGCGCAGCGCTTTGCTCTTCCTCAACCTGCTCGCTGATGAACCACTGGAGCATGATCTGAGTGGCGTAGTCCTTCTCCTGCGCCGCGGCCTCATACAGCCGGTTGATGAGCGCCGTGACCTTCTTCTCGTGCTCCAACACCTGCTGGAACAGATCGAGCAGCGAAGTCCACTCGCCGGGCGGCTGCGAGATGGCCTGCAACGTTACCCGGCCGCCCTGCTCATTGACGTAGTGGAAAAGCTTCAGCGCGTGGCCCTGCTCCTCGTTGAACTGCGCCTGAAGCCAGTGCGCCGCGCCGGGCAGGTTGTTGGACTCGGCCCAGGCTGACATCGAAAGATAGAGATAGGCTGAGTAGAGCTCGTGCTTGATGTGATCGTTGATGGCTATTTCGACGGTCTTGTTGATCATGGGTCCTTTCTCCTGTCTCAGATACCTTCCGCTCCGGGTCTCCGATTGCGCGGTGAGCACACGCGCACTGCCCGGCAACAGTCGCCATCATAGCACAGCCATTGCGCCGTCATCTGTAAGGGGCCATCACATTGTCTGAAAGGAGTAGCTGCGGGCCGTCATTTGACCTGCGATCTAGTGTCTGCCCAGCGGGTGGCGGTTGCGGTTCGGCAATGTGCGATATTGGCGCACCATCATCGTCAGCATCAGGTCGCGCAGCTCCCGCGCCAGCGGTTCGCCCGCCGGCCGGCCCAGCAGATTCACCTGCTCATCGGGGTCGGAGCGCAAGTCGAAGAGCATCCCGTCTTCATCCCCACGCGATCCCGCGCTGGCGGGGAAGAGCGTCAGCCGGGCGTGGGGGGTCACGACGGTGCGCGCCTGTACGTCGGGGCCGACGCGCTGGTAGCTGCCATAGGTCTCGACCAGGGCCGCATCGGGCCGGTCGAGGCTGCCCGCGGCGGTCAGAAGCGGGACGAGGCTCAGCCCCTCTAGCGGAATGTCCTGGGCCACGGCCGCCAGCTCGGTGATCGTCGGGAAGAGATCGAGGTTGGTGACCACGCGCTGTTCGACCGCGGCCCGGCGGATGCCTGGGCCGGCGATGATGAGCGGGACCCTCATGCACGCATCGAAATGCCACGGGCCCTTCGTCGGCAGGCCGTGGTCGCCCAGCATGTCGCCGTGATCGGCCGTGACGATGATGGCGGTATCATCGGCCAGACCCAGGCCCGTCAGCGCCGCGACCAGGCGGCCGATCTGCTCGTCAATGAACGCCACCGATGCGAAGTAGTGGCGACGGATGATCTGCCAGACCCCTGACGGGATAGCGCTGCATAGCCGGGCATATGGAATCACCTGAAAGCGCGTGAGGATCCGCCCAAGCGACTCGTCGGCCGAGCGCAGCGGCGCGGGGACTTTGGCAGCATCTATGCGTTCGAGGAACCGCTCAGGTGGGTCGTATGGGTCGTGCGGATCCACGAATGACGCCTTCAGGAAGAAAGGCCGCGATCGGTCGCGCTCCT
>VGOD01000124.1 GCA_016876015.1 Chloroflexota bacterium
CGCGGTTGGACTCCAGGTTGGCGTCGGGGTCCGCGTGGGCGTCGGGCTGGCGGTCGGCGTCGGGGTCGGCGTGGGCAGTGGAATGCGTACGCGATAGGAGACCTCGCCCGCAACAGGACCTGGACCCATGGGACCCAGGCCCCAGTAAACTACACCCCCGGTCACATATCCCTGCGCGGGGATAACCGAGCCTGGCACCAACTCCACGCCGGCCGGTATCGTATTGCTGATCCTCACGTTGTCGAGGATGCCGTGACCGACCTTGCGGTACTCGATCGTGTAGGTGATCGTGTCGCCTTGCCGTACCGCGCCCGTCGGCTCGTTGCGCAAGTGGACCTCGATGCCGGGCGTCTGGGTTGGCGTGGGCGTATTGGTCGTGGTTGCAGTCGCAGTTGGCGTGGCGGTTGAAGTCGGTGTGCGCGTTAGGGTCGGAGAGTTGGTCCACGTTGGGGTCGGTGTGAGGGTCACCAGATCATACCAGGTATCCTTGACAAACACAGTGGAACTGCCGCTAGCGACCTGCCCACCGATCAGATAGATCCCACGGCCGGCTGCCGCGGCCGCCAGGCGCCGACGCCCCTGGCGGTTCGGCAAGGAGTCGGCGCTCCAAGGAGACAGGGCGCAGTTCTCCCCAATCACAGCTGAATAGACTTTGTCGCTCAATCCCCCGGTCGCTGTCTCACCGCCCAGGACGTAGAGCACTCCGTCTCGAGCGAGCGCCTCGTGCAAGGCAAGGGGCTCGGGCAAGGGCGTCATCACCGTCCAGCCAGTGATCTTGCCATCGGACCCCCAGATTGCGCGATAGATATTGGCGTAGCGCTGCAGATTGGCGTCCTTGCCTCCGATGACGAAGAGACAATTCTGCCAGGCTGCCAGGCGCGTCATGAGGCCAATCGGCAATGCAGCCTCTGCGCGCCAACTTCCTAACGTCCCATTGCTCCCAACAGGTGCAGACCACACCTGATAATTCACGGGCAATCCACCAGCCACGTACAGATGGCCTCCCACCACGGCGGCGGCAGGAAAGTTGACGGCCTGCGAGAGAGAAGTCTCTGGGCGCCAATCCACTCCATCGAAAGAGTCCACGCGGTTAAGAGAACCTGTACCATCATAGCCGCCTGCCAGGTAGACACGATTCCCACCCACCGCACGTCCGGCGCCAAAGCGTGCTGTGCCGGGTAGGGCAGTTACGCGCGTCCAGGAACCCGAGGCGCTGTCAGTCAACTTCGCTGCATAGACATCCCTGATGGGCAGCGACGAATCTCCTGCCCAACCGCCCGCATGGTAGAGCGTATTGCCTAAGACGAAGGCCGCTCCATCACCGGCCGCCTGTAACAAGTCGTAAGCGCGCTGCCAGTTCAATGGCTGAACTGTGCTCTGATACGCGGTCGGCGGCCCGGCGTGGGCATCCGTCGGTTGCACTGGGAAACCGGCCATCATGGATAGCATAACGAGCAGATTGACAAACCACTTTGCCTTCATGAATCTATCCTCCTCCTCGCTGCTCCTGTTACACCCCACCACAGCGCACAGCACCGGTCAATCACATACCGAACGGCAGTTGCACGCGTATTGCTCCTTCTTCTCTCCACCCGTGGCCGGATCAATGACAGTCCGCTCGCATGTTTCGCACCTGATCGGACACTCGATCCTCAGCGGCCGCATCTCGCCCTCGGCCGGCCTGGTCAGGCGTCTGTAAGGCTCGGGCTGGACGATCAGCACTGTCCACAAGATGTTGGGCGACCTCAATCCTTGCCCGCCCAACGCGTTGACATTCACCTTCAGCGCTGTGTTCGGCGTCGGATCCGCGATGCCGCGCGCGGCGTCGGCTGGCTCGCTCTCGTGCCACCAAACCACCTCATAGGCCGCGCCGCTTGGCAATGGCCCGTGGGGCCTCCAGCTAAACTCCACCTCGCCGCCGCGTGTCGCATTGACCTCTGGCGACAGAAGCGTAGGAACATTGACGGCGGCTGGAGCGCCAGGTACGCGAGTTCCATCGCTGGTCTTCGGCGCTTCGGTTGGCGTTGCGATGCGCTGCGCAGTGGGCGTCGCGGTGCGGGTGGGCACAGGCGTGCGAGTGGGCGGCGCGACCGAGGTCGGCCCTTCAGTCCCTCCGGCCGTTGTAGCGATCGGGCCTGCCACGGTCGGCGGGCTGGCGGGTTCAGATGTGACCGTGGCGAGCGATGGCGGCGTCGTTTCTGCAGGCATGGGCTTCGTGGCCGTGTAGATCGCGGCCACCTGGGGAGGCGTCGGAACAGGCGTCGTTTCCTTGGGCCTGCTGCTGAAAACCCCGAACGCGACGGCCAGCAGAGCGAGCAGTCCCAGGACGCCTGCCAGGATGGGAAGCGGCAGCGCCGCACGTTTTGCAGCGCGGGCGCCGTATGGCAGCACCAGGACCGTGATGTTGTCGTGTCCGCCGCGACTGCGCGCCATCTGCACCAGTTGATCAGCAGCGCGCTGCGGCGGATACTTGGCGACAGCCGCCAGCAACTCATGGTCGGGCACCAAATCGGTCAGGCCGTCGCTGCACAGCAGCACCACATCCCCTGGTTCTAACTTCACCGGCGACTCGCTGAGCGTCTGCGGATCGTATTGATCAGATGGCGTGCCAAGCGCCCTGACGCGCAGGTCAACATCCACCGTGGGATTGATGCCCAGGTAGCGTTTCAACACGTTGCGGTTGGGGTGACGACGCGCCTCTTCCACCGAAAGCACTTTGGCTTCGATAGCCTCCTGCGCCCATGTATGGTCAACTGTCAGTTGTGTGATCGTATCGCCGCGAATCAGATAGCACCGGCTATCTCCCACATTCGCGACGTGCAATTCGCCATCGGCCATCACCGTCACCGTAGACGTGGTTCCCATACCGCGCAACGCTTCCTGTTCCTGAGAGCGTTGATAGATGACCGAGTTGGTTTGTTCCAGCACCACTCGCAGTGATTCCCGGACGCGGGCGGCCGATGGATGGGCACGGAAATGCTCGCCCACGGTCTGCACGGCCAACTCAGCCGCCTGCTCGCCAGCGTTCTGCCCGCCAATGCCATCCGCCACCACAGCCACAACCACCCGACCCGACGGCGAATCCGGACAAGCAATCAGCCAGTAGTCGCCACGATCCTCGTTGTTCTTGCCCGTTTCACCCGGATGGGTCGCCTTGCCGTATGGACCCGGCGTGGCTGAACCTGTCGTTCTTTTCATCGCCTCTGCCTCTCTATGACTCGGTGTTTGCATCAGGTCTCCACCTTCCTTGCAGGCATGTTTTCCGGCCGCTGGCGTTGCGTCTCTCCTATCCGCCCGGAGTCGGTGTACTCGTGGCTGGTGCAGGGGTCGGGACGGGGGTCGGCCGCAGCGTAGGCGTTGCGGTGCGGGTAGGCACCGGCGTGCGGGTCGGCGGCTGCGCCGTGACCTGCGTTGGCGCCTCAGTCGGCGGGGCGCTTTCGCTGGTCGCGGTCGAAATCTCCGTAGGCGACGCGATCGCGGTTGGGGGCATCGTGCTCGTGGCCACGATGCTCGTCGGCGTCGGTGTCGCGGGGGGCGTTCGCGTCACGGTGAGCGTCGCCGTGGGGATCGGCGGCGCAAACGGATTCGGCGCTACGCCCAATAACACGCCGACTTGCGCAAGACTCAGACCGCCCAGGATGATTGTCGCCGCCATCCAGCCAGAGAACCCTCTCCATCCTGCCGTGAAGGCGTGTGCGGAATGCTTTGGGGGTCCGTCGACCGTGAGAAAACGGGGCGGCGCCATCGCTTCATCCAGTTTGAGCACCAGGTCATGAGCCGTCGGCCGATCTTCCGGCTTCTTGCTCAGCGTTCGCCGCACCAGGCTATCCAGTTCAGGTACTATCTCCGGCGCGAATTGTCTTACCGGCGCAGGATCGGATCTCAGGATAGCAGAGGCCAGGCTTGATCTCGAATGCCCGCTGAAGGGCAACCGGCCCGCCAACATGCGATAGAGCAACACACCAACCGCATAGACGTCCACTGGTGGATTCTGGCCGGCCTTCTCTGGAGGTTCTTCACCCGTAATCACCGCCACGCGTTCCGGGGGGCTGTATTCCAGAGTGCCGGCCTCTACGTCGCTCTGCCGTCGTCGCTTGGCGATCCCGAAGTCAATCAGCACAGCCTCCGGGCTCACCGCAGGATCGAATGGCTCACGAAACAGGATATTGTTCGGCTTGACATCCAGATGGAAGAACCCCTTCGCATGCATGTAGTCAAGCGCTGCCGCGATCTGATATGCGATCTCGACCGCCATCCGCGGTTCCAGACGATCACGATGCTTGAGCAGTTGGTTTAGCGAACCTCCCCCGAGATACTCCATCACACAGAACCAGGGTTCCCTGGCAAGGCCTGTCGCGCGGACAACATAGGGGTCTCTCCTCATCCCCTCCCGCCAAGGGATAGGGTACAGACGTACCAGGCCCGGATGACGCAACTGGCGCAGAATGTCCACCTCGTTGTGCAGCGCATCGCTGCAAAACGCCTCATACTCCTCTGGCGTCATTCTGGCGCTGGTATTCGAACCACTGGGCTTGTCGTCGGCGGTGTTCGCGAACTTGACCGCTACAGATACGGTCTCAGTCCGGCTGTCCCGTCGCCAGTCCGCCTGATAGACCCGCGCCATCCCACCCTTGCCGCTCGGCAGTATTTGTGTGATCGTGTAGGGGCCTAACTGCGTGTTGGATCTCAGTTCGGGCACGGTGGCCTTCTCCTCTCAGGGCGTCATTACTGCCCAAACGGATCACGATAGCCTTCTGAACCCTCTTCACGCGCGCTGGACTTGTCCGACCGTGAGCGACGGGGCGCGGTAGAAACCGTATCGCCTTCCCTCTGTCTGCCCTCGGTACGCCCAGCGATCCCGGCGTCTGCTTCCGATTGGCTCTCGATAGACGGCGTGGCCTGTGCACTGGCCGCCTCGGCCTTGGGTGGGGGGCCCCCCTCATTGGGGCGGCGGATGATGAATGGCACGGTCTTCTCTTTGGTATCCTCACCACTCAGCGATCCAGCTTGCGCCTCTGGTCGAAGCGGCACCATCGGCACGGTCTCCTCACTCGCATCGGATTCATGCTCATTCGTCAGGGGGGCGCTGCCTGGCTCAGCCAGCATCTCATCTTCCACGGCCTGACGCGACCGCTCGTCAGCAGGCGGCTGAATGATGATCGGCTGCGTGGCATCCAGCATCTCAACACGCTGCGCCTCCGACGCGGGCGAGTAGGGCAACGTCGCGCCCTTGATTTCGTCCGCAAGCTCGGGTGCCGATGCGGCTTCGGCTCCGTAGGCCGTGTGATGCCTGGCCTCGGTCGCGGACGCCGGCGGAAACGCGCTATCTCTGGGCAGAGCACCGCGCTGAGCGGCGCTCGACGCATCCCGTGGCCAGGCCGTATGACTTTCACCGCCGGTCCTGGCAGGGGGCGCGCCGGGGGCAAGGGGGGTGAAAGGAACGGTTTTCGAACCAGCCAGGTTGAATCTCAAACGCACCCGGCCCAGATGAATGACATCGTTGTTTTGGAGCACGTGACCTTCGACGGGGATCGGGCTGTAGTTGACGAACGTGCCGCTCGTGCTACCCTCATCACGGATCCTGAAGGCGCCATCCGGTTCTTCACCCACCCAGGCATGCAGGCGAGACACACTGCGGTCCTGGAAGACGATCTTCGCCAGCGCTGGATCACGGCCCAGGCGGATGTTGCCGCCGCTATAGATCGGGATCGGAGTCAGATACGAGTTATCCCCCTCTTCGACAGCCAGTTCGGCCACTACGGCCTTCTTTCCATCTGGCTGCGCCTTCGGAAAGAACGGCTCAGTGATCTCCTTAACCCGGCTGACCACGCGTTCGGCCACCGTGGTGATGATAGTGGGCCGGCGGATGAAAAGATAGAGCGCCAGAGCCAACGACACCACCGCGACAGCCAAAGAGAGCAGAGTGACAGGACCTATCGTCAGGGCCGGCTTGACGATGATCGAGACGGGGAGCGGACTGGACTCAGCAATGATGCCCAACTGATCCTCCAGGCGCGCCTGTAGAATGTGCACACCGGAGTCAAGTCGGCTGATATCCCAGTCCAGCATATTCATGCTGCCCTGAAGCGGCGGATAGGGCTGGCCATCTACCAGAAACTCGACTGCTCTTACATCGCGCTTTCGACCGTCAACTGCCTGCCACCGGATCTCTACGACTTGATTGCGGGGCTCGATATCCGGCGTCTTGATCCAGAAACCCCACGCGGGACGCGCCTCGCGTCGAATGACCGCAGCAGGGGGGGGATTGACGAAGGAAATCTCTAGCGGCTTGAGCACATGGATTTCGATGGGCACGGCAACCGATTCCGCACGCAGGTCGAACTCATCCCGCACACCTGCCCGTATCGAATGAGGGCCAGCAGCCAGGTTGCGCGCGGTCAGGACGAATTGCTCGAACGGCGGACGGGTCACCGAGAACTGGGTATCGTCCAGGTAATACCAGGCCTCAGCGATCGCTCTCGGTCTGCCGTCGGGCCAGGCGACATTCAGAGTGATCGAGATGGTCTGCGTCGGTTCATTCGGTGTGCGCTCGAAGACCGTGCGCGCTGCGGGCGCGGTTACCGCGACCGTCGCTCGTTGCAACCCATCCTTGAACTGCGCTGCATCACTTACGAGCATTCCGTTGGCGCTGGCGCGAATCTGCACCGCATGGTCGCCAGCCGCAGTCATGCGATAGCGAATCGCATACTGATTGCGCCGCGCCGCCACCGCGCCATAAATCGCGTCAAGACTGGATATGCCTCTATACTGCGCGGTCTGGCCGCCAGTCAGTACTGCCAGACGTCGCAAGTTGCGCGCCCCGTCGTCAGCCGACGATCCTCCCAGCAGCACGGTATGCACCGGCAGATTGGCGGCCCGCGCGCGTTTCACCACATCGTCGAGCTGGGTATCGCTCATGATGTCAATACCATCCGAGAAGACTACGATGGCGCTCAGTGCACCCTTCTGGGTCAGCTCAGCCGGACCGTCGCCGATGAGGCTGAAGGCCTTGAAGATGACATCGAAGAGAGGGGTGGCGGAATCGGGCCGAAGCCTGGTTGAATCGTACTCGTAGATAGCATTGTAGCCGAACTGGTAGTCGTTAGTCCACCCTTTTGGGTAGAAGTCCTGGTCTATGGTCAGAACCGAGTTGCCCTTCTCTTCCTGGACGATCAGGCTGATCCAATCTGTCCGGTCTTGGCTGTCAACCCATTGCCCACTGAGCAAAAGGCCTTTAAGCGCCTCACGCACTTCGTCTATGCGCGACATCTTCGTCTGACCAGGAAGGTTGATTGTACCGCTTGCGTCCACGACGATGGCCAATTGTAGACCAACCTTCACCTCATTCACCGCGGCATCACGAATTGCCCTGCCGTTTTCGGTGATCTGGAAGTCGCTGGCCTGCAGGCCTTTCACAGGGTTGCCATTGGCATCCTGGATAATCACACTGGCAGAGATGTCCGGCGCACGGCCTGGATCGAGTCGCATAATCCGCAGGGCCGCGAAGCCTCCTTCCTGCGCCCAGGCGTTTGACCAGGGACCCCAGAACAGACTGAAGAGGACAACCAGAAGACACCGAATAAGTGCTCGCCTGGTCTTGCGCAAGGCGTTGTAGGGTCGGCGGCGTGCATCTGCCGCGCTGATAAGGACCGTCGTTTCCGACCTGGACCAATTCACGTAACACCTCCTGAGTGATGTATCGAACTCCCGGCGGCCAATCCCGAAGTGAGCCGCATCTCAACGCCATCCTGGGCCGCGACCTACCGACAACCGAGCGATTATGGATAATGCTCCAGCCAGCCCGAGGTGAGCAGGAATTCCACCAGGCGCTCGCCCAGCCAGTCATCCAGGGGCGAAAGCACGATCACTACCCAGAGCACAAGCATGCTGATAATGATGATCACAGACAGGCACAGACATGATCTTTGAGGGCGTGACATCTCGGTTCCAGAAAGCCCTCCGAATTCAGGGTCGTAAGGAGACAGCCATATTACCGAGCAGCGCCCAGCTCTTCAGAAACTGCTCCCACGCGTAATGCTTGCGCGATCCATCCAGGGGATCATTGACCAAGACTCCGCGCTGATCGTAGCCGACGACCGTGAAGGTATGCTCGCCTCGCACTGCGTCCACCCACATTTTTCCGTCTTCGGTGTACCATCCCTCGACGGGAGCCAGCCGCATGTCAGCCGTAGCCCAGACGATCACGGGCCGGCCAGCCGCGATCTCGCGGCGCAGCCAGGCCGCGTCCACCTGTTTGAAGGCGCGTGCAGGCAGACCAAGGGCAGCCAACCCCCGTGCGATCGGTTCAGCGTACACGCCATAGCCGGCCGGATAAAGCCCCGTGGACACGTCATCGAAGCTCCGCCCCACAAAACCGACGTTCGGATTGCCGTTCGGGTCCACGCCGACCTTCTTGAAGATCTCCTGCCAGGTCAACTGGAGACCATAGAATGCAGCCAGGTCGCGAGCTGACTGGAACTCGCAGTTCAGAGCCCGCGACTGACGACCCGACGGTACCCCTTCGATCATCACGACACCACCATGCCTCGGGTGTTCAGTCAGGGCGGGTGCGCCCGAAGATGGAGACGATGCTGCGAATTGCGCTTCGAGGGCCGGTGTGACTGCGATGGCCGCAGGCAACGCTGGGGATTCCCATTCGATGGGCGACGTGTCCTCGAGCGTCGACGCGGGCGGCGTCCGCAGCGCCACACGCGCAACGTTGTGGCCAGCCGCCTGCGGCAAGCTCTCGCTCCCTGCGATGGTCATCGCCGTGGACAGCATGGCCAGGATGAACAGAGCGCCCCCAAGACAGAAAAGCGCGCCAACGGCGATCACGCCTGGTGATCGAACCCTATCGCGATAATGCTCCATGCTGCGGTTAGCGTCTCCTTGCGCCAGAAAGCCATGCTCAATCGGGATGGCGGCTCATGCTGGGGGGCAGTCGAGTCGTGAAGCGCCAGTGTCAAACCTCAGGCGAACTCGGCCCAGCGCGATCACAGCTCCTACGCCCGACCTAACCGGAATGTCAGCGCCACCTCGCCAAACTGAAGCATGTCACGATCGGCAAGCGCCATGGTCTCAGCGGGCCTCAATGCCTTTCCGTTGACAACGGTGGCATTGCTGGCCTTCGGATGACATCGCACAAGCCATCGCTGTCCATCGTACCGAATGATGGCGTGGCGTCGCGAAACATACTGGCTGCCGGGTTCACTCGACAGATCCACCTCCGGGTTCGAATCTCCACTGCGACGACCCACCAGCCCGCTGCCTTGTCTAGATAGCGCATAGCGGGCGCCGGCGGCACTGATGAGAAAGGCAGGAGAGCCAACGAGCGCCGCTGGACTGGACTCGCTTGTGGACGCTATCTCTTGGTACCACTTGGACGGCGCCGAGGCCGCAGGTTTCTGTCCGATCAGCATATTCAGCGTAGTGATCAGCTCGTGCGGCCGATAGCGGTCGCCCACTTTCTTGGCCAGACAGCGGATCACGATTTCGTCAACCGAAGCAGGGACGTCTTCCTGACGTTCACTGGGCTTCGGTATGGGCGCTCTCAGGTGTTTCATCACAACCGCGATGGGGCTGTCGCCTGCATAGAGAGTATCACCCGTAAGCATCTCGAAAATCGTTGCACCCAGCGAGTAGATATCGCTTCGGATATCTACCTCCTCGCCATTGGCCTGCTCCGGCGAGATGTAGGTGGGGGTGCCCAGCACGCCCGTTTGGGTCGTGCCGGTATGCACCAGGCTCTGGGCGATCCCGAAATCGGCGAGTTTGGCGCGCCCCCGGTAATCTACCAGGATATTGGCAGGCTTGACATCGCGGTGCACGATCTGCAGCGCCTCTGCTTCCTGCAAGCCGCTTGCCACCTGTCGCGCGAGATCAAGCGCCTCTTGCCAGGGCAGCGCCCCCCGTTGTTTGATGACGTGCGCCAACGAGAACCCCTGGACAAACTCCAACACGATGAAGTTGACATCCTGCTCTACGCCGCAATCCCATATCTCGACGATGTAGTCCGATCGAAACTGCTGCATGATGCGAGCTTCTCGTCCGAAACGCTCCAGAAACCTGCCATTGCCCAATAGGTGCGGATGAATCACTTTCAGGGCCGCGATGCGGTTGCTGTCGAGGTCTCGCGTCAGGTAGACGTTTGCAACGGCGCCAGCGCCGATGTGATCATAGACTTTGTAACGATTCTTGATCGTCACGCCGAGCAGTTCCATGATGAGCCTCCTACTGTGCAGCCGGGGGCGGCGTCGGCGTGAAGTGACCGGCCAGCTTGCGCAGAGCTTTGGCTACCGGCAAGTTGTTGCCGCGTTCCACCAGCGGCAAGCCGCGATCCACGCGCGGCTGTACGTAAACCGGATCCTCAGGAATCTCCACCAAAACCTCATTCTCGAAGAGGGTACGAAACTCGGCGGGTTTGATCTCGTCGCTTTTGGAGATGCGATTCAGCGCCAGGTTGACCTGCCGTGGCGCCAGCCCCAATCCCAGGCAGAGCTCGAGAAGGTTCCGCGTGCGCCTGATCGAGAGCACGTCGGGAGTACACACAGCCAAGATTTCGTCTGCGAAGTCCAGCGCCGACATCTCGTGGCCGACGAAACGAACAGGCAGGTCCACGACCACCCAGTTGTGAAAAGCACGCAGGGCGATCAGCACCTTGCGCACCATCTCTGGCTCGATGTCATCCGCCTGCGGCGGCTCTGGCGGCGCCAGCAAAGCCCGCACACCTGACCGGTGCGTCAGCAGTGCGCTGCTAACGGCATCAGGGGTCAGCTCATCAATGACAGGCAACAGTTCGAGAATAGAAGCTGTAGGCTCGAGGTCGAGCAGGATACGCTGATCGCCATATCGCAGATCGAGATCGCATAGCACCACGCTTTGCCCCACATGGGCCTCGGCCAGCAGGATCGCCAGGTTGGCGGCGATCACACTGCAGCCACAGCCGCCCTTCGAACTGCAAACGACGATCACCTTGCCCATCTCGCCGCCGGCCTTGCGTTGGCCTCTCCGATCATCACGACGCCTCTGTTCGAGCAGGGTGGCTTGCTGAATGCTGGATATCAAGTGGTCCAGCAAAGGTGGGAGCGGCAGGACATCGCGTGCGCCGGCTTGCATCGCCTGGCGCAGGTAGTGAGTGTCCTGTTGCCGCGCGGGCGGCGCAAGAACAATCACAGCGATTCGCGGGAGAGTCTGATAGACGGTACGGCAAACCTCTGCGGCCGGAACGTCGGCGCGTTCATCCACGAAAAGCACCACATTCGGCTGGAGATCGCGCGCCATCTGCACCGCCTGCCTGGTCTGTGCAGCAGCGCTGATTTGGATCGGCACAAAGGTCTGACCCAGGAGCGTAGTCAACTCCTGTCTGCGCTCCAGTGAATCGGAGACGATCAGTACGCGAATCGTTTCGTCTCGTCCCGCGGCGACGCTGGCTGGCATGATTCCCTCCTAGCGGAAACTACTGATCGTAACCGGAGAGACGGGCGGCAGTTCCTTCTCGTCCAGGCGGCGGATGACCAGACGGATTTCCTTGCCGAAGTTCTCCATCCAGGTCAACCTGAGCGCCTGCTCTGCCGAGAGCGCCAGCGTGACCGTAGCCTCGTTCAGCATCTCGCCCGTTGCGGAGAAACGGGCGGGAGGAATATCCTCGACAGACGCCTGTTCCTGATTCTCTCCACTCGTGGCTGGCGAGGCGAGCGCCATAGCATTCTGATCCTGTGAGGATCGGGGCGACAAGAGGCTGACGCCGAGCACTTCCACATCCTGGAGAAGCAATTCTGTTTTCTGCGTCTGAGCCCCGAAGCCCGACTCCTGGTACGATACGATCACATCGACGCGGTTGCCAGGTCGAACTGTGCCGCCGACGCCCGAAATGCGATTCACCCCCATGCTCACGGCGCGCATACCGGGCTTGAGGCCAGCATTGCGATCCAGGAAGCTGCGTTGAAGGATGTCGCCAGGCTGCAGGTCCACCAGGGCGACCGTATCGCGCAGGATATCGGCCGCATCCAAGACGTAGTTTGGGCTCATCAGGGTCTTGGGGATCGGTTTCAGTTCCAGAAGATCCGCTGTCAACGGCGTGCGCGCAGGGATCGCCCGCTTGGCCACGACTACATTCACACGTTCTCCAAATTCTCTCCGGATCTCGTTGAGATAGGCCACCACAATCAGGGTGGTGAACAGAGCCAGCGCCCCTGCAATCACCAAGAACCAGATCCCGCGACGACGACTGCCTTCCATGGTATTGCCTCCCTATTTCTTTGCCAGAGCACGGTCCCAACGAACTGCGAACCGCTCGATCTGTTCCACGACCTGGAGGGTAGGATACACGATGATCGCCAGATAGTTGCCCCGAGCATAGGGCGTCATGTCCAGCCCACCTGGCTGTACTCTCGCTTGCTTTCCGCCGAGCATACCAGGCAGTTGGTCCGCCCAATCTTGCGCCGCCCGCTCGTAGCCTGAATGCACGATCATTGCATCGCAGGGATGGGCCAGGTCCTTGAACAGGTCGTTGCGCCGCAGCGCCGCAGATGCCAGGTTGCGGCCTTGTGCTACCAGCCGTAGGCGCGCCGTGGACGCCTCAACGGCAAACAGCGCATCTGTGCCCGGAATCATCGCCTGCCAACGAGATCGTGCATCTGTGATCTCCGCGCGCCGCATCAGAACTGAGGCGCCCTCAGCGAGGATAACAGTGCGCAATGCCTCATCCCGGATGCGTTCAAGCATCAAGCGCATCGCGCGGAAACTGACGCCACGGTCAGCGGCTTGGGCGCTGATCTCGACCAGGAAACTCAGTCCAGCTCCCACCGTCGGCGCCTCAAACAGGCTGACCTTGTGCTGAGGCGGCAAGAGATTGCGCGCGAGTCGAGCCTGTCTGCCAAACTCGCCAAGACCAGGAGCGCCGTGGATGGACACGATAGCGCTCTTGCCGAGCTGCTGGTACACCCGCATGAAATCGCCATACTCCGGCGCCTGGATAGTCGCAGTATCTGTCCGCTTGAGACGGCGACCGAGCTCAAAAAGGGATGTCTCGGCGCTGCTGATGAAGGTCTGACGCCCAGCGACAACCTTGCACGGCACAATCGTAACATCGAGGATACTGATGGACTGTTCCCGCACCGCCACACTGCCGTCGGTGACAATACGGACTGACCTCTCGCTTCCCATGTATCACCTCACCTGGCCTCTTGACAAGCGCAGCTTCCCGGCCTATGCCGAGAGCATCAGGTATGCCAGAACCCCACCAGCTCCCAGAGCCATGAAGGGACCGAAAGCCAACGAACTCTTGAAAGTCAGCCTGCCCAAAATCACGCCAATCAGTCCCACTATCGCAGCGGTCGCAAAGGCGATCAGGGCCGCCCAAAACAAAGCAGAGGTGAGGCCGAGAACCAGACCGATGAACAGGGCCAACTTGACATCGCCAATGCCAGCTCGTTGCGCCCCATAGATGAGCACCGGCGCGAGCATAATAGCCGCCGCGATCAGCGCGCCCAGAAGCGCCGATTGCCAGCCTCCTGGCGTCCGCTGCATAGCGCCCAGCGCAAACAAGATCGCTGGATACGATACGATGTTCGGCACACGGCGCTCCCGAAAATCGAAGTAGGCGGCCGCGGCCAATACAGCAACATAGAGGACATAGAGAAACGCCCTCGGTAAGAAGTTGGCCGACAGATAGCCCATCCCTAGTAGTCCGAGGATCAGCGCGAGCCGCAGGACAGGCTGACCTGCGCCGGGAAGCGCAGTGATCGGCTGACTGCGTGGAACTCTCATCGAGTCATTGTCCACTCGGCGCTACTCCTTGGGGGGCCACGACATGGATGGTCGGATCGTCGTGGTCGAAATAGCGCGTCGCCAACTCCCAGCTCAACATCATCCCATCCTCGACGTCGCCAAACCGAACGCGGTATTCCACTTGATAGCGTCGGCCATCGGCGCCGATCCAAAGCTTGCCGCTCTGTTGCGCTTTGACCGCTCGCGGCGTCTGCTGCGGCAGATTGAGCGGAGGGTATGCCATCGAAACTTCACCCGCGGCGGTCTCGAATTCGTAGCGATAGGTCAACACCGGCGTGTCGGGCAATCTCTCGGTCGCCACGAAGATCAGCGCCTGCGAAGAGTCCAGCAAACTGGCCGGATCACTGAAGAACCGCTGTTGGCCCTCCGGCGCGGCAGCCGAGGCCTGCCACTTCCCGTCGGCATGGAAGTACGAGATGCCGTCAACCACGCGCATTTCGAGCTGCGAATAGCGCGGATCTCCGGCCTGTTCCATCGCCGTGAGGACCTGCCGCGAGTTGACCCCATCCACCTCGCCATCTATGCGCAGCGTCACCGGCTTCGCGCTCTGGGAGACGCCTTCTATGCCATAGATCGCCCATGTGGTGAACCGATACCGCCCTTCAGGAGCCTCGGCCCTCTCCTTGATCAAGGCTCTCGCACGAGCGGCGGCGGTCGGCTCTGGCGTGAGGGTAGCCGTCACCGCAGCACGGGCACGGGTTGGCCCCGCGGCGGGAGTGGCTTGAGGCCATTTCGTGGCTGCCCTAGTCGTGTCAGACGCTAACGTAGCGAGCAGAGGACGTGATGCCGGCCCCTCAGTGAGATCACTGTACGTCGGGAGCACCGCAAACATCACGATGATCAGCGCCAGCCCCAGGAACAGCACGAATAATAGCAGTCCGGCAAGAACCGAACGAGTCATTACAAGCTGACCTTTCGAGTCACATCTCTTCTATCTGCTGCAACACCTTCCAGCGCGATACGGTGTTGACGCGGCGGCAATCATGATCTTGAGCGGCTATCTCTGATACGGATCCTCCTCGGGCAGGTTGGCTCCCCACTGGCGCATGAACTGATCCAGCGGCATCGGCTCGTAGCGGCGGATGCGATAGGGCCGGCCGCTTTCCCAATCGGCGATCAGGGTGACGCCATGCCTGGCCCAGATGAAGGCCCGCGCGCCGCGCACAAACCGGCTATATGTCACCTTTTCGGGCGCGCCGTAGCGTCGGCCGAGCTCGTTGGCCGTGATCCCATCGCGCGACATGCCGATGTCAGCCATCACGAGCATCCGATCCCGCAGGGCAAACAGATTGGGCAGCAGGGGATTGCCCGATGGATAGCGCAGCCACTCGAGGCCGTCCTGGAGCTCGGCCTCCATCGGCTTGCCCAGTAGCTTCTCCAGTTCTGTCCGCGTCGTCTGACCCGGATTGAGCATCTGCCAATCCACGGCTCTCGGCGCCTGCTCGGCAGAGCGCCGGGACAGAATGACGGCAAGCAACGCCGACATCACGGCAACAACAGCCAGCAGATTGGTCGTAAATCCCCCTCGGCGTGAGGTCATGGCAGGCCCACCTCGTACATAAAAAGAAGGATCGAACACGCCAGTGTACAGATATTGACAGTCTCTTGGCTTCACCGCCGGCGAGCCCAACACGCATAGCTCGGCCAGGCGCACCATCTGTTCTAGCGGATCCACACTGCGCAGACTGCCTGGCTCTGGCCCGATCCTCTCCCAATCGCCGGTATAGACGTTGTAACGCCAACCGAGCGTTTTCACCGCATCCTGAACCAGCGGATTGTCGTAGCGATTCGGGTAGGCGTTCAACAGATCGGCCGATGCATCCATGTCCACATACGAGGATGAGTCGCCTACCGTGATGCCGAGCGATCGCAGCCCCACTCGCCCCTGGCCAACCAGGTAGGAAAAGAGGGATTGGCTGCGGCCGCCCGCCGCTGTTGGCTCTTGCTCCACACCTGGAGCCTGACCTGCGGTTGGTGGCGTCGGTGATGGGACGCAGGCTTGCGTCCCATCCCAACCGGTGATCCAACACGAGACCTGCCCCACGATCCGGCTGCCGATGGAGCGCCCTCCTATCTGCATCGTGCTGCCGGCCACCAGGAGCGTGATGCAGAAGAGCGCGACCATCGCTACCCACTCGATGTTCTGGGCGCCGGTTTCGCTGCGCCACACAGTCAAGCGCGACTTCGTCTTGGTCACAGGGTCATCTCTGGATTGGATGCATTCATCGCCACGCTCTGATCTGCGCATCGAAGCTGCCAGCTATCGCGTTGCCGATCAGCCCAGTGCTGTTCTCGACTGCCCAAACCGCCGCGCTCAGCATGATCAGCACCACCGCAGCCAGGGCGATATACTCGACGACCGTCACCCCCTCCTCGCGCGCCGACGGGAGACAGCGACTACGGATCCAGAGGTATCTCCCGAACAGCCATGTGCGCATCGCGCCAGCTCCTACTCTACCAATCGCACTTTCCAGTTGAAACGGAAGCTCGGCACGACGCTGGGACAAACGCAAAACCAGGGGTTACACGCACAGCAGATAATCGCGCACAGCCTGACCCCTTCGCTGTAGCGATCCATATAGGCTTCGGCGCGCGCGTGCGCATAGACGTAGAAGTTGTTTCGGCCATAGAGACTGCCGTAGATCATCGGCGCACGCCTGCGGGTCTCCACTTCGACGCTTACCGGCAGGATCGGTATCCAACTCATGAAGTGGACGCGTGGGGCTTCGTAGAAGGCCGGCGCCGAAGCAGCGTAACTCGTCACCGTGGTCCCATTCCGGCTGGCATAGTCGCGCGCGGCCCCTCTCCCGATGCTGTCCCGATTGCCTTCCGCGATGGCATACGCGGAATACGCGCCGATGCTGCACAGACGGCTCCTGGTCCAGTTCCAGTGGCAGAGCTGGCCAAAACAGCACACCTGGCCGGCGATCCAGCCGGGCCAACTATCGCCGTAGGGCCAGTTGATCGAGAGATGGTTGGCATACGAGATCGCGGCTGCCAACGCGGCTGCGTCCGCGCCGGTCTGCGTCACTCGCCGCGTATAGTGCAGGCTGGCGTAGTCCACGAACACGGGAACCATCAGAAACAGGCCGACAGCCACGATCAT
>VGOD01000125.1 GCA_016876015.1 Chloroflexota bacterium
TTTGAAGTTAGCCGAAACTAGAGTCATGTGGATCTCCTTCATTTGTCGACAGGAGTTACGTAGTGGAGTCAAAAACCAGCCACGAATGACACGAATTGACACGAAAAGGGCTTCACTGGTGTGTGAATTCGTGAAATTCGTGCAATTCGTGGCTACTCCGAACGGCACTGCGTAAGTCCTCCTGTTGTTGAACAGGTCACGCTTCGTCACCGTGCCAGTTCCACGCCAGCCAGATGATCCCCAGCATGGCGACAACCTCCAAAGCGGCAAAGACAGGATAGCTGGCGCCTTCCCAATTGCCGCCGCCAAGCACATAAAGCAGCGTCAGCACGCTGGCAGCGATATTTAACCAGCGATTCACATCACGACGGAACCAACGCGACACGAGAATCATGGCAATTGGGATCGCCTGAAACAGGCTGAAAACCACAATCAGCGCGGGGGTGAGGCTAAATCCCGTGTTGCCTTCCATGATTTTTGCGAGCGTACCAGGCTCAAGGAAGCCGATGATATCGGCAAATGCGATGAGGAATCTGATTGACTGAGACCAACGGCATTCCTAAATCGCGTATCTTCTTGAGTAACCCATGCAACGCGGCCTGATCAACCACCGGGCCAGTGAGCAGCGTATCGCCATCCTCTGCCAGCGTGATGGTCAGGCCCGCGAACCAGTCTGCCCACGCCGCGGCCAGATGGCCTCTGATCCGGATCTGATAGACCAGCGGTGTATCTGGGCCGGCCAGCCGATCCATTGTCATCGCTTAGCTGCCTCTCAGGCTCTCATCGCCCGCCCGGCAGCCAGCGCCGAGGGGGTCTGGCAGCCGACGATCGCCGGCGCCTCGTGTACGAGCGTGTCGTTCTCCAGGGCTGCCACCATGAAGAGGGCATAGTCCACGCGGCGGGTCAGGTTGCTGGTCAGGATGGGGTCGCCGACGTGCCTGCTCCAGACCGGCAAGCCCTGGCTCTCGCCCTCTTCCAGGTCGCTGCCCCGCACCACCGTCCACCGGGCGTCGCTGGTGAAGACCCGCCGGCACGCTGCGATCTGGTCGTCAATATCTACCATGCGGGTGAGCCGGCCAAGCCAGCGGGCGAGCACCTCCTCGCGCTTCAGGGACGCCGGGTACACGTCCTGACCGTCACGCGTGATGTGCCAGCCGCAGGAGAAGATCAGCCGCGCGCCGGGCCTGGCGTAGTCGAGCACGGCCTGGGCGGTGCCCGTCGCGTAGTGGTTGGCGCCCCAGGGAACCAGCACGGCCAGCACGCCGTCGCACCCGGCCACCGCCTGCTGGATCACGGCCCGGTCGTTCGTGAAGCCGGGGATGATGGTGATGTGCCCCCGGAACGCGTCGAGCTTGCCGACGCTGCGCTCCCGGCAGACGCCGACCACCTGGTAGCCCCGATCCAGCGCGTGCTGCACCATGTATCGGCCGAGCTTCCCGGAAGCTCCCACGATACAGACTTTCTGCATTTCAACCTCCATTCGCAATAGAAGATAACCGTCTGGGCCGCTTGCTCAATGCACAAGTACTATACCCGCGCCACGGTGTGGTTGTATAGACACTTTGGTGTTGGTTGGGGTGTTGTTTTGATCGGTGGCGACGGGGGTCACAGACCCCCTTTGAGCTTGTTTCCAGCCGGTCTGCGACCGGCGTGCCCCGGATTGTGGAGAGAATACCTGTGGGGAGGTAGGCGCTTACAGCAGCCCGAGCTCGCGGGCGCGGGCGATGGCTTCCGTGCGGCGTTCCACCTGGAGTTTGTCGAAGATCCTGCGGTTGTGCCCCTTGGCCGTGTCCAGGGCGAGGAAAAGCCGTTCGCCGATGGCGCGGTTGGAGAGGCCCTGGGCGATGAGTTTCAGGATCTCCAACTCGCGTTGGCTCAGCGGCTCAAGCATCGTGGATTTTGGATTTTCGATTTCCGATTGCGGCATGGCCGCCGGTTGCCCAAAAGCAGCCAGAAGTCTATCCACGTAACCGAGAAGGTTGCGATCATGGCCGCATAGTTGCTTGTCAATCAACAATCGGAAATCGGAAATCGCCAAGCGCATCGGCTCGCCCTCATCCACGAAGAGCCGGATGAAGCCGCCCGGCTCGGCCAGCGCCAGGGCTGCGGCCAGCGCTTGCGCGGCTTGCGCCCTGGCGCCTTTCAGGTGAAACGCGACCGCCTGCAAGGCCATGGCCCTGAGCTGCTCATCGGCCCAGCCCCGGGCTTCCGCCTGCTGGCGGAACGGTTCCAACACGGCGAGCGCCGCGGCCGGGTCGCCCTGGGCGATGAGCACGCGCGCTTGGCTGAGCGGGAGGTCATACTGCGGGGCCAGTTGTGCGGCCGCAGTCAGCCTGCCCTGGCGAAGCAAGACGAGCACCTGTACGGCGGCAATATCTGACAGGCGCAGGGTGAAGCCCTTCTGACGCGCCGATTGTTCACTCTGGGTCAACATGGCCTCGGCGCCAGCCACATTGCCCTGAGCAAGTTTCACGCGGGCTAGAAACACTTCGCAGATAACGTATCTGTCAACCGCGGGATCATATTGGCGTGCCAGTTGAAGGCTCTGTTGCCCGTACTGCGCAGCGGCCTCCAGATCGTTCCATTCGTAGGAGATGCGCGCCAGGCCAATATACTCTTGATCAGCATTTGGAGGTCCCTGATCACTCAGTAGTTGCAGGGCGTATCGGTAGCTTTCGGCCGCCTGATAGAGCTGGTTCTCCGCTTCCTGAATGTTGCCCAAGCCGGTTATGGCCGACACAGTGAGGTGGATATTCCCGGATGCCTGTTTGATAGATCTGGCTTCGGTATAGGACTGACGGGCCGCGGCCCGATCTCCCTGGAGTTGGTGAGCATACCCCAGCGCCCGGAAAGCTCTGCTGCGGAAAGGCAGGTTATCGGGGTGCAGGTACTCTAAGGCGCGGCGCGACTGGATGATCATGGCTTCCGACTGGTATCGAGCGAGCGCCAACGTGGCTCTGACTGCGGCAATTTGCCCAATCAGGTCGCAGGTCTGGTCATCGGGATCGGCATTCCGTAGGGCGGCGGCCAGGGCTACCTCAGCCGCCTGTAGTTTCTCTTCGACGCTGGTTATCTGTCCAGCGTTTAGCGCCGACATGGCAGACCTGATCCACAACCAGGGCCTGGCATCCAATACGGTCTTTGGCAGCGAATCGAGCCAGCCCAGTACGATAGTCACCGCGGCGAGGGAGTGCAAGGGTATCCTTCCTCCCTGGATCAGCCGCTCGGCGCGTTCGATGTCGTTGGCGGCCGCCGCATGGTGGAAGGCTTCGACCTCCAGGGCATGGTCTTCGCACCACTGGCTGGCGCGGATGTGCAGCTCGGCAATTTCGGCCGCGGTGAGACTCTGGCCCAGCCGCTGCCGCAGCAGATCGGCGAAGAGATGGTGGTAGCGGTACCAGCGTCGTTCGTTGTCCAGCGGCACGATGAACAGGTTGGCGCGTTCGAGGTGTTCCAGGGTTTCCTGCCCGGAAGCAGCGGCAGAACCCAAAACAGCGTCACACAGCGGCCCGCACAGGCGGTCGAGGATCGCGGTGCGCAGCAGAAAAGCCTGGATGCTGGAGGGTTGCTGGCCCAGGACCTCCTCGACCAGATAGTCCAGCACGAAATGGTGGCTGCCGGTAAAAGAACGGATGAAGCCAGCGGCGTCGGGGAGTCCCTGCATGGAGAGGGCGGCCAGTTGCAGGCCGGCGATCCACCCTTCGGTGCGGGTTTCCAGTGCGGCGACATCGCCATCAGAGAGACTTAGCCCCATCGCGCGATTGAGGAACTCGGCGGCTTCGGCGGGCGTGAACCGCAGCTCGGCCGCGCGCAGCTCGGTCATTTGCCCCCGGGCGCGCAGACGGGCCAGGGGCAGCGGCGGGTCCTCGCGGGTGGCGATGACCAGGTGCATCTGTGGCGGCTGGCGCTCGATCAGGAAGGTGAGAGCCAGGTCAACTGTTTCGGCCTCAACCAGGTGGTAGTCGTCCAGGACGAGGATGAAGCGCTGCCCTGAGTCTGTCGAAGGGTTGTCTGGGATGGCGGTGATCTCGTTGATGAGGGCAGCCAGGAGCGCCTCGGCTGGCGGCGGCTGGGGGGATTCGAGCGCCGCCAACACCTCGGCGCCGATGCCGGCAAAGATGGTCTGCAAAGCCGCAACGAGATAAGCCAGAAAGCGGGCGGGGTCGCTATCCCCGGCGTCCAACGACAGCCAGGCGACCGGCCGACCGCAGCCGGCGACCCATTCGCTGACCAGCGTAGTTTTGCCAAAGCCGGCCGGGGCAGAGATGAGGGTCAGTTTGCGCCCCACAGGGAGTCCCCCGTTCAGGCGCTCGATCAGGCGCGGACGGAGGATGACTTTGGGCCGAGATGGGGGAATATAGAGTTTGGTGGCTAAGATCGGCGTGGACACAGATCAGTTGAGTCCTTTCGCAGCGCACGTTTGGCGCGGATTGTAGCACTGGGGGGATGGGGCGTCAAGCGGGCGGCGGGGGCCGCATCCGCGGCCGCTATTGTTAACACCCCATAACCCGGTCTTGACCTGCTCTTAACTGTCTCATAATGCACCCTTAACTCCTCAGTTGTATCCTGGCTCAGCGGATCGGATCGGGCTACAGAAGTTCGGAAGGCCGATTCACACCCTCTTGAGGAGAGTATCCACGTGACGCGGACCGGGAGCATACCTTGCGCCCAGCCTGAGCCGGATCGCCGCCTGCCGACAGGCAGACTGCTGCTCGCGGCCTGGTTGTGCCTGATGCCGGCGCTGCTGGCCGGCTGTGCGCTGCCAGCGGATTCGGCCAGCGCGGGCGCGCCGTCTATCGCGCTGACCATCCAAAACAAAGGCTCAGACACTCTGGTCAACCTGGCGCTGGCGTGGGCCGAGGCGTACATGCCCGCCCATCCCGAGATCAGCATCTCTGTGACGGGCGGCGGCACGGGAACCGGCATCGCCGCGCTGCTGAATGGCACGGTGGACATCGCCAACGCCTCGCGCCAGATCAAGGCCGAGGAGTACACAGCAGCACAGGCAGCCGGCATCTTCCCGGTCGAGTTCACCGTGGCCCGCGACGCCATTGCAGTTGTGGTGAACAGGGCCAACCCGATCACACAGCTCACCCTCCAGCAGATTTCCGACATCTACACCGGCAAGATCACCAATTGGCGGCAGGTGGGCGGCCTCGATCGGCCCATCGTGTTGCTCTCGCGCGAGTCGAACTCGGGCACCTACGTCTACTTCCTGGAGCAGGTGATCCGACTGGGGAAGAAGAGCGACCTGCTCTTCTCGCCGGACACCCTGCTGATGCCCTCGTCCGAGGGGATCAGCGCAGAGGTGCGCCAGAATCCGAACGCGATCGGCTATGACGGGTTGGGCTATGTCACCGCCGATCAAAAAATGATCGCGCTGGCGCGCGACCCTCACGGTCCCTACGTGCTGCCCGCGATCGCGACGGTCAACGACGGCTCCTACCCCGTGTCGCGGCCGCTCTACATGTACATCGCCGGCGAGCCTGCCGGCACGATCAGGGCGTATCTCGATTGGGTGTTGGGCGATGGCCAGGAGCTGGTGAGCAAACTGGGTTTCGTGCCGCTAGAAACCTATAGACCTTTAGGGTCTCGCAGACCCTAAAGGTCTGCGAGACCCTAAAGGTCTGCGAGACCCTAAAGGTCTGCGAGACCCTAAAGGTCTGATGTGGAGTCTGATGAGCAAATTGGCAACCATACGCTGGCGCGAATTCGCCATCGAGTCTCTCGTGCGCGTGGCTGGGGTGTCCACCATCGCGTTCGTGGCATTGATCTTTCTGTTCCTGCTGCGCGAAGGCGCGCCGGCTTTCTTCCGCATTCCGCTCGACAACCTGTTCGGCGTGCGCTGGTATCCCACCTTCGACCTGTACGGCGCGTTGCCGCTGATCCTGGGCTCGGCGCTGGTGACGATCACTGCCATCCTCATCGCGCTGCCGCTCGGCGTGGCGACTGCTGTATTCGTGCGTGAGGCCGCGCCGCCCTGGGCGCGCGAGATCCTCAAACCGATGATCGAGGTGCTGGCCGGCATCCCCTCGGTGGTGCTCGGCTTCTTCGGCATGACGCTGGTCGCGCCCTTCATTCGCTCTGCGTTGGGCGCGCCCACCGGGCTCACTGCGTTCACGGGCGCGCTCATCCTGGCCTACATGGCGCTGCCGACGATCATCAGCGTGGCCGAGGATGCCCTGGATGCTGTGCCGAAGAGCTATCGCGATGCCGGGCTGGCCATGGGCGCAACGCAATGGCAGACGATCTGGAGGGTAGTCGTTCCCGCGGCTCGCTCTGGCATCTTGACCGCGGTGATGCTCGGCATGGGCCGGGCCATCGGCGAGACGATGGCCGTGATGATGGTGACAGGAAACGCTGCTCGTATGCCGCTCAGCCTCGACTCCCTCTTCCGGCCGGTGCGCACCATGACCGCGACCATTGCAGCCGAGATGGGCGAGGTCGCCCGCGGCAGCACGCATTACCACGTGCTGTTCGCCATCGGCATCGTGCTCTTCGTGATCACCTTTGCCATCAACCTGAGCGCAGCTTCGGCCATCTTCCAGAAGCGCCGGCGGGGAGGTCTGCGCTGATGGCCGCCCAACCTATTTCATCTCGGCGCTCCACGACGCAGCGCCTTGGCTTCGCGCTGCTGGCGGCCGCAGCGCTGCTGGTCGTGGCGCCCATCCTGTTGGTCATCGGCACGATCATCGTGCGCGGCATCGCCGCGATCACCCCTGAGTTTCTGACCGCCATGCCGCGCGACGGCATGAAGGCGGGCGGCATCTTCCCGGCCATCGTCGGCACCGTGCTGCTGACCCTCGGGGCCGCGCTGGCCGCGATCCCCATCGGCGTGGGCGGCGCGATCTACCTGGCTGAATATGCGCGCGACACCTCCCTGACGCGCGCGATCCGGCTGGCCATCGTCAACCTGGCGGGCATCCCTTCGGTGGTGTACGGCCTCTTCGGGCTGGGGCTGTTCGTGCTCTTTCTGCGTTTCGGCACCTCCATCCTGGCCGGCGCGCTGACGCTGGCGATCATGACGTTGCCCATCATCATCAGCACGGCCGAAGAGGCGCTGCGGGCCGTACCGACCGAGTTCCGCACGGTGAACGCCAGTCTGGGCGGCACGCGCTGGCAGGGGATACGCCAGATAGTGCTGCCGCAGGCGCTGCCCGGCATCATCACCGGCGTCATCCTGGGGCTGTTGCGCGCAGCCGGCGAGACCGCGCCAATTCTCTTCACGGTGGCCGCGTTCTATCTGCCGCGGCTGCCGCGCTCGCCGTTCGACCAGACGATGGCGCTGCCTTATCATCTGTACATCATCAGCACACAGGTGCCTGGGATGCCCTTGGAGATCCAATACGGCACGGCATTGGTGCTGCTGGCGCTGGTGCTCTCTCTGAACGTGACTGCAACCGTGATCCGGAGCCGCTTCCGGCGGCGGAGGCAATGGTGAAACCGCTTGCGCAGCCCAAAATTCGCATCGAACAGGTCACGTATGCCTACGGCGACCAGGTCGCCTTGCGCGATGTGACGCTCGCCGTGCCCGCACGCGCGGTGACCGCGCTCTTCGGACCGGCCGGCAGCGGCAAGACGACCCTGCTGAGGCTGATCAACCGGTTGAATGATCTGGTGGAGGATGCGCACATGACGGGCCGGGTTCTGCTGGATGGGCAGGACATCTATGCGGCCACGACCCCGACGTCTGTCTTGCGCCGGCGGGTGGGCATGGTCTTTGCCCTGCCGTTGCCGATCCCCGGTTCCATTCGCGAGAACGTCCTGTATGGCCCGAAGCTGGCCGGCGTGCGCGATCGCGGACGCCTGGAGGAGCTGTTGGTGCAGAGCTTGCATCAGGCTGCGCTGTGGGACGAGGTGCAGGATCGGCTCGACGGGCCGGCCAACGCGCTCTCCGGCGGCCAACAGCAGCGCCTCTGCATTGCGCGCAGCCTGGCGCTGGAGCCAGAGGTACTGCTCCTCGACGAGCCCACTTCGGGGCTGGATCCGATCTCCACGGCGAAGGTCGAAGAATCGCTTCACGAGCTCAAACAACGCTACACCATCATCATCGTGCCGCACAGCACCCAGCAGGCTGCTCGGGTGGCCGATCACGCGGCGTTCCTTCTGTTGGGCGATCTGATCGAATCCCGGCCGGTCAAAGAGATCTTCACCACCCCGCGCGATCGGCGCACCGAGGATTACATCACAGGGCGATTTGGGTGAGAGGCGCGACCATGAACGACAAGCTGCAGGTGGAAAACCTCAGCTTCTACTACGGCGAGAAGCAGGCGCTGCGCGATGTTTCGATCACGATCCCGGAACGCCGGATCACCGCGCTGATCGGGCCATCAGGCTGTGGCAAGTCCACTTTGCTGCGCTGTCTGAACCGGATGAACGATACCATTCGCGGCGCGCGTGTGATGGGCAAGGTATTGCTCGACGGTGAGGACATCTACGCGCCTGGCGCGGATGTGGTGGACCTGCGGCGTCGCGTGGGCATGGTGTTTCAGCGGCCGAACCCGTTCCCGCAGTCCGTTTTCGACAACGTCGCGTTTGGCCCGCGGGTGCTTGGCCTGGCGCGTAACGGTTCGCTGGCCGACATGGTGGAGGCCAGTCTGGCCGCGGCCGATCTGTGGGACGAGGTCAAGGACAACCTGCGTCAGGATGCCTTGCAGCTCTCGCTGGGCCAGCAGCAGCGGCTCTGCATCGCGCGCGTCATCGCGGTCAAGCCGCAGGTGATTCTGATGGATGAACCGTGCTCGGCTCTCGATCCCATCAGCACCCTGCGCATCGAGGACCTGATGCGGGAGCTGGCGAAGGAATACACCATCATGATCGTGACGCACAACATGCAGCAGGCCGCGCGCGCCTCCGATGTCACCGCCATGATGATGCTGACGGACGATCGCAGCTCAGGCACGGTGATCGAGGTGGGGCCGACGAAGACGGTCTTCACCAGGCCCAGAGACAAACGCACCGAGGATTACGTGACCGGCCGATATGGGTGAGGTTGAGGTTAAAGTTAGGGTTGAGGCTAAGGTTGAGGTTGAGAGGAGTGAACGATGCCAGCCAGCCTGCGTGCGCATTTCGGAAAGCAGTTGGCGCAGTTGGACGAGGACGTCCTGCAGTTGGGGAGCCTGGCGCGCACCGCGGTGGCCCGCGCGCTCGATGCGCTGACCAGCGGCGACATGGACCTGTCGCGCGAGGTGATCGCCGCGGATGCCTCCATCAACCGCCTGCGCTTCGATGTGGAGGCTGAATGCTATGGACTACTGGCGACCGAGCAGCCGGTGGCCCGTGACCTGCGCGCGATCGTCTCCGCGCTGACGGTCTCGAACGATCTCGAGCGCATCGGCGATCACGGCAAGAAGATTGCGGGCACGCATCTGCGCATGTTCCAGTCCCCCATGTCCATGTCGCTTTGTGACCTGCCGCGCCTGGGCCAGATGGCGCTGACGATGCTGGATCGCGGCCTGCACGCCTACGCGACCCATGATCGGGCAGAGGCGGACGCCGTCTGCAAAGCGGATGACCAGGTGGATGCGCTCTACAAGCAAACGTTCAACGTCATCCTCAGCTACATGCTGGAGAACCCGCGGCTGATCGGCTTTGGCACCTATCTCTTGCAGATCGCTCACGAGATCGAACGCGTGGCGGATCGGGCCACCAACATCGCTGAACGCGTGATCTACTCAGCCACCGGCGAGCTGGTGGATCTGAATGTGTAGCCTCGCCGCCGGTCAATCCCACAGGGAGGCTTCCCCTGGCTTCGCCAGGACAGGGCACTATCGCCGGGTCTGGCGGGGATAGGGACGGAAGGGGGTGCGCGGCTCCAGGCTGATCCACGCCGCCGGGCCGCCGAGCCGAGACAGCGAACGCAAGATGTCGAAGCTCACCCAGCGCGACGCCTGCGGCCGGCTGGCATATTCCCACAGCCCATAGGCCCCCTGGAGCTTGCCTACGAAGCCTGCCAGATCGGCCACGCGATCATCTGCGGCCGATGCGCCGATCCGCCAACACAAGTCCAAAAGCAGCGCGCTGTCGAACCGAGCATAGTAGGTGAGAAAGCCGCGCGTCGGCTCCGCGCCGATGATGCGGGCGACCTCGAAGCCCACAGCGTGCACCTCGCGCGTCTCGCGGCCGAGCAGCAGATCGAGGCTGCGCCGCGCCGCGGGGTCGCTGCGCCGCGTGGGGTGCAAGGCCAGGCAGATGAGCGCGCCCGTGGTGTTGGAACGACAGCCCCAGCGCGAATGCGCCAGCCTGCGATACCCGGCCACGTAGCCGTGCACACCCGCGGCGATCCCCGTGGGCCAGGCGCCGTCAGGCAGTCGCTGGGCCAGCAGCCACTCGAAGCCCCGCTCGGCTCGCGGGTCGGTGGCCAGGCCGCAGGCAGCCAAAGCGCGCAGCGGCAGCGCGGTTTGGAGTGGGATCATCGAGTAGCGTTCGCCCTCCTCCTCATCGTCTGCGCCGGGCAGCGGCCAGGAGCCATCCAACTGCTGCGCCGAGAAGATGTATTCGGCTCCGCGCTGCACGGCCGGATGCTCTTTGGCGAAGCCCAGGTAGCCAAGCCGCAGGAGCGCCTGCGTCGTGGCGCGCAGGGGATCGCTCTGCATGTCCAGGTCTGCCCCCTGCCAGGAGCCATCGGCCTGTTGCCGCGCCAGCAGGCCGATGGCCAGCCGGTCCGTCTCCATCGCTCCAGTCAGTTCGTCAATCTCCGAGATGAAACCCGCCAAGCGCCCCGCACTTGGCGGGCGGTTTTCAGGACAGTCGTTCATGCCGGCCGCGGCGCCAGCCTGCCCTGGCTGCGCCATGCAGTCCAGGGTGCGAAGCCTCCCTGTGGGACGGCGCATGACAAACATGCGGGGTGGATTCGAGGCTTTAGCCGGTTTGGTCGTCGG
The DNA here is from genome assembly GCA_016876015.1 of Chloroflexota bacterium. Lineage (GTDB taxonomy): Bacteria > Chloroflexota > Anaerolineae > CG2-30-64-16 > CG2-30-64-16 > VGOD01. Next base: position 10,881 of record VGOD01000125.1, read on the forward strand.
CGGCAGAGACCGGCTGATCCTGAAAGGAGGCTTCGCACAGCCTCGATACCGGAGCGGCGGGCGGCGATTTTCAGGACGGGCTGGCTGCGCCTGGCTCAGCAGCTCGACCAGGACGAGCCGGCGGAGGCAGGGCGAAGGATCGGCCAGCAGGAGCGGCGTCCATGCGGGGTTTGGCGCGGTCATGATGCATCCTCCGCCAGGATGGGGCGCAGGTAGGCCGCGATGGGGGTGCGGCCGCGGCTGATCGTTTCAGGCGGGCCGCTGGCGATCACCCGGCCGCCGTCTGGCCCGCCGCCGGGGCCCAGCTCCACCAGCCAATCGCACGCAGCCAGCAGATGGGGATGATGCTCGATCACCGCGACGGTGTGACCCTCCTCCACCAGCCGATGCAACACCGCGGCCAGCCGCTCCACATCCTCCAGGTGCTGACCCACGGTCGGCTCATCCAACAGATAGAGCGTGGCGGCCGGGGCCCGGCGACACAGCTCGGCCGCGATCTTGAGGCGCTGCGCCTCGCCGCCCGAGAGCGCGTAGCCGGGCTGCCGCAGCGCCAGATAGCCCAACCCCACCTCGCGTGCGGCGGCCAGCGGCCGCGCCAGCCCTGGCTCGTCGCCGAAGAGCGCATAGACCTGATCAATCGTCAGCGCGAGCGCCTCTGGCAGGCTGACCCCACGAAGGCGCACTTCCCAGGCCTCGGCCAGAAAGCCGGAGCCGTGACACGCCTCGCAAGGCGTGTGAATCGGCGGCAGGAAACCCATGTCGACGCGTAGAGCGCCCTGGCCGCCGCAGGCCGAGCAGCCGCGCGCCAGCCGCCGTTCGTCCAGCCCCAGGCCGCGGGCGTCTTCGCTGTCTGCGAACAGGCCGCGCAACGGACGCTCCAGGTCGAGGAACGCGATGGGGCTGGCCGATCCGCTGCGCGTCTGATCCACCACCAACGCGCGTGACGGCGCGGCCTCGATCGCCTCGTGGCGGCCCGGCTCGACCGGCTCATACGCGACCGAAGTGGTTTGCTTCTTGGGGGCCAGCGCCCGGCCCACGGTGTCTATCAGCAGAGTGCTCTTGCCAGAGCCGGACACGCCGCACAGCCCGACCAACACGCCCAACGGCAGGTGCACGTCCTCGCCGGACAGGTTGTTGGCCCTGGCCCCGCACACGACCATCCAGCCCGACGGCGTGCGCCGGGATCGCCGTGCGTCGGCCGATCGTTTGCCAGCCAGCCAGCGCGCCGTGACCGTATCAGCCTGGGCGACCGCCGCGGGCGCGCCCTGCGCAACGATCTGGCCGCCCTCGACTCCGGCCCCCGGCCCCATGTCCACCAGATGATCGGCCGCAGAGATTGCCTGAAGGTCGTGCTCGACCATGATCACCGTGTTGCCTTCGTCGCGCAGCGCAGCCAGCGCGGCCAGCAGCGCATCCACCTCCGAAGGGTGCAGGCCGCGTGTCGGCTCGTCCAGCAGCACCGTAAGCGAGGTCAGGCCGCTGCCCAACAGCCCTGCCAGCTTCACCCGCTGCGCCTCGCCGGCCGAGAGGGTCGCCGTGGGCCGCTCCAGATGCAGGTAGCCCAGGCCGACTTGCAGCAGAAAGCGGAGACGCCGCTGAACGGTCCGCAGGGCCGGCCCGACCAGTCGGGACTGGGTGCTCTCGCCCATGTTCAGCGGTTCGTCGTTGACTCCGGCCGGATCGGCCGCGGGAGGGGCTTCGGTTCTGGATAGCTCGATAGTTGGCGACAGCCCAGCCACGACGCGGTGCAGCGCGGCCAGCGGCATCTCGCTCAACTCGTGGACGTTGAACCCGCCCAGTGTCACGGCCAGATATTCGGGCCGCAGGCGTGCGCCCCGGCATTGCGGGCAGGATTGAGTGTCGGTGTACGTGCCGCCCACATCCCAATCGCGAATCCACCCGTAGAAGCCGGGGAAGGTCGCTTCGCGCGTGTGCATCTGCGACCGGCTGCGGAAGGTGACGGACATCGGCTTGGGGTCGCCGAACAGGAAGGCGTGTTGCGCTTCTGGCGTCATGGCGTTCCACGGTGTGGCAAAGGGGTCGAAGCCGTAGCGCGCGGCCAGCGCCTGCACCAGGTCGTAGCCGCTGTTCAGCGGCTCGCCCAAAAAGCCTTTCGGGAAGAAGCCAGGCGAATACATGGCCCCGGCGCACAGCGGCTTTTCGGGATGGATGATCAATTTGCTGGGGTTGGGCTTCTGCAGCGTGCCTACGCCGTGGCACGTCAGGCAGGCCGCGGCATAGGTGGAGGAGGAAAAATGCCTGGGCTGCGCCACAGGGGCGGTCGCAGCGCAACGCGAACAGACCCAGGTCTGCGTTGAACCAGCCGGGCCGCGGCCGGTCGTCCGGTGCAACGCCGCGCCGCATTCGGGGCAGGCCCGCTCCCCGCGCCAGCTCAACAGGACGGCCAGACGATGCGCGATCTCGGTGGCTGTGCCCACGGTCGCGCGGCGGTTGTACATCCGTCTCTCTGGCCCGATCGTGACGGTGACGCCCAGGCCCGAGAGGCTCTCCACCGGCGCTTCCGGACCTTCGCGCGTGCTCTGCCGTTCGTACATCGAGAGGGTGTCCAGGAAGCGCCGCCGGGCTTCGGCCTCGAGTACGTCGGCCACCAGGCTGGATTTGCCCGAGCCTGACACGCCGGTGACGACCGTGAGCCGGCCTTTGGGGAAGTCAACATCCACGCGCTTGAGGTTGTTGGCAGCCGCGGCGCGGATGCTGATGACGCCGGCGGGTTGACCTCTCTCATGGCCCTGGTCCCCCTGCCCGGGCAGCGAAAGAGGTTTGGGGGGAGCGGACATTGGACGCACCGCCGCCTCATCGCGCAGGCCGCGGCCCGTGACCGATTCCTCGACGCGCTCCAGCCCGTCGGCCGGGCCCGCGTAGAGCAGGCGTCCGCCGGCCGGCCCTGCGCCTGGCCCCAAATCCACCACCCAATCGGCCGCCCGGATGATGTCAGCGTTGTGCTCGACGATGATCACGGTCGCGCCGCGGCGCGCGAGCCGGTCGAGCACGTTCAGCAGGCCGGCCACATCCTGGGCGTGCAGGCCGGTGGACGGCTCATCCAGGATGATCAGCCGGCCGGCCAGCGACCCGCGGCCCAGGTACTTCGCCAGTTTGACGCGCTGCGCCTCGCCGCCCGAGAGGGTGGGCGAGGGCTGGCCGAGCGGCAGATAGCCCAGGCCGACATCGCACAACGCCTGGAGGATTGACCGGCCGGCGCGACCGATGGTCGGGGGCAGGTCGCGCGTCTTGGCCAACAGCTCCGCGACCTGGCTGACGCTCAGCCGGTAGAGATCGGCGATCGAAAGCTGGTTGCCCCCCAATGTCGCCTGGGCAGATAGCACCTCATCGGAGAAGCGTTGGCCCTCGCACGCGCTGCACGGCATCCAGGTGGAGGGCAGATAGCGCATGGTGATCTCGACCGCACCCATGCCTTCGCAGGTCGGGCAGGCGCCTTCGGGACGGTTGAACGAGAAGTGGGAAGGCGAGAGACCGGTCGCCGCGGCGAAGTAGTCGCGGATGGCGTCGGATAGCTTTGTGTAGGTGGCGGGGTTGGAGCGCGGATTGACCCCGATCGGGTCCTGGTTCACCATGAGCGCTGCCACGTGCGGCCCTTCGATCGCCCGGCAGCCCACCGGCCGCCGTTCCTGCAGTGAGGCGGCCAGCACATCCTCCACCAGGGTGCTCTTGCCTGACCCGGACACGCCGGTGATGACGGTGAGGCGGCCCAGGGGGATGCGCACGTCAATCTCGCGCAGATTGCGCAGATGCGCGCCGCGCACGACGAGGAAGCGATCGGGTGCAGCGCGTTGCGGCGGCCGCGCGACCCGCTCGGTCAGACTGAAGTAGCGGCCGGTCGGCGTGTCCGCTTCCCATAGACCGGCCGGCGGGCCGCTGAAGAGCAGCCGGCCGCCCTGACCTCCCGCGCCTGGGCCGAGATCAAGCGCCTGGTCGGCCGCGGCCGCCGCCATCCGGTCATGCTCGACATAGATCGTCGGCCCTGGGAGTTGTCGAAAGGCCGGCAGGAGCCGGGACACATCCGCGGGGTGCAGGCCGATGGTCGGCTCATCGAGCACGTGCAGGACGTCCTCCAGCCGGCTCGTCAGGGCGACGGCCAGCAGCACCCGCTGCGCCTCCCCGCGCGACAGCGTGGGCGAAGGACGATCCAGCGCGATGTAGCCCAGCCCGACGGTCGCCAGCGCGTCCAACCGCCGGCCGATCTCGTCCGCCAGCCGGTTCGCGGAAGCCGGCAGTTCCGCATCTGTGAAAAGCCGCTGCGCGTCTTCGACAGAGCGAGCCAACAGGTCGGGCAGCCGCAGGCCGCGCCACCGGACGGCCGCGGCCTGGGGGTGGAGGCCGGTCTGCGAGCATTGCTCGCAGCCCGCGCCGGCGCAGATGGGACACGGCATCCTGAAGTGCACCGGCGCAAGGTCGCCAAACCAGGCCCCGCAGACTGCGCAGACCGCCGCGCGTGAGAGCACGGCTTCGCGGCCGTCGCTGCGCACGACCAGCGCATTCACTCCGAGCATGGCCGCGGTTTCGCAAGCCGTGCGCGCTTCACTCGCGGCGACCGGGCCGTTCCAGCGGCTGATCACCACCTCGACATCATGCGGTTTGTCGGGGGCGAGGCCGCGAGGGGTCGCGTGAAGGGCCGCCAGGCCGCGGCCGTCCACCAGGATGTCGTCCCCGGCGAACTGCTGCGCCAGAAAGCCGAGGAGCGCGCGATGGCTGCCCGTCACCCCGCGCAACAGGGGCGCGCACACGGTCAGGGGACCGCGTTCGGCCGCAGAGGTCAACCGCTCCACGATTTCGTCTGCGGTCAGCACGGCCAGCGTTGCGCCGCAATGCGCGCAGCGGCGCTCCCCGAAACGGGCATAGAGCAACCGGAAAAACGGATGCAGCCCTGACGCTGTCGCCAACGTGGAGGCCGGGTTGCGGTTGAGCAGATTCTGCCCTACAGCCACGGCTGGCCCCAGACCGGTGATCGTCTCCACATCAGCCGGCGCGAGCTGCAGCTCTGGCGAGCCGAGCGAGAAAACCTCCAGGAAGCGCCGGCGGGCTTCGTGGTACACGGTATCGAAGACGAGAGAAGTCTTGCCGGAGCCGGAGACCCCCGTGACGACCGTCAGCCCGTCGCCGATCTCCGCGTCTATGCCTTGCAGGTTGTGCTCGCGCGCGCCGCGGATTTGGATTCTCATGGCGGTCATTATACCACGAACCTGTGGACGCGCAGACTTGTCAGGATACTCAGAAACATGAGAGGTCTCCGCATTCAACGCTTTCTGGAGGTTCATGGTAGAATGTGGAGGAGGAGCGCGACCCATGCGCAACCAACAACTCTCTTTGCTCGCCGATTGGGCGACGCCGGCGCAGCCGGATGATCTGACGGTAGATGGCTTCTCGCATGGCAGGATAAGCCGTGACGATGCGCGCCTGGATCTGGAGCGGCGATTCGGTCATCTTCTCGACGAGACCGATCTGTTCAATCGCCAGTTGGTCAGTTTTCAGGCCAACAAGACTGAGATGCTGCACAGTTGGGTCAGCTATCGCGAAGGCTTCTCAGCCACGTTGGTTGAAAGGCTGATGGGCGAGTTCGGTGTAGCACCTGGCGAGGTGGTGTGCGATCCCTTTGCAGGATCTTGTACGACGCTTTTGACAGCCAAGATGCTCGGCTTTGATGCTGTCGGCATCGAATTGCTGCCCAATTGTCACCTGGCATGGGAGGCCAAATCCCGAGTCTTTGACTATGACCTGGCGGAACTCAGGCGCGTGCGCGGCCTGCTTGACCAGGTGCGAGGCGAGGACCTGG
>VGOD01000126.1 GCA_016876015.1 Chloroflexota bacterium
AAGAGGTTATTGGCGAAGGCCTGGTACGCCTGCCAGTAGCCTCCCGCCTTGAGCCGCTGCAGGATGATGGCGAACGGCGCATAGAAGCGCTCGGACGCCAGGGGATCGAGCAAGTTGCGGGTCTGCGGGTCGCTCGGCGTCTGGTGGGCGCCCCATAGCGTGGTCGCATTGGCGCGCCCATTCGACCGGCGGGCATCCCGTCGGCGTGCCAGGAAGGAACGGGCTTGGGTGAAGAAGACGGTGAACGCGGCCCAGGCCGCATCGGCCAGCGTATAGACACAGTTCTGGCCCCGCCGATGCTCGGGTAACGCCGCAAAGGTGGTGGCGAGCAACGCCGTGAGCTTGGCGTGCGAGAGGTCGGTACTCATCTGCTACTCCTGTTGAGGATGGAGCGACGACAGAAAGCTATTTTACCACGCCGATGCGCCGCCGCCAAACCACATTTGGAATTGCTGTACGATCATTTGTAAGCTTGACAACTAACGCCGTCTAGGTGATAATCAGGCTCAGTGAATTGCAGTTGCTCAGGCCGGATCCGTGATCCGGCGGGTCATGGACCCGCTTGGAGCATGAATCTGTGATCTACTGAGGCTATGCTTCACTCAGGCGGCGTGGCCGGGTCCCCATCGGCGCGCATCGCCTACGTTGAGATGTCGCGATTTCCAGCCGTTGGGAAAGGGGGTGATCAACTGCGCGCTTGCTAGAAGTCCGCTCGGTACGGTTCGACCTGTTTCGCACCATGTCCTGAACTCTCTATGGAAGGAGAAACCAAGATGAAACGCCTGTTGGCCACTATCAGCCTCCTGACGATCCTGTCACTGCTGCTGACCGCCTGCGCTGCGCCTACGCCGCAGGTGGTAGAGAAGGTGATCAAGGAGACGGTCGTCGTCGAGAAGGAGAAGGTTGTCGAGAAGCCTGTGGTTCAGACCCAGGTCGTTGAGAAGATCGTCGAGCGCAAGGTCGAAGTGACCCCGAACATCACGCCCGCGCCGCAAGAACTGAGCGGGACGCTGGTGGTCGGTCGCGGCGGCGACACAGTGACGCTGGACGCGGGCCCAGCCACCGACGGCGAGTCGTGGCGCGTGATCTGCGAGATCAATGAACCGCTCACCCGTCTGGCGGGAACCAGCACCAAGCCCATCCCCTGGCTGGCCGAACGCTGGGAGACCAAAGACAGCAAGACGTGGACCTTCTACCTGCGCAAGGGCGTCAAGTTCCACAACGGCAACCCGTTCAACGCCGAGGTCGTGAAGTGGAACATGGATCGCTGGCGCGACGCGGAGAACAAGTTCCGCTTCGGCCGCAAGTTCGAATACTACACCAAGGAATTCGGCAAGGACTACGCCATCACCGACATCAAGGTGGTTGACGAGTTCACCATCCAGTTCACGTTGGCCAATCCGACAGCCGTGCTGCCCACCAAGCTGTCGCTCTGCGGCGTCTTCTCGATGGTAGACCCGAAGGAAGTGGAAGCGCAAGGCGACAAGTACGGCACGCCAGCCAGCAAGCCTGTGGGAACCGGGCCGTTCAAGTTCGTCGAATGGGTGAAGGACAGCAAGATCACTCTGGAGCGCAACGACGCCTGGTGGGGCGGCCCGCCGCGCCTGGCCCGGCTGATCTACCGCTCGATCCCCGACAACTCCGCACGCTTCGCTGAGCTCAAGGCCGGCACAGTGCAGCAAGCCGATCTGGCTCAAACCGACCTGGCGGCGGCGGTGAAGGATCCGAACCTGATGGTCAACGTGCTGCCGTCGCTGAGCACTGGCTACATCGCGTTCCAGCAGTGCACCAAGCCGTTCGACAAGCTCGAAGTACGCCAGGCGATCGCCCATGCCGTCAACTGGGCCGCGCTGATCAAGCCGTTCTATGGTGACTACGGCGAGTTGGCCGGCTCGTTCCAGCCGCCGACCATTCTCGGTTCCAACCCAGATGTCAAGCCGCACGAGTACAACCCCACCAAGGCCAAGGAGCTTCTGGCCAAGGCTGGGTTGCCCAACGGCTTCGAGACCGATTTCTGGTACATCCCCGTCATCCGCGGTTACTTCCCTGACTCCAAGGCGATCGGCGAGGCTATCGCAGCCGACCTGGCCAAGGTGGGCATCAAGGTCAACCTGAAGACCAAGGACTGGGGCGCCTATCTGGCGGATCGCCTGGAAGGCAAGTTCCCGATGTGGATGCTGGGCTGGGGTTCCGACAACGGCGACCCCGACAACTACCTGGGGTGGCACTTCTATCATCCCGTCGGGCAGCCCAACAAGGAAGACTGCTATCCCAATGACAAGGTGGCGGAGCTTCTGATCAAGGGGCGTGTCGAAGCCGATCCGGTGAAGCGCGAGCTGGCCTACAAAGAGGCCGAGAAGCTGATCCATGATGACGTGGCGCGCGTCCCCGTCGTCTGGGCCAAGGGTACCGCCGTCTTCCGCACCGAGGTCAAGGGCTACGTCCCGGTGGTCTTCCGCTCGTGGTACGAGAATCTGTGGATGGGTAAGAAATAGCAAAGGGCAAATAGCAAGTAGCAAAGGGCAAGCAGCAAGCAGCGAACTGCCCGTTGCGATCTGCAATTTCCAGTCTGCAATTTGCAATCTGCAATTTGCTGTCCGCTGATGACGACCAGGGATCAGGCGCGCGACGTTTCGCGCCTGATCCCTGACGCTTGACGCCTGACGCCTGAACCTTGTCCCGGAGCTTGCCTTGGCCCAATTCATCGTGCGCCGCCTGCTGGCGCTGATACCTGTCTTGATCGGCGTATCCCTGGTCGTCTTCTTTCTGATCCGTATGATCCCCGGCGATCCGGTGATAGTCATGCTGGGCGAACGCGCCAACGCCCAAGACGTCGCCCGTGTGCGTCGCGAGATGGGCTTCGATCGGCCGATCTACATCCAATACATCGAGTGGATGGGCCGCGTGTTGCGCGGCGACCTGGGCAAGTCTATCATCGGCTACACGCCGGTGATGGATGAGTTGAAACAGCGGTTGCCTGGCACCATCGAGATGGTCGTCCTCGGCATGTTCATCGGAATCGTGTTGGGGGTGGGCATCGGGATCATTTCCGCAATCAAACAAAACTCCTGGATTGACATCGGCGCCATGTTTGCGGCTCTCATCGGCGTCTCTATGCCGATCTATTGGCTGGCGTTGATGCTCATCTATGCGCTGGCGGTCAACCGCAAAATCCTCCCGCCCAGCAGTCGCCTGGATGCCGAGTTGATGGTGGACGTGCGCACCGGTTTCATGCTGATTGACACCCTCTTGATGCGCGATCTCAAGCTGTTCGCCAATGCCGTCTGGCATCTGATCCTTCCCTCGGTTGTGCTCAGCACCGTCATCATGCCGATTCTGGCCCGCTTGACGCGCTCCAGCATGTTGGAGGTGATGCGCCAGGACTACGTGCGCACCGCGCGCGCAAAGGGCTTGGCCGACCACATCGTCATCATCCGCCATGCGCTCAAAAACGCGCTGCTGCCGGTGGTGACGGTGATCGGCCTGCAGCTCGGCGGCCTGCTGGGCGGCGCGATCCTCACCGAGACGATCTTCTCGTGGCCCGGCATGGGGCTGTGGACTTATCGCGCCATATTGGCGCGCGATTACCCCATCGTCCAGGGCGCGGTGCTCGTCAGCGCGACGATCTATGTATTCGTCAACCTGTTAGTGGATATTTCATATGCCTATTTGGATCCGCGCATCAGGTACAGGTAACCTGGTAGATTGGTAACTTGGCAACCTACCAACCTACCAACCTGCCAACCTACCAACCTACCAACCTGCCAACCTGCCGGCCCACCCGCCTTTCAAGGATCTGCATGATCACCGAATCATCTACTCTTGCCGACACCCAACTTACCCCGCGCCGGTCGCGCGGCCTCTTTCGCGATGCAATGCGACGCCTGGTGGCCAGTTGGAGCGGCCGCGTGGGACTCGCTGTTGTCCTTTTCATCATCCTGGTGGCCGTCGGCGCGCCGGTGGTCAGCCCCTACGACCCGCGAACCGACTCTAACCTGGCTGAATCGCGCCAGGCGCCGTCTCTGGACCATCCCTTCGGCACCGACCGCCTGGGCCGTGATATGCTGCGACGCATCGCCCACGGCGCACGCATCTCGTTGTTGGTTGGCCTGGCGGTGGTTGCGAGCGCGAGTGCAGTTGGCGTGGTGTTCGGTATGCTCTCCGGCTACTTGGGCGGCGCGGCCGACTCCGTGATCATGCGGGTGATGGACGTGCTGCTCGCCTTCCCCGGCATCCTGCTGGCGATCGCGATCGTCGCGGTGCGCGGGCCGGGCCTGTTGAACACGATGCTGGCGGTCGCCGTGGTCGGCATCCCGGGCTATGCGCGCGTCATGCGCTCGATGGTGCTCTCGTTGCGCGAGCGCGAGTTCGTCGTCGCCGCGCGCATGGTCGGTGCGCGCGACCGGCGCATCATGTTCCTCCACATCTTCCCGAACAGCCTCTCGCCCCTCATCGTCCAGGCGACCCTGGGCATCGGCGGCGCGATCCTGTTCGCCGCGGCCCTGGGCTTCCTCGGCCTGGGCGCCCAGCCGCCAACGCCTGAGTGGGGCGCCATGATCAGCGACGGCATTCCGTTTCTGCGCACCGACCCGCACATGGTTTTCTTCCCCGGCTTTGCCATCATGCTGACCGTCTTGGGCTTCAATCTGCTCGGCGATGGCCTGCGCGACGCCCTCGACCCGCAGCAGACGATGAGATAGGGACGGGAGATAGAGATAGACTGATGCGCATGAACCCAAGCGATCTGTCTGCGTTGGATCGCGCCATTTGCGGCGAGGTATGGGCCAGCGACGCGATTGCACGGAACCTGGAGACGCTTTGTCTGCAATGCGGCGGTCGTTTCGCCGGCAGCGAGGCGTACCGCCGCGCCGCGGAGATGGTGGCTGATTGGTGGCGCGGCTATGGCCTCAGCGATGTGCGCCTGGAGCCTTTCCCCTGCGTCGCCTGGGAGCGCGGCGGCGCCAGCCTGGCCATGACCGCGCCAGCAGAGCGCGCTTATCCCTGCCTGGCGCTGCCCTACGCGCCGGCATGTGATCTGGCGGGGGAGATGCTCGATCTGGGCTATGGCGCGGAAGCGGACTTCGCGGCCGCAGGAGATGCTGTGGCCGGCAAGATCGTTCTGACCCGGAGCGGCGCGGCGGCCGGTCAGCGGCCGATGCACCGGCTCGAGAAGTACATCCGGGCCAGACAGGCGGGCGCGCTGGCCTTCATCTTTGCCGACGATCAGCCCGGTATGTTGGCGCCCACCGGCAGCCTGGCGCTGGACCAGGACGGCGCGCTCGACCAGGCGCTGCCGAGCGTCGGCATCGCCCAAGAGGTGGGGCTGGAGCTGGCACGGTGGGCGCGGGGGAACGGCCAGGTGCGGCTGCATCTGCGCCTGGACAACCGGCTGTGGCGCGGCGAATCGTGGAACGTCATCGGTGAGCTGCCGGCCGCCGACCCGACCGCCCCGCTGATCCTGGTGGGCGGCCATCTCGACGGACACGACATCGCCCAGGCTGCGATTGACAACGCTTCGGGCGTGGCGGCTGTGACCGAGGTCGGCCGCGTGCTTGCGGGGCTGCGAGCGGGCTCTGGCCGGCCGCTGATCGAGCCGATGTCCTGCGGCGTGCGCTTCATCTGCTTCGGCGTGGAAGAGCTGGGGATGGTCGGCTCCTACGCCTACGCCGCGGCGCACGAGGCCGAGATGGATCGCATTCGGTTCTTCTTCAACCTGGATTGCGTGGCCGCGGGCAGCCGGCTGGGTCTGAACCTGCAGAACTGCAGCGAGTTGGCGCCTTTGTTTCGCTCGCTCGGCGTCGAGCTGGCCGCAGAGCTCGACGTGGTGGAGCATCTCGTACCTTTCTCCGATCATCTGCCCTTCACATTGGCCGGCGTGCCGGCGGCCTTTATCGTCACGACCGGCGACAGGGCCGCCGGCCGCGGCTGGGGGCACACGGCCGCCGACACGCTGGATAAAGTCAACATCGCTTCGGTTCGCCTGGCCGCGGCCGGCGTGGGCCGGCTGGTCGCTCGTCTGGCGTCCGGCCAGACCGAGTGGCCGGGCCGGCGGCGCACCCCTGATGAGGTGAAGACCGCGCTGCAAGCCAGCGGCGCAGAGCCTCTGCTGCGGCTGCTGGCCGCGTGGCCGTTCTAGGAAAAGAAGTCATGTACACCCTCGTTGGCGCCGGCATCCTCACCAACGGCATCCGCATCCACTACTACCGCACCGAACGCCATGACCGGCCGCGGCGCTCGCCTTCGCTGGTCCTCCTCCACGGCATCACCGACAGCGGCCTGTGCTGGCCGCGCGTGGCGCAGGCGTTGGCCGGCGACTATGATCTGATCCTGCCGGATGCGCGCGGTCACGGGCTGTCCGACAAACCGGCGACCGGCTATGCGCCGCAGGATCACGCCGCCGACGTGGCCGGGCTGATTAGCGGGCTGAGCCTGGAGCGGCCGGTCTTGATCGGCCACTCGATGGGCGGGGGCGTGGCGGCGACCGTCGCGGCGCTCTACCCCGACCTGGTGAGCGGCGTAGTCCTCGAAGACCCGCCCTGGCGGCCAGGAAACGGCGAGGGAACGCCCCAGGAACAGGCCGCGCGGGCCGCCGAGTGGCGGAAGGATATCCTCGACCGCAAAGCCATGCCCACAGCCAAACTGATTGCGCAGCGGAAGCGTGAGCAGCCCAAGTGGGCCGACGAGGAGTTTACCGATTGGATCGTCGCCAAGCAGCAGGTCAGCCCGGAGGTGACGCAGTACATCACTGCGCCGCGGCTGCCCTGGCGAGAGGTTGCGCGGCGCATCGTCTGTCCCGCGCTCCTCATCGCCGCCGATCCGGTCCAGGGCGCCATTGTCACCCCGGAGGTCGCCGCCGAAGCGGTCAGCCTGATGCAGCACGGCCAGGTCGCGCATATCGTGGACGCCGGCCACAACATCCGCCGCGATCAATTCGAGGCATACATGACGGCAGTCAGAGAGTTTCTGGCGAAAACAACCTAAGGAGCGACAACGTATGTCTGATCGTGATCTTGGCACAGACATCGTCACCCAGGTGGCGATCGTGACCAGCGACATCGAAGCCAAAGCCCGCGCCTGGGCTGATCTGCTGGGCGTGCCGGCGCCCGAGATTCGGGAGACAGCATCCGCAGCCGAGACGCAAATCCGCTATCGGGGCCAACCGACCCCCGCGCGCGCCAGGCTGGCCTTCTTCAGGCTGGGCCAGGTCTCGCTGGAGCTGATCGAGCCAATTGACAGGCCGAGCACCTGGGGCGATCAGCTCGACCAACATGGCGACAGCCTGCACCACATCGCGTTTCGCATCAAGGGCATGGCGGAGAAGCTGGCGCTGCTCGATGACCTGGGCATCCCGCTGGTGCAGAAGGGCGAGTACAAGGGCGGTCGCTATGCCTATGTAGACGGCATCGAGAAGCTGGGCGCGACGCTGGAGTTGTTGGAGAACGACTGAGCCCGGCAGCGAGCAGCAGATAGCAAATTGCAAACAGCCATTTGCAATCGGAGCCATGATGACCTCAACCTCGCGTGATCTGGTCAAGCAGACTCTCGAATTCCGCTCCCCGCGGCGTGCGCCGAGACAACTGTGGACCCTGCCGTGGGCCGCGGCGCACTACCCCGACCAACTGGCCGAAATCCAGCGCCGCTTCCCCGACGACATCGTCGGCGCGCCGGCGTGTCTGCGCAGCCAGCCAGCGAGGCAAGGCGACCCCTACGTGGTCGGGACCTTCGTGGACGAGTGGGGCTGCGTCTTCGAGAACGTGCAGGCGGGCGTTCACGGCGAGGTGAAGACGCCGGCCCTGGCCGACTGGGCGCAGGCCGATGCCATCCGCTTCCCCGAAGAACTGCTCACGGTGGATGTGGACGCGGTGAATGCCTTCTGCCGCGGGACCGACAAGTACGTCATCGCCGGCGCCTGCCCGCGGCCCTTCGAACGTTTGCAGTTCTACCGCAAGTCGGAGAATCTCTATCTGGACCTGGCAGAACAGCGGCCGGAGATGCTCGCCTTTCTCGACCGGCTGCACCGCTTCTTCGTCAGGCAGATGGAGCTGTGGGCGCAGACCGAGGTGGACGCGCTGACCTTCATGGACGACTGGGGCGCGCAACGGGCGCTGCTGATCTCGCCGGCCATGTGGCGCAGGCTCTTCAAGCCGCTCTATCGAGACTACATTGACATCGCCCACCGCCACGGCAAGGCCATCTTCATGCACTCCGACGGCTACATCGCGCCCATCATCGCTGACCTGGTGGAGTTGGGGCTGGACGCGCTCAATTGCCAGCTCTTCACCATGGACATCGAGGCGCTGGGCCGTCAGTTCGCCGGCAAGATCACCTTTTGGGGCGAGCTCGACCGGCAGCGCCTTCTCCCGTCGGGCACGCCGGCCGAGATTGATCGCGCGGTCCGCCAGGTCAAGGCGGCGCTCTGGCGGGATGGCGGCTGCATCGCCCAGTGTGAGTTCGGCCCCGGCGGCCGGCCAGAGAACGTGTATCAGATGTTCAAGACGTGGGAAGACGTGATATGACGTTTGACGTTTGACGCCTGACGTTTCACTTTTCGCAAAGGAGCAACCATGCCCGAGTTCCCGCGCACCATCGTCGGCGGGGTCAGCCTGCCGCGACTATTGATTGGCTCGAACTGGTTCCTGGGCTACTCGCACACCAGCCTGGCCAAGGACCGGTTCATCAAGGAATTGCAGAGTCGCGAGCGCATCGCCGCGATCATCGGCGTCTTCCTGGAGTACGGCATTGATGCGATCATGGGGCCGCTGTCGCCGCACATGGAAGACGCAGTCAAGCAAGCGGAGGATCGCTGGGGCCGCAAGATCATCCGCATCATCACCCCCAGCTTCAACATCCGGCCGGCCGGCCCGCCAGAGGGGGAACCAGAGCGCGTGTTCGACAAATGCGTCGAGCTCAATGCGACCTTCTGTTTCCCGCATCAGTGCGTGACCGATGCGCTGATTGATCGCATCAGCGGCGCGCTGCGCGACTACGACAAGTACGCGGCCATGATCCGCGCGCGCGGCATGATCCCCGGTCTCTCCACGCACATGCCAGAGGCGGTCGTCTATGCGGATAAGACCGGCGCTGACGTCGAATCGTACATCCAGATCTACAACGCGGCCGGGTTCCTGATGCAGGTCGAGGCGGACTGGGTGATGCGCATCATCCAGAAGGCGGCCAAACCGGTCATGACCATCAAGCCGCTGGCTGCTGGCCGGTTGCTGCCGGTGGTTGGGCTGGCGTTCGTCTGGAACACCATTCGTGACCAGGACCTGGTGACGATCGGCTGCACCACGGCCGACGAGGCACGCGAGGTCATCGCCATATCGCTCGATCTGCTCAATCGCCGCGTGCCGGAGAACGCGCTGCAGCGGACGCGGAGCAAGAGCTCTTTGGATTCGTGAAAAAGGAGATTCGCTCGATGCACTCCAAGATCCCCGTCGCAATCATCGGTTGCGGCAACATCAGCCCGGCCTACATCAAGGGCTGTCGCATGTTTCCGATCCTCGATCTGGTCGCGGTCAGCGATATTGACATGAACCGCGCCCGAAACCGAGCGGCCGAACACAACATCCCCAGGGCCTGCACGGTCGAGGAGATCCTGGCGGACCCCGACATCAGGATCGTAGTCAATCTGACCATTCCGAAGGCGCACGCGGCGGTCAACCTGGCCGCCATTGCGGCCGGCAAGAACGTCCACGCCGAGAAGCCGCTGGCGGTCACGCGCGAGGATGGGGCGCGGACGGTGGCTGCGGCCAGGGAGAAAGGGGTCCTCCTCGGCTGCGCGCCCGATACCTTCTTCGGCGGCGGCATCCAGACCTGTCGCAAGCTGATTGACGATGGGTGGATCGGCGAGCCGATCGCCGCGACTGCGTTCATGATGTGTCACGGCCACGAGCACTGGCACCCCGACCCTGAGTTCTACTACGAGGCGGGCGGCGGGCCGATGCTCGATATGGGGCCTTACTACCTGACCGCGTTGGTCAACCTGATGGGGCCGATCGCGCGCGTCACCGGCTCCACCCGCATCACCTTTGAGGAACGCGTCATCACCAGCCAGCCCAAATACGGCAAGCGCGTGCCTGTGGAGACGCCGACGCACATCGCGGGCGTGCTGGACTTCGCCAACGGCGCGGTTGGGATGATCATCACCACCTTCGACGTCTGGTTCGCAAACCTGCCGCGCATCGAGATTTACGGCACGGCCGGTTCGCTCGTCGTGCCCGACCCGAACACTTTCGGGGGCGTGGTCAGGGTGCGGCGGCCGGGCGCGCAGGATTGGAGCGACATCCCCTGGACCCACGGCTACACCGAGAACAGCCGCGGCATCGGCGTGGCCGACATGGCCTATGCGCTGACCACAGGCCGGCCGCACCGCGCCAGCGGCGCCCTGGCCTACCATATCCTCGATGTGATGTGCGCGTTCGAGGATGCTTCGTGCAGCGGCAAGCATGTCGAGATCGCCAGCGGCGTCGCACGGCCGGCCGCGCTGCCCTTGGGTTTGCAGCACGGGGAGTTGGATGGGTGAGGCGTGGAGCGTGAGACGTGAGACGTGAGACGTGAGACGTGAGACGTGAGACGTGAAGCGTCAAACGTCCAGCGTCAAACGTGAAGCGTGAAGCATCAAGCGTGAAGCGTGAAGCGTCAAACGTCAAGCGTCAAACGCAAGTCCGAAATCCGAAATCCGAAATCGGTCCTCAGGAGATATCTCATGAAGAAAGCATTGATTGTGTGGGGCGGATGGGGCGGGCACGAGCCAAAGCAGTGCACCGACATCGTCGCTCCTATTCTGCAAGCGAAAGGCTTCGCGGTCGAAGTCTCGGATACGTTGGATGCGTATCTCGACGCGGACAAGATGCAGTCTCTCAGCCTGGTCGTCCCGGTGTGGACCATGGGCACGATCACGCGTGACCAGGAACGGGGTTTGCTGGCGGCCGTGAAGAGGGGGGTGGGTATTGCGGGCTGGCATGGCGGCATGGGCGATTCGTTCCGCAACAACACCGAGTACCAGTTCATGGTCGGCGGGCAGTGGGTCTCGCACCCCGATGGCGTCACCGACTACGAGGTCAACATCAGCGATCACGAGGATGAGGTCACGCGCGGCATCCCCGACTTCAAGATGCACTCCGAGCAGTACTACATGCACGTGGATCCATCGAACAAGGTATTGGCGACCACCGTCTTCCATTCACCCAATCACCCCTGGATCCAGGGCACGGTGATGCCCGTGGTGTGGAAGCGCATGTGGGGCCAGGGTCGCGTCTTCTACTCTTCGCTGGGCCATGTGGCCAAAGACTTCGACGTGCCAGAGGCGCTGGAAATCCAGGTGCGCGGCATGATGTGGGCCGCGCGCTGAAAATCGCTCCTCACACGCCGCCGAGTGCGCCTTCAGACTGACGCCGGGCAGCTCACGACGCGCACGTGACGCGCAGACCTCCGAGGCAGCCGCAACCTCGGAGGTCTTTGTGAGCGCACCAGGTCATGCAGCAATTGCTGGCATCTCGCTCCAGTTCCGTCGCCTGATTCTTTCCAGTTCGTTGCTATCCCACCCCATAACTTCCTTGAGGAACCGGCCGACGCTGATCGGCTGGAGTCGCTGTCGCAAGACGGCCGTCATTTCGTCCTGTGTGGTAAGGTCTTTGTCGTTGGTGACCAGGTAGTCTACCCCGGCGTTGATAGCCGCCAGCGCAAGCGGGATAGCGGTCAGGTCATGTACCAATCCGGCGTTCGCCTCCACCTCTGTCTGGCTGGGATCCGGCGCGGGTTCATACTCGCAATCAGCCAGGAACTGCTCAAGGGCTTGTTGCTGTGCTGGAGTGCCCTTTGCCATCCGCTCGCGCGCTTCTTCGATGGTGTAGCCGGTCAAAACCAACTTGAAGTCGTTGCGCAAGGCGTGTTGCAGGAACTCATGGAACCAACGCGGGAAGAAGATGCCAGCGATCAGGACGTTGGCATCAGCCATCACCCGCAAGGGCCGATCGGACTCATCCATAATGCCGCTGGTAGACTCGGTCCCGCACCTGCGCCATCTCTTCTTCTAACCACTCCTCCGTGAGACCCTGCCGTTCGGCATCTATCCCTGCGACGCGGCTCAGCCGGACGAAACGGCCGATCCTGGCTTCGCGGATCAGTTCCTCATACTGGGAGAGCGACAGGATCACAACGGTCGGCGCGCCCGCCTTTTCCACGAAGATGGGTTTCGGCTCCGTGGAGGCCTTCTTGATGATCTCGTTGAACCGGAGTCGCGCTTGCGTCGCAGAGACTGTGTTTCTGACAAACTCCTGCATGGTGAACCCTCCCCTCACGTCGCGTGTCTACTTAATACAGCATACATCACCTGGCCGCGCCTGTCAACCATGTGCGGGGCGCCGGGGCGCGTCCCCCTACTTCATGCCCGGCGACGCCGGCAGCGTGCAGATCGGCGACGACGTGCCCAACCCCTTCACCGTGGCCGGCGTGTTGGGCAATCCCGCGGTCAACTACAGTTTCTTGGCGCTGGCCCAGAACGGCTGCGGCGCGTCCGGCCCCTCCAACCGCACCGCCGAGTTCGACTTCGCTCTGACCCCGGGCAGCCCGTGACGCGCGAGTTCGAAGTTCATTTCTTGGTCTGGCTTGGGTTTGTGTGAGAGCTGCGGTATAATTCATGACGGCTGCCGGCGCCCTTTGGGGAGGAGATTCCGATGACAGAGCAAACCTTTCGCTGCTATACTGAAAAAAGCCCCGACGGACAGTACTATGCGGTCTGTCTGGACCTGAATCTGATGGATAAGCGGGAGACCCTGGACGAGGCCATCCTAGCCCTTGACGAGAATATCCTGGGCTATCTGGCTTCCGTTCGAGAGCATGGGGATGAAACCACCGCGGTTCCCAGACCCGTCCGGCGCGGAGAGTGGCTGCATTTCTACCAACTATCTCTGCACAATGTCGCTCTGGTCCTGCTGGGACGCCGGCTGGATGGATTTCTGGCCTACACCAAGAAGGCGCCCTCCGCGCCGACGCCGGCCATGAGGCTGGCCTATGCCTAGGCACGCAGGTTACTGTCAGACGAGACATGCAAGTCGCGAACCGCTGTTCGCTCTCGGTTGGAGAAGATCTGGTGTTGCTTCTGATCGAGGCGATCTTCGAGTGGAATCACCACTCACACGCAAGGAGTGTTCAATGTCAGCACCACTCCGTAACATCACCCTAGAAACCAGCCCGAAACCGTTCTAGAAACCAGCCCGAAACCGTTCAAGATCATGGACGACGCCGGCATCGAAGCGACCGCGCGCGAGTTGTTCCGCCAATGGGACGCGCTCACGCGCCACGCCGACATGATCTCGGTGCTGCTGTGGACGGCCGACGGCTCCGAGATCCTGGATTATCGCGGGGATATGGACGCGTAGATCGAGTGGGCGCGCTATGCGGCCATGAGCAATCCCTTCCGGTCCGGGCCAAATCCATCGGCGCGCAACGCCGACCCGGAGAACATGTCGCTGCACCACGGCATCGTGGTCTACATGGATGACCCACCCATCCTCACCTACGGCACGCTCAAGAAGATCATCGCCACACTCAAGCGCGTGGGCCGGGAGATGACCGGCAAACCGATTCGCGTGGGCGCGACCTTCGATCCCGGCGATGAGTTCGCCATCTCCACCTTCAAGTACGTGCGCCACAACGAAATCTGCCTGAGCGACACGCGCGGGAAGGCCACCTGGGTCTGCTGCTTCGCCAACCTGCACGGCGATACGGAGCGTTACGCCGGCTTCCCGAACGGCATCCCGGAAGGCACGCCGTTCGGGACCTTCTTTGGCCGCCAGTGCCAGCACTTCCTCAGCGACATGGGCCACGACTACATCTGGTTCTCCAACGGGTTTGGATTTGGCAGCGAGACGTGGGCTACGACCGGCATCCTGTTCGACGGCCAGACCTTCGACCCGCGCCGCGCGGCCGAAGGGCGGGAGACGATCCTCAACTTCTGGCGCACCTTCCGCCAGGAGTGCCCGCAGTTCCGCATCGAGACGCGCGGCTCCAACCTGAGTATCAGCACCGACCTGGCGAGCGACGCCTCGCCCTGGCGCGACATCTACCGCAGCAATTTCAACCTGCTGCCGCCGCCCAATTCACCCTGGGCCGCGATTGACGGCGATTTCGGGTTGGAGCTGGCCGGCTATCTGGCGCGCATCTCGGAGCTGCCGGGCGACCGCACCTTCCCTTTCCGCTTCTATCTTCATGACCCGTGGTGGCAGAACAGCCCGTGGACCGACCGCTACGAGAGCCAGCCGCACGACATCTACACCCCGCTGGCGGTCTGCCGGCTGGATGCCCTGGGCCGCGTCGAGACCGCGTCGCATCTCCAGTTTTTGACGGTGGACAACACCTGGGGCGAAATCCCCGTCAAGTACCCCAACGAGGTCACGCCGCACCTGCTGCAAGCCTGGGACGAGGCGCCCGACCGGCCCGGCCCGCTCGTCTGGGTTTACCCCTTCGACGAGTATCACGACCTGACCTTCGGTCCCAATCCGCGGCTGGGCGAGGTTTTCCTGGGCGATTGGTTCATGCGCGGGGCCATCAACATGGGCTTCCCGCTCAACACGGTGGTCTCGACGCGCAACCGGGCTGTCTGGCCGGCTCCGTGCTCGTGACGCCGGTTCCGCTGGCCGATTCTGCTGTAGAAGGGGCGCTGCTCGACTTTGCGGCGGCGGGCGGCGACGTGATCCTGTATGGCCCGACCGACCACGCCAGCGCGCGGCTCCTGAACGCGCTCAACCTGGCGCACGCCGCGCCGCTCGCCGGCGAGCTGGACATTAGCCTGGGCCTGCCGGCAGACACATTGACGCACGGCGCGTTCCGCACGCGCGTGAACCATCGCGAGATCATGTCGGCCGGTGGGATCGCCGAGGCGCTGGCCGATGCGCGCGACAGCAGCACGCGTGTCACAACGCAGGTCAGCCGGGATGGCGAGACACGTGTCGCCGGGCTGATCCGACCGTGCGGCGCGGGGCGGCTGGCCTGGCTGCGCGGCACCCTCAGCAACACCTATCGCAAGGGCGAGCGGCTGCTGACCCCCGACGACCCGGCGGTCTATTTCCGCGGCGAGCTGCTGATGCGCTGGACGTTGGGCGCGCTGGGGATCGAGTTACACACGACCAAGCGCGACGCCGCGACGCGCGACCCCGTGACCACGGTGCATCGCAACCGGAACGCCTATATTTTCTCCGGCTATTGCCCGAACACGACCGTCGTGCAGCGTTTCCGCTTCCCGCAGGGCGCGCCGCTGCTCACCGGCTACGAGACCGAACTGATCGGCGGCTACAGCAACTACAGTTTCCCGCGGGCGTGGCATCGGGAGTGCCGGGTCTTCGTGCAGCAGCAGGCCGACAGCCAGCTTTCGTGCGCCGAGTTTTGCCCGCTGGAACGCAAGGGGCTGAAGCGCCGGGTGTTGGTGAAGGGGCTGGTGGACGCCACCGTGCGGTTCTATCCCGAATCGGGCTTCCCGCCCACCGCCTTCCTGAAGACACCCGACCGAGAGACCGGCGCGCTGCCGTTCAACGTGCGCCTGCCGTTGAAGCACGGGGCGGATGCGACCGGCGAATACGTGTACCTGGAAAGCTTTACTGGCGATGTGATGTTCGGCTGGTGAATCAGAGTCACGAATTGCACGAATTTCACGAAGACAGAAGGGTCAATTCGGGCAATATGAAAACGATGCCGACCCGCAGGCGATGGCCCGCAAGATCGCGGCCGCGGCCGACCACGGCATTGATGCCTTCATCTACTGCTGGCTTAGGGCCCGGCGGTTGGAAACCGCAGCAAACCATCGCAAAGCCGACCTTCGTCGGCTGAGATTGGTTGGCGCAGGCCGACCTTGCAGCTGTTGCAGCGACCTCGGTCGCCTGAAACGGAGGAGCGGTTGGAAACCGCAGCAAACCATCGCAAAGCCGACCTTCGTCGGCTGAGATTGGTCGGTGCAGGCCGACCTTGCAGCTGTTGCAGCGACCTCGGTCGCCTGAAACGGAGGAGCGGTTGGAAACCGCCGCAAACCATCGCAAAGCCGACCTTCGTCGGCTGAGATTGGTCGGCGCAGGCCGACCTTGCAGCTGTTGCAGCGACCTCGGTCGCCTGAAACGGAGGAGCGGTTGGAAACCGCCGCAAACCATCGCAAAGCCGACCTTCGTCGGCTGAGATTGGTCGGTGCAGGCCGACCTTGCAGCTGTTGCAGCGACCTCGGTCGCCTGAAACGGAGGAGCGGTTGGAAACCGCAGCAAACCATCGCAAAGCCGACCTTCGTCGGCTGAGATTGGTCGGTGCAGGCCGACCTTGCAGCTGTTGCAGCGACCTCGGTCGCCTGAAACGGAGGAGCGGTTGGAAACCGCCGCAAACCATCGCAAAGCCGACCTTCGTCGGCTGAGATTGGTCGGCGCAGGCCGACCTTGCAGCTGTTGCAGCGACCTCGGTCGCCTGAAACGGAGGAGCGGTTGGAAACCGCCGCAAACCATCGCAAAGCCGACCTTCGTCGGCTGAGATTGGTCGGTGCAGGCCGACCTTGCAGCTGTTGCAGCGACCTCGGTCGCCTGAAACGGAGGAGCGGTTGGAAACCGCAGCAAACCATCGCAAAGCCGACCTTCGTCGGCTGAGATTGGT
>VGOD01000127.1 GCA_016876015.1 Chloroflexota bacterium
CCTGGGGAGGCCATTTTCCCTCGCTGCTCGGTCCGGTCTCCTGACCGTGCCCGCTGTGGCAAGGTACGAGGTGGCTCGGTCGGAGACCGGCCACAGCCTGGGGAGGCCATTTTCGGGGCCGCCTACTGCGGCCCCGCGAGCTCGATGAGCAACCACGGATTGGTCTTCAAGGCGTTCAGGTCGTCTTCGGGGGCCAGCCCCAGGTCGGCCGCCGGCCAGATCACCCGCAGCATGAAGAGCGGCGGGCCGCCGGCCGGATTGTAGACTGTGGTGGGCAGCAACAGGTCGCCGGGCCAAAAGCCCTTGACGGCCAGGGTGGGCGAACCGGTCGCCAGCGAGAAGACCAGGGCATCTAACCCCACCTCGAACACCGGCGTGAATACGCCATCCCCATCCTCCACCAGGGCAATCGCATCCACGTCGTCGTTGTCCATCAGGCCGAGGGCCTCTTGCGAGGCGAAGACCACGGGGAGCGGCGGTGGGTCGCCGGGCTTATACGGAGGCCGCACCACCAGGATATCGGCCGGCCGCCAGCCCTGCGCCAGGAGCGAGGGCGATCCGGGCGCCAGCGAGAAGAAGACCTTTTCGGGGCCCGGGGGCGGCTCGACGAACGCCAGGCCGGCTGCGCCCGCCCCCATCGGAATGAGCGGCATTTCCAGGGCGTCCACGTCGTCGCCGATCTGCAGCAGGAATGGGTGTCCGCGGTTTCCCACGCAGCTTGCCCCATCTTCGTCCAGGCGCTGGATGTTCGTCCATGGGGGGGACCAGGGGCCGCTGCGGCCCACCGCGCTGTATTCGTCGCCCGCGACCTCTGGCGCGGGGCAGGTCGCCTCACGATTCAGATCAGTGGCCGGCAGACCGACCGCGCCTGGCCGGGTCGAGAAGCTGGCGGCCACGAACTGGTCGTTTGCGCCGAAGCCATAGCTGAGCGCGTCCAGGTCGTCGCCGGGCAGCAAGCCCAGGGCCGCGGCCGGGATGTACACGACGATGGTTCCGCTGATCGGATCGAGGAACAGGATGTCGGCCGGGTTCAACCCTGATGGTCCGGCCGGCGCCACGCTGAAGGTGGGGAACTGCTCGGGCGGCGGCGCGCTGAACTTCGCCATGACCCACTTGTTGCGATCCATGATGAGAATACAGGTCGGGTTGGCCATGCGATAGCCGCAGTCGCCATCCCAGCCCAGGAAGACCTCGCCGGGGACCGGGAGCGCGGTCAACTCCACCAGCGCCATCATGGGAAAGTCGTGGCTGCAATCGCTGCCGCCGGCGCTGCCGACGCCGCACTGGATGCCCGGCGGCGCGCTGACCACCGCGCCATTGCCCTGCACCTCGACATCCAGCCGTACAGGCACTGTTCCAGGGTGGTCCTCCGTTTCGCCGATGGCGTAGGCGCCCCTGCCGGTGTAGTTGGCCAGCCGCTCGGCGGTCAGAGTGATCCGGGTCCAGTGGTTTGGGGGGATCGCCACGCCTGTGTCCACCCGCACGCCCGTTCTGACAGGCACGACAACGGCATAGTTGGCAACGACCCATTCCCCCGGATCCGCCCAATCGCCGTCATCGTTCAGATCCACCAGCGCGTTGAGATAGAGCGAGCCGGTCCAATCCCAGTTGCTCACCCGCACCGAGAGCGGGCTGAGCGCGAGCAGGCCGTCGTCGAACTCATCCAGATTGGGCGTCTGCGCGTCAGGTTCGCCATCCACCCACGACCCCAGCCAGGCGCGCGTCGGGTTGAGATGCCGCGCGCCGTTGCTGGCCAGCTTCGAGGGGTAAGTCGGGTCCGGCGCATCCCCAAAATCGGGATGCTGCGTCGGCGGCGGCGGGTAGTCCACGTTCCACCAGGAGAAGTGTGCGGCCTGAAACTGCGCAAAGACCTGGCCTGCATACGCGCCGCTCCGAATCGCCGGGCCCTCAGCCTCGGGGATCACCGCGGCGCTCGCATTCACCAGCAGACCGTCGGCCTGGCGCTCCCAAAGCCCGGTCGTCTCGTCGAAGGCGTAGATCGGGATGTCAATCTGGCCGTTGCCGGGCGTCAGGTCTTCCAGGTCGCCCCATTGGCTGCGCGGGATTTCGACGCGCACCGTGGCCGGGCTGGAAAGGTTCGTCACCGCCGCGCCGGATGCGTCCTGTCCGGCCAGAAAGACGAACAGCGCGTTATTGAAGGGCGTGTTTCCACTGCCCAGGTCGCCGGGGAAGAGGTCGGGGTTCTCGTCGGCCGTGTAGGCGTCCGCAAATATCGTAGCCACCTCGGGCGGCGCCGTGACGACGATGTCACCGGTATCGCTCGTAAATACGCCGCCGCCTGTGTTCTGCAACTGTGCGCCGGCCGGGTCGAGCAACTCGAGGGTTCCGACGTCCAACGCGGCGCTCGACGCGGACTGCCAGAGCGTAGTCTGAACAGGCGGCCCGCCGGTCGGCGTGTAGTTGGCGTCAATCCGCACCTGGAGCGGCAACGGCGCTGGCCCCAACTGCAGGCTGAAGTAGCCATCCGGGTCGGTAACCGTCGTCACGGCTGGCGAGGCGCTGCCCGTGACCTGCGCGCCGGCCACGGGGTCGCCGGTGTTGAACAGAACCCGCCCCGTGACCGTGACCAGGGTCGGCTCGGCGCCCGCCTGGGCGCCAAACTCGAACTCGCCGGACGCCATATTGCCGGTGGAAGGCTCGCCCGCGGCGTCGAAGGCCACGACGATGTAGAAGGTGTGATAAAGAGGGTTGTCCAGGTTGGCGCTGACGCTATCAGTATAGGTCTCGACGCCAGCGCCAGAGGGGTAGACCGTGCCCAGCAGACGCTCAGGGTGGGCGGGGTCCGGCGCCGTGAAGTACGGCTCAGTCGCACGCCACACCTGGTAGTAGGCCGCGCCGGGCGTTGGCGCCCAGGTCAAGACGATGGCGTCGCCGCTGCGACTGGCGGTGACGACCGGCGCAGGGGGCGGTGTGGCGGGCGCGGTACGATTGGACGCGTCCCGGTCTGCGCCGGCAGCCGGCGGCCCGCCGGCCGAGACCATGACCAGGGTCAAAGTGAGCGTCACTCGGAGCAGAATCACCCAGACGGTTGAGCGGTTCATCTTCGGCTCCTTTGGTCCAGATTGGACGCGTCTACTGCCGGGGAGCGCCTCGTGCAGCAGGCGCGCAGGGTGAAGGCTGATTGGATTATGGTGCAGGCACATTATACACAAACAGCGCGCGTTTGCAAGAGGATGATGAGCCAGACCTTCGAGGTTTGTGAAACCTCGAAGGTCTCAAGAGCGGCGCGCCTGCAGCGCGGCGAGTCGCTGGCGGACGACGGTCTCGGCCGGGGTGTTGCCGTGTCGCCGAAGCACGCGGATCGCCTCCTCCAGCGCGACGGCCGCCTCATCCCACTGCCCCAGCTCCGTCAACGCGCGGCCGATGTTGCTCAGCACGGTGGCGCGGCCCACCTCATCCCGGTAGCTCGCGACCAGCGGCAGCGCCTCGCGAAACCTGGCGAGCGCCAGCGCCCAGTCGCCGGCCGCGACGGCCGCATGGCCCAGGAAAAGCCGCGCTTTCGCCTCGAACACGATATTGCCCGCGGCGACGGCCAACGCCAGCGCCCGCTCGAGCCGGCGACGCACCTCGGGAACCTCGCCAAGCTCCATCAGCGCCCGCGCCGCATTGATCAGCGAGGCCGCCTGTTCGACCAGGTCGCCGATGGCGATCGCCAGGCCGGTGGCTTGCTCGGCGCACCGCAGCGCCTGGTCGAACCTGCGCGCGTTCAGGTAAGCCTCAGCCATGCCTTCGAGTACGCCCCACTGCAATCGGGCGTCGCCGCAAGCCACAGCGAGCTCGTAGTCCTGTTGCTGCAGCGCCAGAGCCTCCTCTGACCGGCCCAGCCGCCAGCAGAGGGTAGCGAGACGGCCGCCCAGGAGTATCTGCCGTTCCGCGTCAATGGTTTCACCGAGCCGGGCGCTGACATGCCGCAGGCTAGACTCCCACTCATGCCAGTGGCCCAGGTACATCACGTGCCATTCGAGCGCGAGAACCAGATCGGTCGCCAACTCGCCGTAGCGGCCGGAGTCGGCGCACCAGCTCAACGCGCGCAGCGCATGGCCGCCCAGCCGCGCCCACTCGTCGGGATCGGCCGGCCGGTCCCGGAAAAAGGCCAGCCAATGGCGGCCGGCGCGTTCGATGCCAGCATGAAAGAGTTCTTGGAGATCGTTCGCGAGTATCTGATCGGCCATTGTGGAATGTCTGCACTGAAGATCGCGCCTGACCCCCTCGCCCCCCTTCCCTGGCAGAGCCAGCCCTGAGCCTGTCGAAGGGGAAGGGGGTAGGGGGATAGGTCTACCCGGCGCAAACCAGATCAGAGAGAATGAAGCTCTCCGTCAGACGGTGGATGCTGTAGAGGGTGCGGTCGCCCGTCACGCCTACGTTGAGCAGCGAGTAGGTCACGAGCTCCTCGGCCGCGCGGCGAAACTCATCGTCGGACGCCACCTGGCTGATCGCGGCCAGCTCCTCCCAGCCCGCGCCGCGCGCATCGAGCAGCGGCATGTGCAGCAGCAGACGCCGCGCCGCAGACGAGAGCTGCTCCCAGGAATAGCGGAAAATGAAGCGATAGAGATCGGTCGCATCGGCGCGGGCGGCCGCCAGGTCATCCAGCACGACCGGCAGCGGCCGCACGTGCGCCTGGCCGATGACCAGCTTGATCGCCAGCGGGTTGCCATCGGTGAGCGCGGCGATCCGCTCCCAGGCCGAGACCGGCGCACCCAGCACGGCCGTCGTGTTGCGCTCGGCCGCGTGGTAGTGGATGAAGGCCAGCGCATCCTCGCGCGCTAGCTCGCGCAGCGTCAAAGAAGCCACGTTCTCGTATGCACTGACCCGCTGCCGCGTGGTCAGCAGCATCTTGGTGGGTCGGGCCAGCCGGTCCAGCACGGCCACCAGCTCGCGCACATCCGCAGCGGTCTCCAGGTTGTCCAACACGATGACAGTCGGCTCTCGGCTCAGCTCTGCGCGCAGCCGGCGTTCCGCCTGCGCCTCGCTCTGCTGGAGCGGCGAGCCCAACCCCAACAGCCGATACAACTCCTCGCGCAGCT
Organism: Chloroflexota bacterium; assembly: GCA_016876015.1. Taxonomy (GTDB): domain Bacteria; phylum Chloroflexota; class Anaerolineae; order CG2-30-64-16; family CG2-30-64-16; genus VGOD01. The sequence goes on from VGOD01000127.1 coordinate 5,046, forward strand.
CTTCGCAGGTCAACGCGGGGCGATCCAGTTGTTGGATGCGGCCCCAGGCGAAGATCTGCTGACGTGCGGTGACCCACAGCACGCGCGCGAAACGGCCCGCAGCCACGAGCTCCTCGACCGCAGCGTGCGCCAGCGCGGTCTTGCCGATGCCGCCCATGCCGTCCACCGCCACCAGGGGGCAGGAGGCGTCCTCTGCGGCCAGAAAGCGACACAGGCTGGTCAGAGGCTCGCTGACCCCGAATAGCCGGCTGAAGGAACGGGGCGGCAGACCGGCAAGCGCGGCCTCCTGCGCCTGGGTGAACGCACTGGCGCGCCGCGCCTGCTCCTCGGCCTGCCAGATGGTCTGCGCCAGCGCGGTGAGTGCGTCCCGCTGCTTCCTGTAGAGGAGGGTTTCGGAATAGCCGAGGTCGCGCGCGACCTGCATCATTTGCTCGCCTTCGACGAAGCGCCGCATCAGGAGCGCGGCGGCTGGCCGATCGGCCTGCGCCAGTCGCTCCAGCCCCGCATCCAGGACCCCGCGGATCGCTCCGCCCACGCCTCGTTCGGGATGACGCGCGTGTTCCGCGCGCACGATCGCCAGTTCGCACAACGGCTGCAGGCGCGCCAACTCCTCATCGCGATGATAAGCTCGCAACGCCTGATGTATCAGGGCCGTGAAGGCCTGACCGGTGCCGGTGGAGTCCATGTGTAGAAAGTGTGTAGGAAGTGTGTAGGTCCGTATAGGCGATTCGAGTGTATTAAGGAAGATACGGACGTCACGACTGCGGGTAGGGTATATCTTCTTCCTGATGTCCAACACAATCACGCCGGGATGTTTTCGATAGGGAAACTTCCGTTGATCTGCGAAACCCGCGTCTTGCGTAATCAAGACCCGTTTTTCGGCGCGGGCGAATTGGTAATGGAAGAGATCATCGCGACCTGAAAATCCCAGGCCGACAGCGTGCTTGTAGCTGTGCCCCTTACGCCGCAGACGAGACGATAGCGCTTTCCATGGCACGTGCTCATCCAGGTAGAAACGCATGGGTCAAGCAAGCTCCAATGCCGGGTAGCCCATCCTCTCGATGGCGTATCGGACGGCCGATTCGACTTGGGCGCGTTGGTACTGCGGGTACAATTGCAGGAACTGCTCTAGCGAATAACCGTGTTCAAGGAACTGAAATATCCCGTCAATCGGCATGCGCGTGCCGCTGATGCACGGTTTGCCGCCCATGATGCCTGGGTCGCTGGTGACAGGGGTCAACGGTCGAATGTGCAGCTCCAGCACCTGGTTGTCTGTCACACCCTCGGCCGCATTCAGCGGCCTAAACACGCCGCCCTGGTAGATGGCGCGAATCGCGATGCCCATAGCATTCCTCTCTGATGACGCGATTATACGCCGCCGGCGTGCGAAAGTCAAAGATGTGTTGTCAGAACATGATCCTAACCTTACATCTCAACCGTGGGGGGCGCTCTGCGCCGGTGCACGGCGCGGCGGCCGCGCGGCGGGCAGCCCTGTCCTGAAAAAGGCCCCGCCGCTCCGGTCTCGAGGCTGTGCGAAGCCTCCTTTAGGATTAGCCGGTCACTCTCGCCAACAGCGTAACCGGCTGAAGCCTCCAAACCGGGACATTTTCCCACGAGCCGTGGCGCCGCGGCCGGCATGGGCAGATGTCCTGAAAATGCCGACCGACGACGCAAAGACGCCAGGGCGCCAAGGGTCGGTAAGAGTATGACTTCCTGCTTTGGCTGGTCTCCGACCGAGCCAACCGCGAAGATTCGGAGGTGTCCATGTACGACATCGCAAGCGAGAAGACGGGGCAACAGCGCGACGGCCGTGTGGTGTTCGTCCGCGACGAACGCCGGCCTGCGGCGTCCGGTTTCACCCGCCACTACCACATCCACTGGGCCGCGGATGCCGCGGCCGCGATCGCCTTCCTGGCGCAGCAAACGGTCGTCAAGCTGTACGAATATGTCATGGTGGACACTCCCGAAGGGTGCTACGGCCGGGACATCTCGGGGCTGTTCGATGGCCAGACCGGGGGCGCGGTCGCGCCGAAACTGCTGAAGGAGATCACCTGCGGGACCCTGGTCTTCTTCGTCACGTCGGGGCTGCCGGCCGGTCTGTGGATTGGCGCGCGCGCGTTCGCGCAGGCGCTCGATGCGAACGGCCACGGCGAAGCGTACAGCGCGGAGTTCACCGCCTGCGACCCCGCGGGCCAGGTAATCGCGGCCATCTTCCCCCAGCTTCCCGTGGGAGACTATGAAATCCAGACCCACTTCACCGCGCCGCTGCGCGCCGCCATCCGGCCAGGGCAGGTGACGGAGTTGAAACGGAGTATTTGAGTTCGTGCAAGCGGATCATCGTAGCATGCCTGAGTATAGTGGGGTTCGCTCATGTTTGAGCCGGCGCTGCGTTTCTATCTTCTCTGATGAGGAGCGCGACATGCTCGAAACCGAAGATCTCAGCGCACCATGCGATCTGATTGAAGCTCGCCGTCTGGCATCCCAATACCAGTGGCGGCTGCTGCCCATCGAAGCCTGGGTTGTCGCCGCGCGGCAGATCAACCCCGCGCCAGCAGATGCGAAGGCAGCCCGGAGCGCGCTATTAGCCGCCTATGGGTCGGTCCTGCACTCCGCATGTGGAGGGCCCAACGATATGGCTCGACGCGAACAGGCCTATCGTGAGCTGTATGATTACCTCTGGCAGCAAGCCTACTACTGGCGCCACGACCTGGCCTGTGACATCGCGCAGGAGGCGATCGTCTTGATCTTCCGGTCATTCACCGAGCCGGGCCTGGCGCGCTGCACGAATTCGGCGACCTTTCTGGATTTCGCTCAGGGCAAGCTGCGCGCTGCCCGCACCAACATCTGGCGGGAGTGCGACCGCGAAGGTAAGCACGTATCGCTCGAAGAAGACGACCGCGCGCACCAAGAGAGGGATCGCCCGGTAGGCATCGAGCTGGCAGATACGCGGCCCGGCCCCGAGGAGTGCACACTACACGCGCAGGCGCAAACCGAACGGCAGGAGGTGATCCGGGCCGAGATGCAGGCTCAAACATTCACGGCCACTCAACCCAGAAAGCCTGCGGTAGTGCGGAACCAGGAGCTTGATAACATGCGGGCCGGGCTGCGGGCTGAGATTCAGGCCAAAACGCAGGATGAACGCCGCACATGGAGCCAGTTAGCCATCCCGAAGCTGATCGTCGCCACGTTGCGGGCGTTGCAGAAGCTTTGGCAAATCAGCCGGCTCCGCCGCCAGCTCGCAACAGTCATCCACACCTACGTTGACAGGGTATCTGACGACGAGACTGCGCGCCGGCTAAACACCACACTGGTCAATGTCCAGCCGCTGCGCTCCCGCGGCCTGGATAGGCTGGCGGAGCGACTCTATGGCGAACTGGCCGTTGGGCAGGGAGGCTGATGATGAAACCAGGTTGTGGAGTGGAGGCGGCAGTCCTGATAGCCTATCTGGGGCGTCCGGCCGCCCATCCCGATTTGCACACCCATGTTAACAGGAGTTACGCAGTGCCGTGCGGAGTAGCCACGAATTGCACGAATTTCACGAATTCAGCCGCCTGGTCAACCCATTTTCGTGTCAATTCGTGTCATTCGTGGCTGGTTTTCGGCGCCACTGCGTAAGTCCTGATGTTAAGGGCTGTGAAGTGTGCCAGGACAACCTGTGGAACATGGCAGTGGCCGCCCTCTCAGAGGGTCCAGGACGCCGACGGCATCTGGACAGTATCCAACTGGCAGACTTTGCCCATGCACGCGCTGCGGGCCAGCCAGAGCGCGCGCAAGATCGCGAGCTGACGACCCACCTGGCCTGGTGTCAGGAGTGCTTTGCGCAGTACCAGGAGTTCAGAATGATGTCCGAGATGACGCTGGGAGATCTGCTACCCCTACCGCCCCGCGCGGCCTATCGGCCGCCTGATCTCTCCTTTCTGCACCCTATCTGGGTGCGCGCTCGCGAGGGAAGCCAGTTCGTGCAGACGCTGCGCATCGGCCTTGCGTTGCTGTTCGGGAGTCCGCAGCCAGCGTTGGCGCCGGTTCCGGCGCGCGGGGAGCCGGTGGCGCTGACGCCCGGCGAGGTGGCCGCATGGCGGCAGGCATCCTTCGGCGCCGAACAACTGGGGATGCTGGACGTGGACCTGCGGCTCTTCACCGATCAGGCCCGGCCCACACTGGCGCGCCTGGAGGTCTATGCTCAGTCCATACAGCAGCTCGACCTGGATTTCTCCGGCACGCGCGTGGCGCTGCGCTTCAGCGATGGCCGCGAGCTGGCGCGGTTGACGGATGCGGCGGGCCGGGCGCTTTTCGAGGAAGTGCCAGAGGTTGAACTGCGCACGGCTGTGTTGGAGATCACGCCAGCCGAGCGCCGATTACCATGAAGGGGGCCCAGTAGTAGGGGTGGGCGAGCGGATGTTTGTAGTCAGGCTCGGCCGGCCAACTGGTTCCCGCGCCTGCAGGCAGGCGCGCGATTTCCGCCTCTATCGCATCCGCGGCCCAGCCACCGGCCAACAGGTCCGCACGCAGCTCCGATGTGGAAAGGCGCATCAGGTAGCGTTGTGCGTCGGCCAGCGCGGCGGCCGGCGTCGCAGCCGCCAAGAGCCGGTCATAGAACCGCTCCATGAGCAGGCGGGTGGAGATGTCGGCCACGGGCCACAGGCTGACCAGGACGGACGGTGTGCCGGCGGCGATGAAGGCCCGCGTGAGCCCAATCAATTCGTCGCCGCGATGCACGCGGCTCTGGCCGGTCTCGCAGCCGCTGAGCGTCACCAACGCAGCGTTCAGGCGCCAGCCGCGCAGGATGTCGGCCGCGATAAGCCGGCCATCGGCCAGGTCAAGGCCGGAGGCCAGGGGGTCGGCCGGGTCGAAGCGGCCATGACAGGCGAAGTGAATCAGCGCGTGCTGCCCGGCCTCACGCATAGCAGCGTTGCGCTGCGCGGCATGGCCGGCGAGCCAGGCGCCGCCCAGACGCGCCGCGACGGCCGCCGCTTCCTGTTCCAGGTGCGGTAGGTCGGGGCCATAGCTGATGACCAGTCCGCTGCGGCCGTGGCTCGCCGGTTTGGCCTGGCAGTAGTCCAACAGCACCGTGGCGCTAGGCGCATAGATGATCTCCGGCCCGTCGTCGCCGCCCAGGATCGGCTTTGGCCAACCCGGTACCGTCCCGGCCGCCAGGGGCGCGCCGCCTGCCGGGGATGGCGGTTCGCTGGCGAACAAGGCATGAAACGGTACATAGTGCAGCGCACCATGCGGCGCAATACAGAGCCGGCGCCACCCGGCCAACCGGTCTGCAATCGGCTGAATCAGCAGGTGATGGAGTCGCGGCAACATGGTCGGGAAGTGCAGCCGGCCGTCGGCGCCGGGCCCCAGACGATTCAGCCAACGACCCTCGGGACCAAACGCCCGCTCGAGCCTGACAGCCAGGTCGTTGATCAAGGGCACGGCCTCCACAGTGTCACGCGTGACCAGAAAGACGCAGGCATGTTCAGCGGCCACACAGTATTCGATGAGCAAGGTATCGGCCGGCAGCCGTGCCTGGATGGCGGCCGCAGTCAACGGATCGACGCGGCTGAAAGAGGCGCGTTCGGATGGTCCGGCTGCGTCAGACATCCGGCCAGCGAGCAGCTCAAGAAACGCGCGCGACTTGGCGCGTTCCAGAATGGTCAGGGCTGCCTCTGCGTCGCCGACCGCAACCTCGTGTCCGATGCGCTGCTCGTAGATGCGGATACGCGTGCCAAAAAAGCCGATGCGGGTCATTTCGGTGGTCAGGGGATCGCGCACCTCCTCCACCAGACGGAGCGCACGATCAGAAGCGGCCCGACCCTGTGACTCTTCGCCCTCAGCCCAGAGAGCCAGCGCCAGATTGGCCTGGATGTCGGCCTCTTCGTAGGGGTCGGCTGCGCGGGTGTCTGCACCGGCTACTGCATTCAGGATAGCCAACGACTCGGTGTAACAGCCAATTGCAGGTTGCCAACGGCCGAGATGATGACAGGCCTCACCCATGTTGTTCAGGGTCAGCGCCAGGCTGCGCTGCCAGCCGAAGCGCCGGCATTTTTCGGCCCGGGCGGCATAGCGGGCCAGCGCCTCCTCCCAGCGACCGCGGAACCCGGCGACGATGCCCAGGTGCAGCTCGGCGTTGGCGACCAGTTGTTCATCACCGAGAGCCTGAAAGATCGCCAGGCTGCGCTCGAAGCAATCTTGCGCGGCGGCCAGGGCGACGACGTCATCAGACGCTTGTTTGCGCTCGAAGGCGCGCAGGTGCGCCACACCGGTGTTGCGCAGAACTTTGCCCTGGTAGACGCGATCGCCGAGCGCCTCGAACAGGGCCAGGCTCAGACGATCCTGCTCAATGGCCTCGGTGTAGTCGCCCAGGTAATCGGCGGCGAAGCCCAGCTCCAGGTGGACGCGGGCGCGCAGATCGTCAGGCGGGTCGGCCGGCAAGATACCGCGCAGCGTTGCCTGGGCCAGATCCCAGCGGGGCGGCGCCTGCTCGACGTACAGGATCGCCTGGCAGTGGGCCAGCCAGCGCGCATCGAAGTCGCCGGAAGCGTGGGCTGCGTCCAGCAAGGCTGCGCATTCTCCCAACTTGCGTTCGGCCAGGAGTACGAAGAGGCGAGTCAGCAGGTCAGCGGGTGCAATCATGATGAGCTATTCTACAGAGAGACTACGCGCTCGGCAAAACTATTCGTATTGGGCGTTTTCTAGACGTGGCTCGAGGGGTGAGCATCCTCAGACGCGGCCTGGGCTACACAGCCGTTCGCATCCGACGATACTGACTCTGGCGTAACTGATTCTGAATACACCCACGCATATTCTACCTTGCGCCACCGAGGAGGGTCAAATGTCGCGCATGACCTGCAAGCAAATTGGTGTCGTTCTCGTTGTTGTGGCTGCCCTGTTGCTCGTCGGCGCGGCGGGTGTCTGCGAAGCGATGGCGCCCAGACCGATCGCAGATGCGTCTGGACAGGGCGCCTCGGTGCACATCATACCCTCGGCCGACGGCGTATCGCTCTACGCCTTCGCGGAGCGTCTGGACGGCCTGGGGACGCGCACGCACGCGCACTTGACATCATATGAGCCTGGTCACACGAGCTATGAACCCGGTCACACCGATTGCGACCCGAACGGCAATGCCTGTCAGTACACGTTCCAGGATCTGCCCATCCTCAGACCGGGGATATCCAGCCCCGCGCTGACGCTGGTCATCACGACCACCCACGGTCTGACCGGCACACGCACCCTGGCTTCCAGCGACTTCATAAGCCAGCATATAGCTGGCGACCAACCCACCGAAATCGTTTCGCTGGACAACAACGTGCGTCTCTACGTGCATGCCGGAGCCCTGCAACCAGACTCATACGTAGTCATTATGCCCACGGTCGGCCCGCCGGGCGCCCCGCCTGCCGGACACCGGCTGATCAGCCGCGCCTATTCACTGCGGCCGTCTGGCGGCCAGGAACAGGTCGCCCAGGATTTGTCGTTGTGCATCAACTACATGCTGGACTTGCTGGGCGAGTCCGCGCCTCAGACCTTGTCCATCTTCCGGTGGGATCCGGTCGCTGTGCAGTGGTTCGATATCCAGAGCGAGCCACTGGGCGAGCAAGCCACGCACTGCCAAAGCATTCGACGCTTCGGAACGTACGCGCTGATGATCGGGACGACCTGGCGCGATAGTTTTCAGGACTATGGTGGGTTGGCGGAGCGTCAGGGTGTGCGGATAGCCTATGGGGGACGGTTGGCTCTGCGCAACAACGCTGTGGTGGGTCACGCGACCTCGCTCGTGATCAGCCCGGCCGGTCTCGGCGCCTGGCAGCGGGTCACTCATTCGGCCGAGGTCACCGCCAGCACAGCACTGACGGTGAGTCTGCTCGACGGCGACACAGGGGAAGTGTTATTGGCCGGCGTAGTAAGTGACGCTGACCTGTCTAGTGTTGACCCCACCGCTCATCCAACCTTGCAGATGCGGGTTGATCTAGGCACGAGTCAACCCGGCCACACCCCCTACCTGGATACCTGGGCGGTGAGCTGGATGCCTGCGACCGCCCCTCTCCGTCGGCTGTATTTGCCAGTGATGATACACGACGGTAACGCTTTGTCCCCAGTATCATCTGCGGCTGGCGGAAGTCGCGCGCACTCGGCGAGCAATGGGTACGGGTGCGATCCCCCGCCGAAGCCGCCGATCACCTGGTCCACACCGGTTGCGCTCACCCAAGGAGACACGATCAGCATCGCGCCCGATCTCGCTGTGGATGCAGAGAAGCGCGTCCACGCGGTCTGGTACCGGGGGAACGGCCCGGTGTTCTACAGCGCCAAGGAATCGGGCGCGCAGACCTGGTCGGCGCCGATGAACATCTCCGGTTCGGGCTCCGGATGGTATCCCGATATCGCCGCCGATCCACAGGGCACGGTGCACGTGATCTGGGAGCAGGAAACCGATATCCGTTACGCTGCGAAACCGCGTGGGGGCGCCTGGAGCGCACCCATCAATCTCTCTCGCACCGACGGGGCCTGGATCATGCCTGCGCTCCACGTAGATACGGTCGGAAACCTGCACGCCGTCTGGGTTGACCACAGCCCTGGCAACTACGAAATCCTCTATGCCTACAAAGGACACGACGCAGCATCGTGGGAGGCGCCGGAACGCGTCTCCAATACGTCCGGTACTTCCTGGGCCCCGTCGGTCGTCGCTGACAGCCAGGGCGGCGTGCACGTCGTCTGGTATGATTTCACCCCTGGCGTCACCGAGATCTACTACGCCTATAAGACGCCGGGCGCGGCCGTCTGGAGCGCAGCCACCAACGTGTCGAACACGGCCGGCGGATCGCAATGGCCGGCGTTGGCGGCGGATGTCGGAGGCGGGCTGCACCTGGTTTGGCAGGACACGTTGCCCCTGGCCGGGCAAGGGCAGGCGCTGATCCTGTACTACGCCGCCAAACCGGCTGGCGCGGACTGGTCGCAGCCGCTGGAGCTGGCGCGCGACCTGGCCAATGACGAGAAGCCGCAGACGCCGGCGCTGGCGATCAGTCCTTCGGGAGCGCTGCACGTCGCCTGGGCCAGCATGACCGATTATCGGCTGCGCTACGCCATCAAGCCCGACGCGGAAACCGGCTGGAGTGTGCCCCAGGTCGTCGCATCGTTGATTCCGCCTCCCAATCCCACGAACCAGTGGTACTTCATCGGCCTTGCTGCTGACTTTGACCGCGGCGTCCACCTGGTGTGGAACGATATGGCCCGCGGCGGCACCTTTAACCAGGACATCCGATACGCCGCGGCGATCCCTCCTCCCATTCCGGCCGATCACGTCCTGGTGTTGGACGGCGCCGGCCGTGCGGTTAGCGGCGCGTGCATCTATCGTAACGGCCGCCTGGCCGGCGCGACTGACGACCTGGGCATCTTTGCCCTCGATGCTCTGACAACCGGTGAGAGCCTGGTGGCAGTCAAGCCGTTGGCCGGGCAGCCGGCTGCGCGGCGGAGCGGTTGGGCCTATCGCACGGCGCTTACCAGCCTGGCGCTCGGCCCCGGCGGCGAGGTCCTCGGTCATACCGTATCGGCAGCCGGCCGCCAGCGGTTGACGGTCAGCTCCGACTGGCCGCTGATCTATTTCAACCTGCTCGTCTCGATCCAGTGGAATGCCACACCCGAATACCTCCAGGAGGTCGCCAGCGCCATGCGCCAGGCATCCGACTACCTGTACGACGTGAGCGACGGCCAGATGGCGTTCGGGCAGGTGGCGCTCTACGACAATGCGCAGCACTGGGAGGATGCCGACATCCAGATCCTGGCCCGGAACAACGTGCGGCCATATGCCTATCGCGGCGGCGTAACCTCAGCCGACCCGGGCATGACCATCCGAGTAGGACGCCACTGGAACGGCAAGGAGGGTGATCGTGGGGGATGGGATGAACCTAACGGCTTTCGCACCCTGATCCATGAGTTTGGTCATTACGCGCTGTACCTCTGGGACAGCTACTTCGAGTACGATGCGCGTTACGCCGGCGGCGTCAATACGGCGACCGGCTGCATCTATGTGGACGCCACCGATTACTACACCCCCACCGAGGCGATTGCCACCAACGCGACGATCATGGATTACCAGTACCGCACCAGTGAGCTGGCAGCCAGGGGCGTGTCTGACCTGTGGTCCGATGATTGTTTCAAGACGGCGCAGTGGCAGAAGAATCAGGAGTCGGATTGGGAGACGCTGCTGCGGTATTATGCGGATACCGCTGATGCCCCGCGGTGGCGGCTCATCAGCCCACGGACGCGAGGTCATGTCCTGGCCGGCCCGACGACCCTGCCGCGTGAGATCCTCGCGTTTCCAGAGATAGGAACCCACGACAGCGGCCTGGCTGCGTCGCCGCGCCAGGTTACGGTATTGGGCCTTGATGGACGACCTTACCGTCTCGGCGCGTTGGTTGCGTTGGAGACACAGCGCGAGGGCGTCCAGATCATCATTGACCAGGGATTGACCGCGGGCTCTTCTGACGAACATGCAGAGATCGGACAGATCACTGTCTACGGCGCGACCCCTGACAACAAGATCCGCGCGACCTCGATTGATGGCAGTTTATGGGATGAAAAGTGGGTCGACGCAGGCATGTCATACACCCTGACCTTACGTAGCACCGGGGGGCTGACTGCGGCGGCCGCGCCGATCAATCCGTACGCCATCCTGATTCCGGATAGCGAAGGTCGCGACCTGCTGCTCGCCATCAATGGCGTCGGCGCGGCTGCCGCGCTCTCCGCGCTGCTCGTGCCTCCTGGCGGAGTCGGCCAGACCATTGCGCTCAGCTACAGTCCGGACGACGATGTCTACACCGGCGTCGCCAGTTTCCCGGCGCTGACGACAGGCCTGGGCAGCGTGCACGTGCGAGGTCTCGGCGGCATCGGCCAGATCGTGGGCCTGGACAACGACTTCCACCTGGCGCAGGTCGCCAGCGCCGAAGACCAGGACTTCTACTCGCCGGACGGCGCGGCCTGGCTGCACCTGGACGCCGGCAGCTTCGCCCAGGGCAACGTGAACATCATCCTGATGCCCACCGGCGCAGTGCCACAGCCGCTGCCGGCTGGCATGAGGGCGCTCGGCAACGCCTACAGCATCCGGGTTTCGGGAGGGATCACAGGCACCGTGGCAGGGCGCGATGCGGTGCTGCGACTGTTCTACGCGCCAGATGACCTGGTCGCCGCGTCTCCGGCCGACCTGCGGATCGCGCGCTGGGATGGGACCGCCTGGCGACTGCTGACCGGGCAGCTCGACCCGGAGCGCTTCACCGTCGCCGTGCAGACGGACCGGCTGGGCGTCTACGCCCTGCTGGCGCCGGAGGCGGTTGAGGGACCACGCGTGTATCTGCCGGTGTTGTTGCGCTGAGCCGAGTTCGAAATGACCGGGCAGCCACCCGACCCAAAGGCGACCCATTCGTGCAAGCATGGCCGAGTATCTGGCTTTACATGGATAGAGAAACCGATGCTAAATTAGGCGAACAGCGACTTGACGGCCAGAAGCTCGCGTTCCAGCAGGAAGTTCAGATAGATGCCGAGCGTGAAGGCAGTCATAGCACCAATGACGCGCTTGGCGAGGCCGCGGGCGGTCT
>VGOD01000128.1 GCA_016876015.1 Chloroflexota bacterium
CTCCAGCCCGCGCTCGCGCGCGATCTGCGCGCGCGTCTGGCGCTTGGGTTTGTAAGGCCGGTAGAGATCCTCTACCGCCTGAAGTGTGGTTGCGGCATCGAGCTGGGCGGCCAGCTCTTCGGTCAGCTTGCCCTGCGACGCGATCTCGGCCTTCACCGCGTCGCGGCGCTCGGCCAGCTTACGCAGATACTCCAGCCGGGCCTGGATGTCGCGGATTTGCACCTCGTCCAGCCTGCCGGTGACCTCCTTGCGATAACGCGCGATGAAGGGGATCGTGTTGCCGTCGTCCAGGAGCGTGACGGTCGCGGCGACCTGGGACGCCGGAATCTTGAGTTCGGCGGCGATGATGGTGGGGATGGCTTGTGTGGTCAAACGTACACCTCATTCTAAAGTCAACGGCCCGGCGCCAGGCCGGGCCGCCTCACGCGCCCTGGTCGCGCTGGCGCATCAGTCGGCGGTCGCTTCGTCCTCTTCGGGCCGTGTGAGCCAGAGCGCCGCCCGTTCGCGCAGCGCAGCTACATCAACGGTCGGAGGACGCCGAAAACGGGGTAGCAAAACGATGTGGTAGTTGGTCTCCAGCAAACGTTCCACCTGGCGTGGCGTCATCTCTTCCAACAGATCCCATACGCCTTCACCGTCCCAAGCGCTGTTCTCGGGTGGAGTCACGTAGATGTAGGCCGACTTTCGACTGTGCGGATAGGCCTCCAACTCGACGCCTGGATAGCGCTCCAGGATCTCGCGAGTGGCTTCCTCCACTACTGCTCGCAGCTTCTTGTTCATAGGAGTTGCTCCTTCACATCGGAAACGAGCCTGCGGGCCTTGTCCAGAGCGCGTTCTGCTGCCTTTTCGCTGATGGTTTCGATCTCATAATCTGCCGTAAGCCGGGCGGACTGAACGGTATCAAACGCATTGGCAAGACCCGAGCCGTAGAGCTTGCGTCGCTTGACCAACACGCCAGCAAAGCGCGCTTGCACAAACTCATGCTCCCAGCGCTCCCTGTCACCGGCCGGCCGGATGCCAGCAGCGATCAGCGCGGCAATCGCGGCCTGGAACATAGCGTAATAGCAGCGGTTCGCGCAGTTGTTGTAGCGCCGGTTGGCGTACTCGCTCTCCGCGCCGGCCAGGCTCTGGATGGCTTTGTCCAGATAGGCGAGGCTGTCTACGTCCATGTTGTCGCTCCCATTGTAACCATTCTCAGCTAGGCGAGCAAGTCCAGCGCCAGACCAAAGGTCAGGATTTCACCCGCTGCAGAACGAATCCCATGATTTTAGCGGATTTGACGCGCGTCGAATCTTGATTCATACTTGTTGTCAGAACCGGACTCGTAAGTCCTGGATCGGCTGCTCCGATGTAAGTCGGTGCTATTCCGTCGGTGGGCCTTTCGGCGCATCCGCTTGTCGCGACAGGCGTGAACGGTGAGAATCGGCTCCCAGGGTGAGCCGGTTTTTTGTCATTTCAGGAGCAGGATTTCCTTGACAACGTTACATCGAGGATGATCAGCGAGCACCTGCTTGATCGCTTCAGCGTATACCCGGTGATACGCGTGAGCGCGGGCTGGCGCCGGTGTCGCCCGCCTCATCCAATACAGCCTGTGCAAACAAATGCTGAACCATCTCCTCCGCCTACTCTCGCACCCGCTGCTGCAGCTCATACAGCTTATTCAGCGCGGCCAGCGGGCTGAGGCTGTTCACGTCCAGCGCCTTGAGATCTGCGATCACCGGGTCTTCGTGCGACAGGAGCGAGAGTTGATAGACGGCCGGCGCAGCCGCGGAGCGCCGCGGGCCGGCCGCGCCCGAGGCCTCCAGGTCCGCCAGGATCTCTCGCGCGCGCGCCACGACCGGCCTGGGCAGCCCGGCCAACTGCGCCACGTGGACCCCGTAGGAGCGGTCGGCCGCGCCCGGCGCGATCTTGTGCAGAAAGACGACCTTGTCACCCTGTTCGGCCACCGCCACGTTGAAGTTGACCACGTGCGGCAGCCGCTCGGCCAGATCGGTCAGCTCGTGATAGTGGGTGGCGAAGAGGGTCTTGGCGCGCAGGCCAGGGTGGTTGTGGATGTATTCGACCACCGCCCAGGCGATGGCCAGTCCGTCGTAGGTGCTGGTGCCGCGGCCGATCTCGTCCAGGATCAACAGCGAGCGGTAGGTGGCATGGTGCAGGATGTTGGCAGTCTCGATCATCTCGACCATGAAGGTGCTCTGCCCGCGGGCGATCTCGTCCGATGCGCCGATGCGCGTGAAGATGCGATCCACCAGCCCGATGGCTGCGGACTCGGCCGGCACGAACGAACCGATCTGGGCCATCAGCACGATGTGTGCCACCTGGCGGAGGAAGGTGCTTTTCCCGCTCATGTTCGGCCCGGTCAGGATCATGATCGCCTGTTCGGCCGACAGGTACGCGTCGTTGGGCGTGAACGGCTCGCCCACGAGGAACTTCTCCACCACGGGGTGGCGGCCGGCCTGGATGTCGATCACGCGGTCGTTGGTCAGCACCGGCCGCACGTAGCGGTTGGCTTCGGCCACCTCGGCCAACCCGGTGGCCACGTCAAGCTCCGCGATGGCCTGTGCGGTCGCCAGCAGGGCAGGCGCGGTCGCCGCGATCTGCGCCAGCACTTGGCGGTAGAGCTGCCCCTCCAGCTCCAGCACGCGCTCCTCCGCGTGCAGCACCAACGTCTCGTACTCCTTCAGCTCTGGGGTGATGTAGCGTTCCGCGTTGACTAACGTCTGCTTGCGGATGTAGTCGGCGGGGACGAGGGCCGCGTTGGTGGTCGTCACCTCGATGTAGTAGCCAAAGACCTTGTTGTAGCCCACCTTGAGCGATTTGATGCCGGTGCGCCCGCGCTCGACCGTCTCCAGGTTCGCGATCCATTCTTTGGCGTCGCGCGTGGCCAGGTGGATGCCATCCAACTCGGCCGAGAAGCCGGGCCGGATCACCCCAGTGCTTGCCAGTGTCGCGGGCGGTTCGTCGGCGATGGCCGCGGCGAGCAGCGTGGCAATGTCGTGACAGGGATCGAGGTGTGAATCGTGAAACGTCAAACGTGAAACGTCATCCGTAGCCGATGATTCATGAGATGCAGCGGCTGGCCCTTGACCCTTGACGCTTGACGTTTGACTCCTGATCCGTTCCACCCGGCCCAACGCCTCCCGAATCCCCACCAGGTCGCGCGGGAGGGCGATTCCCTGGATGCAGCGGTTGACCCAACGCTCCAGGTCGCCCAGGCCGCGCAGGAGCTGGCGGAGCTCGGCTCGCTGTGGCGCATCGTCGCGCCAGGCGGCCACGGCATCGAGGCGGCGATTCAGCGCGTCCACGTCGAGCAGGGGCTGGCTCAGACGGCGGCGCAGCAGCCGGCCGCCCATGGGGGTCAGGGTGGCGTCGAGCACGCCCAGCAGCGAGCCCTGCACTGTGCCCCCGCGGATGCTCTCGGTCAGCTCCAGGTTGCGGCGGGTGGCCTCGTCGAGCAGCATGTATTCGCTGATGCTGTAGGTGCGCAGGCTGACGATCTGCGCCAGGTTTCCCTGCTGCGTCTCCTGAAGGTATTGCAGCAGCGCGCCGGCTGCTCGCGCCGCCAACGGCTTATCGGCGCAGCCGTAGCCGTCCAGCGAGCCAGCCCGGAAATGGTCGAGCAGCGCCTGGCGGGCCGTGCTTTCCTCGAAGCGCCAGGCTGCGTAGGGGGTGATGTGGACTGCCGATTGCAGATGGCCGATTGCGGATTGCACATCGGATGTCCCCTGCGCCCAGCGCGGGTCTTTGGCCGGGAAGAGCAGTTCAGCCGGTCTGAGGCGCCCCAGCTCTTCGGATACGCGGCGGAACACATCGGTGCCGTCGCTGATCTCCGTGGCGGCGAATTCGCCGGTGGAGATGTCGGCGTAGGCCAGGCCTGCGTTACCTATCCCCCCTTCCCCCTTCCCTATCAGGGAAGGGGGAGCAGAGGGGGTTAGGTTCGTCACCAATGCGGCCACATAGTTGTTGGCCTTTTCCGACAGCAGCGCCGGTTCTACCAGGGTGCCCGGCGTCACGACCCGACGCACCACGCGCGGGACGAGCTTCTCCCCCTTGGGCGGCTCGCTGCCGATCTGTTCGGCGATAGCCACCTTGTAGCCCGCATTGATCAGTTTGGCGATGTAGGTGTCCACCGCGTGATAGGGCACGCCGGCCAGCGGCACGCGCTCGTCTGCGCCTACCGGCCGCGACGTCAAGACGACATCGCACACCGACGCGACGAGCTTCGCATCGTCGTCGAACGTCTCGTAGAAGTCGCCCAGCCGGAAGAAGAGGATGATGTCGGGGTACTGCTTTTTGATCGCCAGATACTGGCTACGCATAGGTGTGGTCATGGTAGGTTGGTAGATTGGTAGGTTGGTAGGTTGGTGGATTGGGTAACGGAGCGATTATACATCGGGTTGCGGGGAGCGACCAATAGCTACTGGCCGGCGTCAGACGCGTGAGGTTTCGCGGCCCAGGGCGATCCGAAACGCTGTTAGCCAAAGAGTACTACTTGACAAACGCCCGATAGTAGATAAAATGTCTCATGATTGTACGCAGCCTCTCCGATGCGGCAGAACCGCCCACACTCTCTTTCCATGGGGGTCCCAATGCAGGTCAAACGTCTCTGGCTCATTGGCATGTTGTTCGCCCTCGTCTTCGCCTCTGTCAGCCCGGCGCTTGCCGCTGATAGCGGCCCTATCGCGCCGGCGGCCGAGGTGGATTCCGACATCATCCCCGGCCAGTTCATCGTCGTGATGCAGGATTCTGCGACCGCTGACGACCTGGAGGCCGCCATCGCGGAGGCGGCCCAGGCTGCGGCCGAGGCGGCAGGGATCGCAGCCGCTGATCTCAGTCCCGAACGGTGGGAGAGCCTCGGCGTGGCAATCCACCATCGCTACGACGCCGCGTTGAACGGCTTTGCCGCAACCCTTCCCGCAGCCGCCGTAGCCCGGTTGAGCCGCAATCCGAACGTCGCGTATGTCGAAGCCGATCGCATCATCCGCATTGACACTGCGCAGAGCCCGGCCACCTGGGGTCTGGATCGCATTGACCAGCGCGCCTTGCCGCTGAACAACACCTACAACTACAACGCCACGGGGTCAGGCGTCACAGCCTACATCATTGACACGGGCATCCGCGTCAGCCACACGCAGTTCGGCGGCCGGGCCACGGTCGGCTATGATGCGATCAGCGACGGCCGGAACGGCATTGACTGTCACGGCCATGGCACGCACGTCGCCGGCACGGTCGGCGGCTCCACTTACGGCGTCGCCAAGTCCGTCACGCTGAAGGCGGTGCGGGTGCTCAACTGCTCCGGCTCGGGCAGCACTTCTGGCGTGATTGCAGGCGTGAACTGGGTAACGTCGAACGCCAGAAAGCCAGCCGTCGCCAACATGAGCCTGGGCGGGAGTATCTCCACCTCGCTGGACACGGCGGTCTCCAACTCGATCAAGGCCGGCATCACGTATGCTATCGCCGCGGGCAACAGCAACAAGAACGCCTGCAACTACTCGCCAGCGCGGGTGGCGACCGCCATTACCGTTGGAGCCACCACCAGCAGCGACTCTCGCGCGTCCTACTCGAACTATGGCAAGTGCCTGGATCTCTTTGCGCCCGGCTCGTCCATCACCTCGGCATGGTACACCAGCACCACCGCAACCAATACCATCAGCGGCACTTCGATGGCGACGCCGCACGTCGCGGGCGTGGCCGCGCTCTATTTGCAGCGCAATCCGACCTCGACGCCGGCTCAGGTGGTCAGCGCGCTCACGGCTAATGCGACCCCTAACGTCGTGAAGAGCCCCGGCAGCAACTCGCCCAACAAGCTGCTTTATTCAGGCTTCATCCCGTGACCTGACGGGGCAGAGTGATCCGCGCGAGCGCCCTGTGTCCCCACTGACGCCACAGGCCATCCGGTCGTCTCGGATGGCCTGTGGCGCTGACTTCTGATCACGTGACCACTACCCCAGGATTGCGCGGCCGTGGGGATCGCCATATAGCACATAGGCCAACCAGGTGGGATCGGCAGGGTCCGCCTGCTTGATGGCCATGCGCGCTTCGTAGAACGCGTCTCCGAGCGTCATGCGCGGGAAGCCCGCCAACCCCCACAGCCGATTGTAGAATTGCACGGCGAACTGAGCCGCCAGCCTGTCGTTGATCTCCCACAGCGAGCCGATGAAGGCGCTGGCGCCCGATTCGATGAACTTGCGCGCCCAACCGCCCAGGTGGGTGAGGGTGAAGCCTGACCGGCCGGCGTGACAGGCGTTGAGGAAGACGATCGGCCTGGATCGCAACAGACCGGCTTGCTTGGGGCCGACGATCTGGCTGGGCCGGAGGAAGTCGCCGGCAAGCTTGAGTTTGGACTCGTCGGCATCCGCGAGGTCGAAGTTGCCGTGGCACGCGAAGTGGAAGAGATCCGTGTCGCCCCCGCGGAAGCGATCCTCGACCTCGGCGACGGTCGTCAACGGCCCGCTCAGGCTGACATCCCACTCCAGGCGATGCAACTCGCTGAAGTAGTCCCCCTCCTCTTGAGCCGCTTGCAGGTTATCGGAGGGCGCGATCCAGGCCCCCCGTTTCGTCTTCAACAAGTCCGGCGCGCCGCGGCCCGCCAGCCAGCGCGAGACGCGGAACATCTCGCACAGCGGCGGATCGTCGTACAGCGTCCCGCCGTCGCTATCGGCCTCGAAAGGCCGCACCACTTCCCAGGGAATCCACGGCTCATCCGATGTGATCAGCAGGCTCTTGCCCCGATACTTCTCCCGGAACTTCCGATACTCTTGCTTGAGTTCGGCCGGGAAGAGCTGGTCGTAGAAGCCCTGGCCGAGATCGGCGATCTTGTCGAGCGCGCGGCGGGTCTCGTCGGGGCCACGAACCGATTTGTCCGCAGCTGCTAGAGTGCTCAACAGATCGAGCTTTGGCTGGAAGAAGGTGCGCGGCTCTGCGAGGAACGTCACCTGGCCGGCCGGCTTGAAGTTGTAATCGCCGGCGCGGGGCGAGTGTAGTGTGTAGTAGAGTGTGCGGCCATCCGCGCCGAGCATCACCCGCAGCTCCAGGTCGGCTGGCTCGGCGCCCGCGCCTGGCGAAACCACCGGCGTCGGCGCGATCGCCACGCTATCTGGCTGCGAGATGGCGCCCAGGGGGAGAATCTGGGTCTCGAAGCCGACCGAAGCCACATTGCGCATGAACTGGAACAGGTCAATCCGAATGCGCTTGCGACCGGCCGACATCGGCCGGAGGAAGAACACGGTCGGTTCGCAGTCGCGATCGCATACGACCTGCACGATGCGACCGGCCGGCAGGTTCGGCACGGGCAACCCGCCGATGGATCGCACGATGCGGAACCCCTCGGCGTTGACCAGGATCGTCAGATCGCCGATGCGCAGCGTCATACGGCTGGCCTCTTCGCTCACCTGGGCGCTTTCCGCCTGGTACTGCTGCGCCACGTGCACCACCAGCGGCGCCATCGCCTGCGAGAGCAGCACCTGGGCCGGAAAATGGACGTTGACGTAACGCACCGTCTCCTCGCCATCCTCGATCGTCTCGGCCGCGGGCGGCGGAGATGGCGCGATGCGGGGCGCCAGCGGCGCGAGGGGGCCTGGCCGCGCGATCCAGCCCCGCAGCGGCGAGGCGTGCGGGGATTTCGCCAGGGGTCGCGGCGCCCACGGCTTGCCCTGGGCGATCTTCCCCGCGATCTTCGGATAGCCGCCGAGCAGCGGCTCGATCCCCTTCAGATAGCCCACGGCATCCTGGTCGCGGTGGAACGCGGCGTCGAGCTCCTGCCACCGGACACGCTCGCCACGATCCAGGCGATCCTGATGCGCCTCGATCAGTTCGCTCAGCTCGCCGGCAAGCTGGACCGGCTTGGCATAGCTGCGGAAGTCCGCGATCTGCGCCATGCGTTCCAACACAGCTAACCATTCCTCCTCGCTCACGGCTGCCGGCCCACGCAATGCCGGCGCCCCTCTGTCGCGCTGCGCCGCGGCCTCGAGCGTTTGCCTGGCCGGGGCTGGGAGAGCGGCCGCGCGCCCCGCGAGCGCATCCAGTAGACGCGCCATCTCTGCGGGGGCCGCGGCGATCCGGTCTGCAGCCGCGATCTTCGGCCCGTGGGCCAGGATCAGGTCGCGCACGATCTTTTGGTCACGAGGCGTCATGTTGGCCCATTCCTGGAGCACGGCGTCCAGCACCTGGCGCAACGTCGCCTCTGCGGTCTCGTGACGATAGGTCATTTCCAACCTCCTCGTGAACTCTCCGAGCAGCCAGCCGACCAGCCCATCCCAACCGGTCGTCTGCGGGAAGGCCAGGCGGCCGTAGATGTCCAGCGTCTCGCGTCGCTTCGGCGCTGGCAAGGTCGCTGGCAGATAGACAGACATCCCGGTCGCCCGGCCATAGTCCTGCCCAAACCCTACGCGTAGCACGGGGGTCGCGTCGTCGCGGGCCGCCAGGTGATCGCGCAGCCCGGCCGCGGCCTCGGCCACGGCCGGGTAGTCGGACCACTCAGCTCGAGCGGCCAGCCGCGCTGCGAAATCGCCCAGATCGCGGTAGTTCTGGTCCGCAAAGACCAGCGTCTCATTCCGGGTTTCTTCGACGAGCGACCGCAGGGTGGCGGTGGGAGTGGCCAGGATCGCGCTGACCAACTCGGCGCATAAAGTCTCTGTCGTCTCGGTTCGCGCCAGGATGATTGCCGACTGGGTGACAGTGGCGGCGGCCTGGCCGCGCGTGGCCCCGCCGTAGTGACGGGCGTATTCCTGCACGATCGTCTCGGCGAGCTCCCGCGGGGATGATGTGGGTCTGGCGTTCAGCGCGGTCAGGAGCGCGGCGTAGGGCCATCCCGCAAGCGGCTCGATCTCCTGGGAGGCGACGAAATAGTCGAAGAATGGCGCCAGCTCGCGGCCGCCCTCGATCATCGCCATCAGGCAGGCGTCCATGCCGATCAGATCGAGGCGCGCGCCCGTCACGGCCTGGGCTTCGCTGAATGCCTGGCGCAGCCCCGCGCTGTCCAGGAAGTCTTTGCTGGAGTCATCGAAGGCGATCGGCCGTGTCCGCTCCGCGGAGAGCACGCGGCCGGTCGTGCGGAAGATGGGCTGGTGCGAGCGATGTGTGTCTGCGAAGGCGCGCACGGTCGCGTAGGCGTCTACGTCCAGCCAGCCGGTCCCATGATTCCAGATGACCAGCGCGTAGTGCTCCGCGGGATAGAAGGCCACGCTGCGGACGATGAACTCGCGCAACGTCGCGGGATCGCCCGTGTTCACCTGCCGCAGCGGCCGCACCGCGCTGGACGCCAGCCCGCGGCCCTGGCGCACCTCCACCAGGTGGGCGCCCTCCGACGTGTCGAACAGGCAGGCGACCGCCACATGATCGGTCGTGCCCACTGTGGCCATCTCGGCAAGATCACGGTAGCCCGCCTCGGCCATCGCAGCCATCAGCTTGATCTTGCCGGCCTCGGTGCTGAACACCTTGCCGTTGTCGCCGGCCATGTAGACCATGAAGGTCCAGGGGCGACGCCTGGGCGGAGTGGGGGGCATGGGTCTCCTTGCGTAGTGTGTATTACGTATTCTGTGTTGTGTGTTCGGTGGTTCCAGATTATAGCACTGAGATTTAGAAAGTGGAAGCGCCGCGACGGGCCGGAAGCGTGTGGCGCGGTGGGTCTCCTTTGAGAACGCCGAAATCCCTGCTATACTTCTGAGAGTTTCCAGCTATTGAGACCAGCATGGCACGCTACCCGATTCCTGCCGCGCGCGCCCGTGTCGAAGAGGTGATCTCTCGCTCGCGCTTCATCAGCACGGCTGCGCCGGCCGATACGCCCGAACGCGCTCGCGCGTTCATCGCCGAAATCCGCGCCGAGTTCCCGGATGCGACGCACAACTGCTACGCGTTTGTCGCAGGCGCGCCCGGTTCCACCGCGCAGGCGGGCATGAGCGATGACGGCGAGCCGAGCGGAACCGCCGGCCGGCCGATGTTGGCCGTGCTGCTGGGCAGTGGGGTCGGCGACATTGCTGTGGTAGTGACGCGCTACTTCGGCGGGATCAAACTGGGGACGGGCGGGCTGGTGCGCGCATACAGCGGCGGAGTGAAGGCGGTTCTGGCAGGCCTGCCGGTGCGGGAGAAGGTCGCTCTGGTTCGGCTGGTCGCCGAGGGACCATACAGCTTCGTCACTCCGGTCGGCCGCCTGCTGCCCGATTTCGAGGCGCAGATCGCCGATCGTACCTTCGCCGCTGGCGTGACGTGGGAGATCGTCGCGCCCGAGGAGCGCGCAGCCGCGTTGACCGCGGCGCTGCTGGAGTTGGGCCGCGGGGAGATCGCAGTCAGACCAGGAGTAAATCTATACCGATGCTACGACGTTTTCTGACCTCCACAGAGCAAGAGCTCTTGCACGCGGAACGCGAGCAATTGCTTGCCTTGCGCGGCCCCTTGGCCAGCCTGGATGCCGCCGCGGATGATCTGGCTGTGCTCGACCGCGGTCTGTTGCAGCTCGATGAGTTGTTCCTTCTGGTCATCGTCGGTGAGTTCAACGCCGGCAAGTCGGCGTTCATCAACGCGCTGCTCGGCCACCGTTTCTTGACCGAAGGGGTGACGCCCACCACCACGCAGATCAACGTCTTGAAGTACGGCGGGGAGGCGAGCGAGACGCAGGTCGAGCCGGAACTGGCGGTCGTCACTTACCCCGTCGAATGGCTGCGCGAAATCAACATCGTGGATACCCCGGGAACCAACGCGATCGTGCGACGCCATCAGCAGATCACCGAGCAGTTCATACCGCGCGCCGACCTGGTGCTCTTCGTCACCTCGGTCGATCGGCCCTTCAGCGAGAGCGAGCGGCTCTTTCTCCAGCGCATTCGAGAGTGGGGCAAGAAGGTCGTCATCGTCCTCAACAAGATTGACATCCTGGAGTCGCCTGCAGACGTGGAAAAGGTGATCGCCTTCGTGGAAACGAACGGCCGTGAGCTGTTGGGCCGCAAGCCGATCATCTTCCCCATCTCCGCGCGGGCCGCCCGGCAGGCCAAAGAGACGATCGGCGCGGATGAGCGCACGCGGCTCTGGGCCGCCAGCCGCTTCGAGCCGCTGGAGAGCTACATCCTGCGCACGCTGGACGAGCGAGAGCGGCTGCGGCTGAAGCTGAGCAACCCTCTGGGAATTGCTCAGCGTCTGGTCGAGCGCTACCTGGCTGTCGTAGAGGCCCGGAAAACCCTTCTGCGCGCCGACGTGACCACGATCGGCGCGATCCAGGTCCAGTTGACCGCGTATGAAGCCGATCTGCGCCGCGACTTCAAGTATCATCTGAGCCACGTGGACAACGTGCTCCTGGCGATGGCCGATCGCGGCAACCGCTTTTTCGATGAGACGATCCGGCTGGGCCGCGTGTTTGACCTGGTCAATGCTGAACGGGTGCGCGGTTTATTCGAACGCGAGGTCGTCGCAGATACTTCGACCCGCGTGGAAGCTCACACTCACGAGCTGATTGACTGGCTGGTGGAGCGAGACTTCGCCCAATGGCGGGCGGTGATGGATTACCTCAACAAGCGTCTGGCCCTGCACGAAGATCGCATCATCGGTCAGGTGGGAGGCCAGTTCCAGCTCAACCGGCAGACGCTACTGCAGTCGGTGGGTCGCGCCGCACGCGAGATCGTGGCCTCCTATGACAAGGAGGCCGAGGCCCGCGCCCTGGCCGAATCAGTGCAGATCGCCGTCGCGCAGACCGCTATCGTCGAGGTGGGGGCCATCGGCCTCGGCGCGCTGTTGGTCAAGCTGCTGGCTGCGACCATGGCCGATGTCAGCGGCGTGCTGGCGGCCGGCGCGCTTGCTGCCTTGGGCTTCTATCTGATCCCCAACAAGCGCCGCCGCGCCAAGAACGAGCTGCAAGCCAGGCTTGCCGAACTGCGCAGCCGCCTGAGCCAGGCGCTCACGGCCCAATTCGAGACCGAGTTGGGCAGCTCGTTGCAGCGCATCCGGGAAGCGATGAGCCCCTACACGCAGTTCGTGGAGGCGCAGCAGGGAACGCTTGAGAGAACCGAGGCTGCGCTCCGAGAGAGTCAACGGGCGATGAAGGAGTTGGCGAGCCTGATTGGAGACCTGTAGCAGTTCTCCGGGCGTTTCTCACCCGCGCCGCCGCCGGCCCACCCACACCGGCAGCGCGATGCCCAGCAGCCCGACCGCGGCCGCGCCAGGGCAGAGCGCCGGCCCTGCGACCGGCGGCTGAGCTGGCTCTGACGTTGCAACGGGCTGCGTTGAGATGGTCGGCGACGCCGCAGTCGCCGCGGTCGCGTGGACGATCGCGGTAGCGGTCGCGGGCCGCGCGGGCACCGGCGTTGGGCTGGCAGGGCCGACAGGCGTCGCAGCAGGCGATGTCTGTCCCTCTGGCCCCACCGCATAAACCCGGCCCGCCAACACCACCGTGACGCGATCGCCCAGGGCGAGATAGCGGCCGATCTCTGCGTGTTGCGAGAGCAGTTGGAAGTAGCGCTCGCTCCCGAAGGCGATCGGTTCGGTCTTGAGCCGGGTGGCATCGAACGCCGTGTCGGTCCATACACCGTTGTGGAGAATGAAGGTCTTGTCGCCGACCTGTTTGACCTGCGTCGCGGATGGCGACGCGGCCACGTCGCTTCGGGCCAACTCCTTTTCCACCACAGCCCGTTCGACTGCCTGCTCGCCCGAACGCACGGTCGGCGCGAGGGCTGCGGGCGCTTCGGGAGCTTTGGTCGGCGCTCCCACCTTGCCTGGCGTCCCGCCGACCGCCGGCGCCGGGGTCGCAGCCGGCATCGGCGTCTGGACGCGGCGGCTCAGCTCATCGCGGCCGGGTTGCGTCAGCGCCAGGTTCGGCTCGAGCACCAGGAACGACGTGTAGGGCGTGACGATGCCATGCCGAGTGCTGAGCGCGATCACTTCCTTGACCAGCTCATCCTTTGGCCCGTGCAGCCGGATTTGCGCCAGCAGATAGCCGACCTTGCGCTGCGCCCACAGCCGTGGGATGAACTCGTCGCCCCCGCGGTTGGCAATGCTCAGCTCAGAAAAGGTGTACGTCTGGGGCCGGCCGTTCACCGAGCCGGTCAGCTTCAGGTTGACCACGCCGCCTTGTCGATAGCGGCCGGCCACTACCAACTGCGTGCCCACAAACAGATCGGGCAGCGGATAGGGGTAGATGTCTTCCACCGTCACGCCTGAAAATGCCATGCCCACATCTACCAGCACCGGCGCACTGACCCTGGCGTAGAAGCCTGACACCTCTTCGTCAATCTTCTGGTTGGGCCGCACATAGACGCTGCTGCCGCGATGGTTGCTGCTGAGCTGATCGAGCAACATCGTGTCCACATCATAGCCTACGCCGAAGGCAAAGAGCCGCACCGATTTGGCCGCGCTTTGGCCCACGCTGGCGACGATTCGATCAGGAACCGTCTCGCCCGCGGTCGGCAGCCCATCGGTCAGAAAGATCAGCACCGTGGGCCGCTGTGCGTCGGCGCCGGCGAGCGCCTCCAACAGTGCGCGCTGGATGTTGGTGCTGCCCTGGGCTGTCAGTCGCTGCACGAACTCGCGGCCCTCGCCGCGGCGACTGGCCGCGGCGGGCCGCTCGGCGAACAGCCGGGTGGCAGAGCTGAACGCCACGATGTTGAACCGATCGTCCGCGGCCAGATGCTCCAGGACGTAGACCGCAGCCGCCTTCGCCTGGCTCAGCTTCTCGCCTTCCATGCTGCCAGAGACGTCCAGCACCAGCACCACATCCTTGGCGACGATCTGGCCGGTCGGTTCGATAGGCGGCGTGACCAGCAGCAGGAAGTAGCCGTCCTCATCGAACGGCTTGTGGCTCAACAGATTGACATCCGGCGCGCCAGGCCGGGCAGCGCGTCGGCTGTAGAATAGATCGAAATCGCGGTCCGGCCGCACGTTGCGGGCCTCGAAGCTGACCGTGGCGCGGTGGTCGCCGTCACGGCTGACGTCCACCGCATGGCTGGGCGAGTAGATCGCGGCCAAGGGGAGCTTGTCCTCGATGTTCACCGTCACCGCAACCTGGGAGATCAGCCGCGCCGAGAACTTCTCGGTGTTCAGCGGATAGCGGTAACGCACCAGACCTTCGGCGGCCGGCAACACCTGGCTGTAGGTCAACTCGATGCGGCGCTCGCCACGCGGCGGGATGGGGAAGATGCTGGCCCGGAACGCGCCGCGGCCCACGTATTCGAGCAAGGCCGGGTCGCGCTGCTGGCGCACGATCTCCTCGTAGATCGCGCGCGCCTCCTGCTTGCCCAACAGCTTACCCTCTAGCTTCTGGCCATCCACCCACATGTCGAAGCTGGCGATGGCTGCGTCTTCGGGCAGGGGGAAGATATAGGTACCCTCGACCGGGAAGCTTGCTTCGTTA
Source organism: Chloroflexota bacterium (assembly GCA_016876015.1). Lineage (GTDB taxonomy): Bacteria > Chloroflexota > Anaerolineae > CG2-30-64-16 > CG2-30-64-16 > VGOD01. The sequence goes on from VGOD01000128.1 coordinate 14,327, forward strand.
ACGAAGACCTGATCCACGTGAGTCGTCGCGATCTGGTCGCTGATGGCGACCTTGACGCGATGATACTTGATCGTCAGCGGGATTTCGCGCCAGGGGATCGGCCGGTTCGGCGGCGGAACCGGGATGATGATGCCGTCGGCGTGGACAGGGGGCGCCGCGAGCGCGCAGAACGCGGCGACGAGCAGCGAAATCAGCGCCAGCCACGGCCGCGGCCGGGACCACTTGGGCGAAGTGGACAGGGAAATGCGGGTCATGGGTTTCTCCTCCTTGCTCATGGACGCCGATGTGCGAACCTGCGTTCAAGACGCCGCAACGAGCGGGGAGGTTCCAAACTCGCGGCGCTGCCAGGTCTATGGTATACTGCCATCCCATGGACAGCCCCGAAACCGTGATCCGGCGCTTGCGGCCGACCAGCATCTTGCCTTTCATCGCCTGGAGTCTGCTCTGTTTCATGCAGATCATAACGCCGTCGCGCGCCTGGAGTTGGCTGCTGGTGGGCTTGACCCTGTTGCTGGCGATCGGCTACTATTGGGCGCGTATGATGCGTGATCGCGTGACGCTGACCCGCCAGGCGCTGGGCACGTGGGTCGTGGCCGGCGATCAACTGCGCGAGAATTTCACCCTGACGAACCACGGCTGGCTGCCGGTGCTCTGGGCGCGCGTGCGCGACCGCTCAGTCGTGCCCGGCTACTGCGCAGACCGCGTCGAGTCGGCCAGCCCTGAGTCGCAGCGGCGCTGGACCTATGCCAGCGTGTGCCAACGCCGAGGCGTGTTTCGGCTTGGCCCCTGGGATGTGCAGATGAGCGATCCCTGCGGCTTCTTCGCGGTCACTCACCACTATCCCACGGTCAACACCATCATGGTCTATCCGCGTGCGGCGCATCTGCCCGACCTGCAGTTGCCGCGCGGCCAGGCGCCAGGCCGCGCCACCATTTCCGAGCGCGCAGCCGAAGACACGATCACCATTGGCGGGCTGCGGCCCTATCTGCCGGGCGACAGCCTGCGTCGCATCCACTGGCGCGCGACTGCGCATCACGATCAACTGATGGTGCGCGAATTCGATCGTGAGCCTTCCGGCGACCTGTGGCTGGTGGTGGATATGGATGCCGCGGTGCAGGCAGGCGAAGGCGCCGAGGCCACGCAGGAGTACGCTGTGATCATGGCCGCTTCGCTCGCCACGCAGTTCATCCGCCAGGGCGAGCGCCGCGCGGTCGGGCTGCTGCTGTCGGGGCAGAAGCCCGTGTATCTCAACCCCGGCCGGGGCCCAACCCAGCAGTGGCGCATCCTGGAGGCGTTGGCCAGGGCCGAGCCCGCGGCCGGGCAGCCCCTTGCGGCCTTGATCGGCGACGCCGGTTCCAGCATGGGCAGCGGCCGCACCGTCGTGATCATCACGCCCTCGCAAGATCCCGGCTGGGCGGCGCCGCTCCTGCCGCTTGTGGCGCGCGGCAACGCGCCGACCGTCGTCCTCCTGGACAGCACGACGTTCGATCCCCCGGCCGGAGACAAGGAGGCTCTGGTCGGCCTGCGCAGCCTGTTGACGCAGTTGCGCATCCCCACCCATATCATGGAACAGGGCTTTCCTTTCCGGCCTGTGGAGCGCATCAGCAGACGCCGTCGCGAGCTGAGGACCCTGGCCGGCACGGGTCGGGTGATCGAAGTGGAAGTGGTGGAGGAGGTGTAGCTCAGTGGCGGGTGCGTTGGGTGGGTCGCATTTGCCAGAGAACAGCGAGGAGGCCCTGCTTGGCTGAGGATGGCACGCGCGTGAATGCAGTGGCGCTCGATGCATCCGCACCGCCGCCCTGGTTCGTTCGCGCTTTGCGCAAGGCTCAGCCGCGTGAAGGATGGATCGTCTTCATCCTGGCCGCGGCCGGCGTGATCTGCCTGCCGATGGCGGCCATCGAGGGCCGCCTGCTGCCAGGGCTTGGGGCGGCCGTCTGGCTGGCGTTGCTCGGCCTGACGTTCGCCTGGTGGCTGGGCCATCGGCGTTGGTCGGGTTGGCTCGTCGCCCCTGGGACGCTGCTGGGCGGCTGCATCGCCGATCTGATCTGGGGCGTCTATGTGTTCAACCCGTTGCCGTTGATCCCCGAAGGGGCGCGTTGGCTGATCTGGTGGGTTGGCCGGATTCTGATGCCCGAGCTTGCGCGGCCCGCGCCTGCTGCGGTCTTCTTCGAGGAGCAGGTCAACCGGCTGACTGCGTTCGCCCAACGGGTGGGCTGGTGGGTGAACGGCGTGGTCTCTGGCGAAGGGCTCGCCGATAACCTGGTGCTGGTGGGGTTTGCGGCG
>VGOD01000129.1 GCA_016876015.1 Chloroflexota bacterium
AATTTCACGAATTCAGCCGCCTGGTCAACCCATTTTCGTGTCAATTCGTGTCATTCGTGGCTGGTTTTCGGCGCCACTGCGTAAGTCCTGTCAATAATCGGGGGGAACGGCGGTCGTAGACCGCCTACGAGCTTGCATCGCTCGCCATGAACTTCCCTTCTTGCAGGAAAGACGGTATACTGCGGGAATCCTACACGGATTACACTGATTGATCTCGTCCTCTCCCTGAAATCCGTGTAATCCGTGGCCGAAAAATCTAGCCGTTTGTGCAACAAGTCAACTCGATCTGATCTGGAGGAGGCTGAACCTTGCCCATCACCGAACGAGTCGGCCGCCTGCGGCAGCAAAGCCTGGACGCCCGGCCAACCATGTCGACCGAGAGAGCCGAGCTGCTCACCGGGTTCTACACGGCCGCGGGCGCTGCGCTGATGTCCGCGCCGCTGCGCCGCGGGCTGGCCTTCCAGCATTTGATGGAGCACAAGACCATCTATATCGGCGACGGCGAGCTGATCGTCGGCGAGAAGGGCCCCGCACCCAAGGCCACGCCCACCTACCCGGAGCTGTGCTGCCACAGCCTGGCTGACCTGGAGATCCTGAACTCCCGCGAGAAGATCCCGTTCGCGGTGAGCGACCGCGCGCGACGAGTATACGCCGAGGTGATCATCCCATTCTGGCAGGGCCGATCCATGCGCGACCTGCTCTTCAGCGAGATGACCGCTGAATGGCGCGCTGCCTACGAGGCCGGCGTCTTCACAGAGTTCATGGAGCAGCGCGCGCCCGGCCACACCGTGCTCGATGACAAGATCTATCGCCGGGGCCTTCTGGACTTCAAGGCTGACATCCGTGCCAGCCTGGCCCGCCTCGACTATCTGAGCGACCCCGCGGCCTATGACAGGCAGGAAGAGCTCAAGGCGATGTTGATCTGCGCGGATGCGTTGATCCTTTTCGCCGAACGCCACGCCGACAGGGCCGAGGAGCTGGCGCGGGTCGAACCTGACCCCCGCCGCGCGGCCGAGCTGCGACGCATCGCCGCGGTGTGCCGTCACGTGCCGGCCCATCCCCCGCGCGATTTCTGGGAGGCGCTGCAAGCCTACTGGTTCGTCCACCTGGGCGTGACGACCGAGCTGAACACGTGGGATGCGTTCAGCCCCGGCCGGCTCGACCAGCACCTCCAGCCGTTCTATCTGAAGGGGCTGGCCGAGGGCTCGCTGACGCGCGACCAGGCCGCAGAACTCTTGCAATGTCTCTGGATCAAATTCAACAACCAGCCCGCGCCGCCCAAGGTCGGCGTCACCGCGGCCGAGAGCGGCACCTACACCGACTTCGCGCAGATCAACACCGGCGGCCTGCGACCAGATGGTGCGAATGGCGTCAACGACGTCACCTATCTGATCCTGGATGTGGTGGAGGAGATGCGCCTGCTCCAGCCCAGCGCCTCGATCCAAGTCAGCAAGAAAAACCCCGACCGCTTCATCGGCCGCGCAGCCCAGATCATCCGCACCGGCTTCGGGCAGCCATCGGCCTTCAACGCCGATCTGATCGTGCAAGAGCTGACGCGGCAGGGCAAATCGCTGCACGATGCGCGCTGCGGCGGCTCCAGCGGCTGCGTGGAGGTGGGCGCGTTCGGCAAGGAAAACTACAACCTCACCGGCTACTTCAACATGCCGAAGGTGTTGGAGATCACCCTGCACAACGGCGTTGATCCGCGCACCGGCCGGCGCATCGGGCCAGAAACCGGCGACCCGACCACCTTCGCCTCGTTCGAGGAGCTGTTCGCCGCGTACCGCCGGCAGCTCGACCACTTCATCCAGATCAAGGTGCGCGGCAACAACGTCATCGAGCGGCTCTATGCGACGCACATGCCCGCGCCCTATCTGTCGCTGCTGATAGACGACTGCATCGCCAACGGCAAGGACTATCACGCCGGCGGCGCGCGCTACAACACCAGCTACATTCAGGGGGTTGGCCTGGGCACCATGGCGGACGCGTTGACCGCCCTCAAGTATCACGTTTTCGACCGCCGCACCCTCTCGATGGCCGACCTGCTGGCCGCACTGCACGCCGACTTCGCCGGCCATGAACCGACGCGCCAACTGCTGCTCAACAGGACCCCCCGCTACGGCAACGACGACGACTACGCGGACGCGGTCATGACCGCGATCTTCGACGCGTACTTCGCCGCGGTGGATGGCCGGCCGAACACCAAAGGCGGCTCATACCACATCAACCTGCTGCCCACCACGGTCCACGTCTATTTCGGCTCGGTGATCGGCGCCACGCCCGATGGCCGCCGCGCGGCCGCGCCCCTCTCGGAGGGCATTTCGCCCGTGCAGGGCGCCGATCGGCGCGGCCCGACCGCGGTCGCGCGCTCCGCGGCCAAGATGGATCACGCGGCCACCGGCGGCACGTTGCTGAACCAGAAGTTCACGCCGCACCTGTTCCAGACCGACCATGACCTGGACAAGCTGGTGCGGCTGATCCGCGCCTACTTTCAGATGGACGGCCACCACATCCAGTTCAACGTGGTGGACGCGGCCGTTTTGCGCGCAGCGCAGCAGAACCCCGAGCAATACCGCGATCTGATCGTGCGGGTGGCGGGCTACAGCGACTACTTCTGCGACCTCGGCCGCGGCCTGCAAGACGAGATCATCGCACGGACCGAACATCAGACAATGTGAGGGCTATCGTGAAGATCGTCCACCGCTCCCACCTGTTTTTCATCCGTCGCGGCGACGGCCGCAGCATGGGCGACTGCCCTGAAAATGACCCACCAAGCGCCGGCGCTTGGTGGGCTCGAAAGGAACCCATACATGGACCCGGCAATCGGCCCGCGTCTGAGCGACGCGGACTTCTTCCAGAAGATTGACGTCACCCGCCCCGGGCTGGAGGGAATCCCGGCGGCGGTGAGCGCAGGCGATTTCGCGGCCGCCCGCCGCCTGTTCGCGGCTGAGGCGCGCGCTGCGCTGCGGCCCGATCGTTTCCTACGCATCGAGCGCGAGTTCCGCGGCGCGCACTTCATGAAGGAGGGCGAGACGGACGAGCAGGCCGCCGAGCGCATCCTGAAAGGCAAGCTGATCTCGTGCAGCACGCCGCACCAGTTCACCGGCGAGGTGGATTGGTTCATCAACCCCACCTTCAACCAGTACCGCGAGTGGACCTGGCAACTGAGCCGCCACCCCGAATGGGGCCTCCTGGCCGAACGCTACCGCGCGACCGGCGACGAACGGTTCACGGAGGCGTTCGTGCGCTTCTTTCGGAGCTGGGTGCGGCAGGCCGTCGTGCCCGAAAACGCCGGCGGACACGAGACGTTGTGCTGGCGCACCATCGAGGCGGGCATTCGCATGGGCGGCGTGTGGCAATGGGCGCTCCACAGCTTCTACCGCTCGCCCCATTTCACCGACGATGTGCTGGTGGACTGGTACAAATCGGTGTGGGAGCACGGCTGGCGACTGCGCAACTTCCACCGCACCGGCAACTGGCTCATTATGGAGATGAACGGCCTGGCGCAGGTCGGCATCCTCTACCCGCAGTTTCTCGACGCGGCCGGCTGGAAGGCGTATGCCTTCGAGCGGCTGGTGGAAGAGCTGGATGCGCAGGTCTATGGCGATGGCTGGCAAGTCGAGCTGTCCACCGGCTATCACCAGGTGGACATCCGCAACTACCAATGGCTGATGGAGGTATGCGAGGCCTGCGATCAGGCTGTCCCGCAGGCGTTTCACACGGCGCTGGAGCGAATGCACGCGGTCAACGTGCTGACGATGATGCCCGACGGCCGGTTGCCCGATCTCAACGATGGCGGCTGGCTGCAGGTCGCGACCCTGATGAAACGCGCGGCCCAGGACTATCCCGACCGTCCGGAGTTCTTGTGGGCCGCCACGGCCGGCCGCGCTGGCCGGCCGCCGGAGCAGACATCGATCGCGTTTCCCTATGCCGGCTACTACGTGATGCGCAGCGGTTGGGCGGCCGACGACATCTGGGCCATCTTGGACGGCGGGCATTTCGGCTACGGTCATCAGCACGAGGACAAGCTGAGCCTGCTGGTGCACGCATATGGCCGCCTGCTGCTGACCGAGGGGGGCAATTACGCCTACGACGCGTCTGAGATGCGGCGCTATGTCCTCTCGACGCGCAGCCACAACACCATCCGCGTGGACGGGCACGACCAAAACCGCCGGCTGCGCTACAACCGCGACGCATTCGACGTGACGATCCCATCTAACGGTGCGCTACGCATCGTGCCGGACTGCGATGTGGCCGAAGGCGTCTACCAGGAGGGCTATGGGCCAGGTGCGGAGCTGGCGGTGACGCATCGGCGCAAGGTGATCTTCTTCAAGCAGCCGCAGGGCGCGTTGGGGCCATGTTTCCTCGTCGTTGACCGGCTGACGCCGGCCGACGACCACGAGCACACCTATCAGATGCTCTGGCACCTCAACACGGACGCGGTCACCGTGGAGGGCCTATCGGTGCGCAGCGCAGACGCGGGCGTGGCCAACCTGGCCATCATCCCGGCCCAGGCAGCAGGTCTGACCGTCGCCGTGGTCAGCGGGCAGGAGGCTCCCGAATGGCAGGGCTGGAAGGCGATCAAGAACCACCAGCAGGGCGAATACGCGGCGACCCCCACCGCCATCTACGAGTGGACCTGCTGCGGCCCGGCGCGACTCGTGACGCTGCTCTATCCGCTGCGCGCCAGCGAGACGCGGCCTGTGACGGCTGTGAACGCGTCCAGCGACATCGCCGACCTGGAGATCTGCCTGACCCTGGCGAACGGCGGGACTGCGACGCTCAGCGAAGAGTAGCGTGACAGCAAAATGTCGTTGAGCAGATTCGACTGGCGGCGCGATGCCAGGCTCGCCTATCTCCTCGTCAACCTGGCCACGCTGCTGTGGGCGGGGAACATCGCCCTCGGTAGGGCGCTGCGGGGGCAGATCGGGCCGCTCACGCTGACCGCGCTGCGGGTGTCCATCGCAGGGCTGCTGCTCGTGTGGCTGTTTCGGCGGCTGCCCGCGGCTGATCGGCGGCTGGGCCGCGACTGGCCCTCCCTGTTGGGCATGGCCCTCACCGGAGTCTTCGGCTTCCCGGCGCTGCTCTACCTGGCTCTGAACTACACCACAGCCAGCAACGCCGCGCTGATCAATGGCGCGGGGCCGTTGATGACCGCGCTGCTGGCCGCGTGGCTGCTGCGCGAACGACTGACGCCGCACCGGCTAGCGGGCGCGCTCGTCTCTCTGGCCGGCGTCTTCCTGATCGTCGGTTGGGGGCAGAACAGCACGACGACCGGGCCTGCGCCGAATCTGGGCGACCTCATCATGCTGGTGAATGTGGCGCTGTGGGGCGTCTACTCGGTGCTCGGCCGTGTGGCCACCCGGTCGCGCTCCACCGTCTCGGCCACCGCGTTCTCAGTCTGGCTCAGCCTGCCGTTCCTCTATCCCGCGGCCGCGGGCGAATGGCGCGCCGCGACGCCGGTGCTCAGCCCTGGCCTGGTCGTGGCGGTGCTCTTCATCGGCATCTTCCCCGCGTTCGTCTCGTTTCTGGCGTGGAACGAAGGGGTGCGCCGCGCGGGGCCGGCCGGCGCGATGGCCTTCTACAACATGCTGCCGGTCTACGGCGCGCTGTTGGCCGCGCTTTTCCTGGGCGAGACGTTGGGCCTTGCTCAGATCGCCGGGGGCGTCCTGGTGATCACAGGTGGGCTGCTGGCTGCCCTGGCGCTGAAGCCAGCCGGCCAGACTGCGCCCGCGGACGCAGCGCACAACCCGGTCCGCCGAGGCCACGAAGATGCCTGAATTGCCCGATCTCGAAGTCATCCGCCGCTATCTGGCCCCGCGTCTGACCGACGTGGTCATTGCCGAGGCGGAGGTGCGCCGACCGCTCATCGTGCGCAACCTGCTCGGCGGCAAGACGGCCGAGCGGCTGGTCGGCCGGCGTTTTTTGGCCGCGGCGCGCCGCGGCAAGTTCCTGCTGCTGCCGCTGGACCAGGCCGCCACACTGGCGATCAACCCGATGCTGGCCGGTCGCATTCGCTATGGCGAGCCGCTGCCACGCGACCGCGTGCGCGATGCGCTGGTGTTGCGGCTGGCCGACGGCCGCGAGCTGCGCTATCACGACCCGGCCGACATGGGCAAGGTCTACCTGACCGCGGACCTGGCCCAAATTCCCACCTTCAGCGAGCAAGGGCCAGAAGCCAACGATCCCGATCTGCGCCTGGAAGCGTTTCGTGAACGACTGCGGCGACATCCGGGGGAGATCAAGGGCATCCTGACCAACCAGACGGTCGTGGCCGGCATCGGCAACGCCTACGCCGATGAGATCCTCTGGCGCGCGCAGATCTATCCCTTCCGCAAACGGAGCAGCCTGAGCCACGAAGAGATCGGACAGGTCTACGGTGCGATGCGCGAGACGCTGGCGGAGGCGATCGCGATCCTGGAGGAGCGGATGGGGGATGCGATTGACGTGGAAATCCGTGACTTCCTGGCGGTGCATGGCAAGCCCGGCCAGCCATGCCCGCGCTGCGGCAGCGCGATCAGCGAGGTGGCGCGTGAGCGCCGGTCAACGCACTTCTGCCGGACGTGTCAGCCGGGGCTGATGGCGGCGCGTTAGAACATCGGTCAATAGATTGATACGGGCGACCAAGGTCGCTGCAACCATCGCAAGGTCGGCCTGCGCCGACCAGTGATAGCCGACGGAGGTCGGCTTTGTGAGGATTGCAGGGGTTTCTAGCCGCCGGGTGCTGACTACTTGACCGGTGATCTAACGCCTGTCGCGGCCCACTCCCGCACAAACCGCCGCGTGGTCTCGAAGGCCAGCTCGTCCCACGGCACCTCTGCGGCTGTGAACCAGCGCGCCTCGCTGACGTCGTCGCCGGCGGTCGCCACGCCCGCCACCGGCTCGGCCCGAAAGACGATGAGGATGCCGCGCCGCGGCGGCTGGGCGCTCTCCAGCGCGTCCCAGCCGGCCAGCGGAGCGATCGCGTGCAGCGCCAGCGGTCGAATCGTCACCCCGGTTTCCTCGGCCACCTCGCGCGCCACGGCCTCTTCGGGCAGCTCGTCGGCGTCCATGAAGCCGGCCGGCAGCGCCCAGTAGCCGATGCGCGGGATCACCGCGCGGCGGACCAGAAGCACGGCGGTCCCGTCGCTCACCAGCGCCGAGACCGCCACCTTGGGATCGTGGAACTGGATGAAACCACAGTAGCGACAGAGCTTGCGCGGCCGGCCAAAGGCCACACCGTCAGCCAGCGGCGCGCCGCAGCGGGGACAGAAAAACCACATCAAAGCCGTCGCTCGACTGCCCGCCGCACCGCGGCCAGGTTGCTGAAGGGCGCGTTGACGGGCGCCACGCAGCCGGAGGAGAGGATCAGCCGCCGGCCGCCGGTCTGCGCGATGGCGTCGGCCGCACGGCTGGCCACTTGGTCCGGATCCCCGCGCAACAGGTCATCCCAGTGCTCCAGCCCGCCAGAGACCGCGCCGGCGAAGCGCTGCATCCCTGCGGCCAGCGTCGGCGGCGTCTCACGGTCGTGCCAGTTGAGCGCCCGGCCCGGGTAGGCTGCGGCCAGATCGAACATCACGTCGGGGCCGTGCAGGTGCAGCATGTTGAACCAGCACCCGGCAGCCGCAACGAGGATGCGCCGATCGTATCCTTCGGCCAGCGCCCGATATTCGGCCTCGGTCAGATAGCGGTAGGAGGCCCACTGGATGGCGTAGTAGATGCCCGCGATGCCGAGCGGAAGACACGCCTGCACGAAACGGCAGGTACTCTCCGTGATCGTCTCCAGGCCAGCCATCACCAGATCGGGATGGGTGCGCAGGTGCAGTAGCAGTCTATCGGGGCCGGCCAGATGCCGCGCCTGCGCCAGCGGGCTGAAGATCGTCTGGATGAAGGGCACATCGGCCCCGACTGCCTGCTGGATCAGCTCCAGACAGCGCAACTGCCCGCTCAACACGCCGCGTGCCGGATCGAGCACAGGCAACCTGGCCCAATCTTCGGGGTCTACAATGATCGTGTTGAGATAGTCGCGCGTGCCCTCATCGCCGCCCACCCAGCGGGTCCGAATGCCCCAATCGGTCAAGCAAAAGCTGCTGGCAGGCGAGACCTTGATGAAATCCCAGTCGTATTGCCGCTGCCAGGTCAGCGTGGCCGCGGCCAGATCGGCCGGTCGTTGGTCGTCGCCGGGGAAATGCCGCCACAGGGCGACCGCAATCCTGTCGATCGGCTCGCCGGCGCAAGTCGCCTCCAGGCGTTCGCGGCGGTTCATCGTTGCAGTCATAATTCCTCTCATGCACCCCAGATGAGCCCCAGCAGCCGAGGGCCGAAGATCGCGAGCCCGACAGCCACGGCCGCCAGCGCCGCAATCAGCACTGCGCCGGCGCCGGCGTCTTTGGCCACCTTGGCCAACGGGTGCTGACGCTGAGTCAGTAGATCCACGGCCAACTCGGCCACCGTGTTGATCATCTCCGCGCTGAACACGACGCCCATCGTCAGCGCCAGGATGGCCCACTCGACCGCGGTCACCCGGAAATAGATGGCCGCCACAGTCGCCAGGCACGCCATCCCCACGTGGATGCGCGCGTTCCGCTGCGTGCGCCACACATACGCCATCCCCTGAAACGCGTAGCCAAAACTCCGCAACAAAGCCATCATGTGATTTTGGATTTGCGATTTGTGATTTTGGATTTTGGATTTGCGATTGCCGGGTTGCTATTTGCTATCTGCCATTTGCTATTTGCTATTTGCTATCTGCCATTTGCTATTTGCCCTTCGCCCCAGCACCGCGTCCTGCCTCGCCCACATCGCAGCCTCGTCGTCCGGCTGGGCATGGTCGTAGCCGAGGAGGTGCAACGCGCCGTGGACAGCCAGCAGCCGCAGTTCATCGGCCAGGCTGCGCCCCAGCTCGGCCGCCTGCCGCCGGGTGTACGGCAGGGCGATCACGATGTCGCCCAGGTAGCTGGCGGCCCCTGGCGCGGCGACGAAGCCGCCGGCCGGTTCCTGCGCGGGAAAAGAGAGCACATCGGTAGGGCCGTCCACCCCGCAGAAGCGCGCATTTAGGCCGGCGACAGCCTCGTCGCCCGTGATCACAACCGTCACCTCGACGCCGGGCCGGCCTTCTGCCAGCAGGGTGGCGACTACAACCTCCTTCAGGCTGCGGGCGTCCACCTCGGCGACGTAAGGATCATCCACCTGGACATGAACCTGGGTCCGCGGCCGGCGCGTGGACCGCGCCGGCCGCGGGGCCCTGGGCCGGCTGCCCGGCTCAGACGGCTCGGGAGGCGCCGGAGTCATTGCCGGGGGGAGTTGGGAACGCATTGCGCTTCTCCTTGGGGGGCTGCGCGATCGGCCCTGGCTGCACGGCGGGCGCCGGCCGCACGAGTGGCGCGGCTGACCCGATCTCTGGCGGGTAGTCGATGCGCGGATGCTGCAATCCACGCAGAACGTCCACGAACGCGCGGCGGACCTCGTGCAGGTCCACCAGCGTTAGAGGGCACTCATCCAGTTGTCCCGACACGACACGGTTTTGGATGCTCTCCGCAACGATCTGCTCCAGCTCCTCCAGCGATGTTGGTCGCCTGGAGCGCACGGTCGCCTCGGCGCTGTCGGCCAGCATGGTGATGGCCGTCTCGGCGCTTTGTGGACGGGGGCCGGGATAGCGAAACTGCCCTTTGTCTATGCCGTCCGATGAGCCTGTCTGCTGGGCGGCCTGGTGATAGAAATAGGAGACCAGCAACGTGCCATGGTGTTCCGGGATGAAGTCAATCACCCGTTGGGGCAGCCGATATTTCCGCGCCAGGTCAATGCCGTCTTTGACGTGGCTCAGGATGATCTGGGCGCTGGTGTAGGCATCCAGCCGGGCGTGTGGATCGAGGCTGTCTGACCGATTCTCGATGAAGAAATAGGGGCGGATCGTCTTGCCCACATCGTGGTAGTAGGCGCCGACGCGACTGAGCAACGGATCAGCGCCGATCCGCTCGGCCGCGCGTTCGGTCATGTTGGCGACGATCAGGGTGTGATGGTAGGTGCCCGGCGCTTTGAGCAGAAGCTGGCGCAGCAGTGGATGGGTAGGCCGCGACAATTCGATCAGGTGCAGCGGCGTCACGACGCCAAAGATCGCGCCCACCAGATAGATGCCAACCAACACCGCGACCACGGCGATCAGGCTGTTCAGCAGCGAGGCCGCGCCCAGCTCGGCGAAGCCGCGCCAGTCCAACTGGGGCGCAGCCAGCCGGAAGACAGCCACGACCAGCAGGTTGGCCGCGGCAATGTAGGCAAAGGCCCAGGCGAAACTCGCCAGATGCTCGCCGCGGCGCAGCTTGAGCATACCCACCAGCAGCCCGGCGAGCGCGTATGCAATTAGCTCGACGTTGCCGCCGGTCAGCCAGCCGACCACCAGCAGCGATGGCCCCGTCATCGCCAGGGCAATGCGCGGACTGCACACCAATGCGACCAGCATCGTCAGGGCCGCATAGGGGAAGAAATAGGACAGCAGCGCGTGGCCCGGAATCATCGCCTTTGCGCCGAACATGAATACCACGACAATCAGCGCCAGGAACACGGACTGCGTCTTCTCAACCCACATCTGCGGCTCGTGGCACCACAAGTAATAGAGAAAGACCAGGCCCAGGAGTAGCATGAAACCCGCGACCTCGCGCACATCCTCCCAGCTCCAGGTGCTTTGACGCATCCCCAACGCCTCGAGCGACTCGATGTCTTGTTCGCTGACGATGTCGCCGGCGCGCAGGACCGTCTCGTTGCGCTCAAAACTGATGATGACTGGCTCGATTCGATCGCGCGCCTGCTGCCGGCGCTGCTCGGTGCGCTCTGCGTTATAGAAGCTGTTCGGCACGAGCAAGCTCTGCACGACCGCCGTGACGATCGCCGCGTCCTCATCAGAGAAGTCGAGGCGCACCCGCGCAGGCACCTTTCGCCGTTCATCCGCCAGGGTGTTCTCACGGATTTCATCGCGCATGGCGCGCTCCAGCACGAGCTGGATCTCGCCAGCGACCCGTTCCCAGGCTGGCGTGGGCAGCGTCACGGTGCGGGTGAGCACCTCGGCGGTCAGATCGAGGCCAGGGATGGCGCGCAGATGGGTGACTTTGGTCGGCAGATCGGCGTAGCTGTCGCTGCGAACCACGCCGATGAACCTGAGAATGTCATTGGCGAGGGTCAGTTGCTGGCGGCCGATGCGCGCCTGGGGCAAGTCATAGATCGGCGGCACAGCGTTAGCCGCCATCTCGCGGCGCTGTTGGGTGAGTATCTCGCTGACATAGGTTACCTGGCGCGGCGCTGGGACGTCGCGCGGGGCCACGTCGCCCACCCGCAACGCCACTTGGCCGCTGAACGGCAACCGCGCCACCAGGATGACGATGCAGAGCGCAACCGCGATCGCCCACAGCGTCAGAACGCGCGCCCGCGCGCCCCAGGGGATGTCCTGGGAGCGCATGTGAGGGCCGGGGCGAGCCGGCGTCACCCGTCGCTTGGTCTGGTTGAACATAGCTTGACGTCTGCCGGGTTGCTCTGGTGGGTCACGAATCCGATCTGCGATCCGCCGAGCGCGACTCAGCGCGGCTGACCCAACAGCTCGCGAACCACCCTGTTGACTACCTGGCCATCTGCCACCCCGCGCAGCTCCGCGCTCAGGCGTTTCATGACCGGTCCGATTCCCTTGAGATCGCTCACGCCGAGCTCTGCGATGACGCCGCGCGCGCGTTCGCGGATTTCGTCCTCGGTCAATTGCTTGGGCAGGTAGGTTTCCAGCACAGCGATCTCGGCCTGCTCCTGGGCGATCAGGTCGTCACGTCCACCCTTGGCGAACTCCACGATGCTGTCTCGCCGCTGCTTGACCTGCTTGACGATGATAGCCAGCACATCCTGATCGGTCAAGGCGCGGAGTTCGGGGCCTGCGACCTTGGCTTCAGTGATCGCCGTCTTCGCGCTGCGAATCGCCAGTTTACGCACCTCATCGCGGCTGCGCATGGCATCCTTCAGGTCGGCGTTCAGACGTTCTTCCAGCGTCATATCGGTTTCTCCTTCAATCTTCGGCAATGCTGCCCCACAACACGTCGCCGTCGAGGCGCAGCAAACGCGTCCGGGTGATGCGATTGTGCAGGTCAACGCCGGCGGCCGCGGACGTCCGCGCCCGCAGATAGTTATCGGTCAGGCCGGTCCACGTCACCGTTCCGTTGCTCGGAACAGGATACGATTCTTCCGCATTCTCCCACAACACTGAGCGCTCCTGCCCAACGAAGGACTCGCGCGCAGCGCGGCCCAACTCGAGGTCCAGGTCGCCGAGGATGCGCGCACGACGTTTGCGTTCCGCTGCGGCCGTTTGGCCGCTGAAGCGCGCGGCGGCCGTGCCCGCGCGCGCGGAGAAAGGGAAGATGTGCAGATGGGCAAAGCCGACTCTGCGGGCGAAGGCAACCGTCTGCTCGAAGTCGTCCGCGGTCTCGCCGGGAAAGCCAGCGATGAGATCGGTGGTCACCGTCAGACCCGGGATGGCCGCGCGCGCGGCCGAAACCAGCGCCTCGAAGTCAGCCACGCGATTGCGCCGCGCCATCCGGCGCAGCACCGCATCGCTGCCCGACTGCGCCGGCAGGTGCAGGTGCGGCATCAGCCGGCCGGCGCTCTGCGGCCACAGGTCGAAGAACTCAGGCGCCAGATCGAACGGCTCCAAAGATGACAGGCGCAACCGCGGGATGCGCGTTTCGGCCAGCAGGCCAGCGACCAGATCAGTCAGCTCGCTGCCCAGGTCGGCGCCATAGCCGCCCAGATGGACGGCCGTGAGCACGACCTCCTGGCAGCCCTCGGCGTGCAGTGCGTTGACCTCCGCGACCACCTCGGCGACCGGACGGCTGCGTTCGGCCCCGCGCGCCACCGTCACGATGCAGAAGGTGCAGCGATGACGGCAGCCATCTTGAACTTTGACGAACGCGCGCGTGCGGGAGACGGATTGCGGATTGCAGATTGCGGATTGCGGACTGCGATTTGCAGTTTGCAATTTGCAATCTGCATCAAGCTCCTGCACCAACGCCAGCAACTCATCCTTGCGCGTATTCCCGACAACCAGGGCCACGTTGGGCAATTGGGCAACGGCCTCGCCCTCCAGGGTGGCGTAGCAGCCGGTGATGATGAAACGGCCGGCTGGGTTGGCGCGCGCAAGCTGGCGAGCCAGTTGGCGGCTCTGCCGCGCGGCCTCGCCAGTGACCGCGCAACTGTTGAGCACGCACAGGTCAGCCTCGGCGACCGACGCGGCCAGTTCGTGCCCGACGCCGGTCAACTGGCGGCCCAATGCGGTCATCTCGGCATAGTTCAGACGACACCCCAACGACTGCAAGTATACGCGCATGAAACACAGTATAGCCCAAAGTGCGGGGCAGGGCAAACGGGATGCTCACGTTGCACGGGGAGCCGATTAGGACTTTGGTACTATCTGGTGTTATAATGCCATTTGAAGAAAGCACCCAGGCATTGATCGGCGCACGACCCACACGGGGGGACCATGAAACACCTGCCTCAAGACTTCGGCGCAGTCACCATGACCATACGAGGCGTACCCCTGCGTTTACAGGCGAGCTTCTTCCTCGTGCCCTTCTCTCTGATCGCGTGTGGGTTTCTGGGCGACGCGGGGTGGGGCCGCGGGATTCTTTCCATGATCTTCTTCCTGGCGTCACTATCGGTCGTGGCCTTTCTGCATGAGATTGGACACATCTTGCTGGCCCGTCGCTTCGGCGCGCCGATCAGGGGGATACGTCTATCCGGGCTGGGGGTGTTTGTGACGGTGGAGCGGATACCCGGCCTCAAGCCGCGCGAAGAGGCGCTGATCGCCCTGGGCGGCCCGGCCGTCAGCACGTTGGTGTCGCTGGCGCTCGGCGCCGCAGGCTGGCTGTTGCTCAACCTCGACAGCGCCGCGCGCTTCCACCGGTTGAACCTTCCAGCAATGGTGTTGCTCCTGGCAGCCACCAACACGCTGCTGACCGTCTTCAACCTCATCCCGGCCTTCCCCATGGATGGCGGACAGGCTGTGGCCGCGCTCTTGAGATCGCGCTGGTCGCCCGCGCGCGCCGAACGGTTCGTGATGACCTTCGGGCAGACGATGGCCGTCGCTGCGCTGCCGGTCGTGATCTTCACGACGAGCGATTGTCTCATCCAGTTGGCCGGCATCGTGACGAGCGGTTTCATCCTGGCGGCCAACTACCGCAAGCGCCAGACGCTCGTCGTCGCCTGAGCCCTACAGACGACCAGCCGCACGCAGCCAGGCCTCGGTGCGGCGCATCCCCTCTGCAAAGTCCACCTGCACCGTGTAGCCCAGCAATCGCTGCGCTTTCATCACGCTGAACTGCGATGGGTTGCGCCGCAAGTGCAGCGACCACGGCCCGATCGGCGGCCGGCCCAACAGCCGACGCAGCAGGTTGGCCGGCGCGGTGCGAGCCAGCAGAGCGAGCCAGGCCGGAACGGTCGGCAAGCTCTCCAGCCCCAGCATGCGCGCATAGGCCAGGTAGAACTCGCGATAGGTCACCGCCCGGTCGTCGCACAGGTTGAACGCCTCCCCGACCGCGGCTGGGTGCGTCAGCGTCAGCCACAGGCCATCCACCACGTTGTCAATATAGCCGGGCGTCACCAATCCATGGTCCCGACCCAACAGCACCAGCCGGCCGGCCTTGATCTGTGCGATCGGCCCAATCGTCCACGCGGTCGCGTGCGGGCCGTAGGTGGAAGCCGGCCGAACGATCACCCACGGCAACCCTGACGCCCGCACGGCCGCCTCGGCCCCGATCTTGCTGTCGGGATAGAGCTGGCCGACCTGTGGCGTGGGCATGGATTCGTCAATGAGCGCCGCGCAGTTCAGGCCGTAGACCGCGACGCTGCTGATGTAGACGAATCGCTCGACGCCGGCCGCCCGCGCCGCGGCCAGCACGTTCGCCGTCCCCTCCACATTGGTGCGCCACGCCAGCTCCTCCGACAACTCCGGGCCGCCGGTCCATGCGGCCGCGTGGACCACTGCTCGACAGCCGGTCGCCGCTCGTCGAAGCGAATCGGCGTCCAGGAGATCCGCCTGGACGACCTCGATGCCACGCGAGACCTTTGAGGTCTCCGAGACCTCAAAGGTCTGCGTGAAGGTCTCCGGCCGCCGCGCCGTCCCGCGCACGCGCACGCCCTCAGCCAGCAGCCGCTCCGCCAAGTGGCCGGCGATGAAGCCGGTGACGCCGGTAAGGAGGGTTGGAGATTGGAGGTTGGAGATTGGAGATTGGAAACTGGATACTGGGAGTTGGCTGGGTGGTTGGTTCATTTGCGATTTGCCGTTTGCGATTTACAATTTGCCATCTACGCTCCCAGGCGGTCTGCGACCGCCGTTCTCCACTTCTTCACGCTCTCAGGCGATCTGCGACCGCCGTTCTCCACTTCTTCACGCTCTCAGGCGGTCTGCGATCGCCGTTCTCCACTTTTTCACGCTCTCAGGCGATCTGCGACCGCCGTTCTCCACTTCTTCACGCTCTCAGGCGATCTGCGACCGCCGTTCTCCACTTCTTCACGCTCTCAGGCGATCTGCGACCGCCGTTCTCCACTTCTTCACGCTCTCAGGCGATCTGCGATCGCCGTTCTCCACTTCTTCAAGCTTTCAGGCGGTCTGCGACCGCCGTTCTCCACTTCTTCAAGCTTTCAGGCGGTCTGCGACCGCCGTTCTCCACTTCTTCACGCTCTCAGGCGATCTGCGACCGCCGTTCTCCACTTCTTCAAGCTTTCAGGCGGTCTGCGACCGCCGTTCTCCACTTCTTCACGCTCTCAGGCGATCTGCGATCGCCGTTCTCCACTTTTTCACGCTCTCAGGCGATCTGCGATCGCTGCTCGCCCAGATTACCGAGAGGATACGCCGAGGAGCACAGCCCGGCTCAGCGCGATCGCGGGCCGGCCGATCACTTCGAGGCCAACCCCGCGGGCGGTCGCCACCAATCGCTCGAACGCAGCGCCGCCGACGTGGATGCGCGGCTCGGCGATCAGCAGCCGACCGGACGGTTTCAGGCAGCCGCGCACCTGGGTCAAAAACGCGGCCTGATCGGGCGTCTCGTGCAGCATCCAGAAGGCCAGGGCGAAGTCCACCTGCTCGGTCAGCCCGATGTTATCGGCGCCGGCCTGGTGGAGCCGGATGCGCGTCGCGACCCCGGCTCGTTCGGCGCGGCGGCGCACCCCGGCCAGCAGCTGCTCCTGGAGATCAACACAG
The DNA here is from genome assembly GCA_016876015.1 of Chloroflexota bacterium. GTDB lineage: Bacteria > Chloroflexota > Anaerolineae > CG2-30-64-16 > CG2-30-64-16 > VGOD01. The sequence goes on from VGOD01000129.1 coordinate 16,199, forward strand.
ATGACTCGCCCTTCGGGGCCGACGAGTCGCGCCAGCGCGACCGAAAAGTAGCCCATTCCACAGCCCAGGTCGAGCGCGGTCTCACCGGGGTGCGCCAGCCCGGCCAGGATGCGCTCCGGGTTCTGGATCAAGCGCCGCAGCGGGTTGTCGAACGCGGGGCAAAACCCAATACCCGTGAATGAAACCTTGCCACAGCATTGCCTTGCCAGTTTACAGAATTGTGGTATCCTGATGCCAACCTTGCCAGGAGGCGCACATCATGGATATCACGAGTGTGGCTTTCGCCGTTACC
>VGOD01000130.1 GCA_016876015.1 Chloroflexota bacterium
CAAGTCCGCAAATTCGGACCCGGGCAGAGATCATGGCGTTGAAACTGATCCCACCCGCCCCCAAAGCAGGGGGCCGGGAGATATTTTCACAGACTCTCAGAGGCGCATGACCAAACCCCGCACGCGCCACCTTCCACGAATTGCGCCAGTACACATCACCCCCCTCAACTATCGCGCCAATAGCCGGCCCATCGAACGCACAACGAAGCATCGTGCCTGCCGGCCGGTGTCAGGCCGATGTGATCGGGTTTCTCACTCACGAGCTTTGCCAGGCGCTCGCGTTCGACCATCGGGGTACTCGTCGCAGTTCCCGATAGGGAGGCCGTAGTCAGGGACTTGCAGAGCTTCATCGAGAGCTCAGGCCATCGCGCGGCATTTGGTTTGGGAATGTCTGGAAGGATGAAACCGGTGAAATGGGTCTTCCTCAGTCTGGCGATATTCTCGCGCGCAAGGGACATCAGTGCACCTGCCTTTGGGGTCATGGAGGCGCGTAGATATTGACATGGTCAGCGCCTGGACCACAGCCAATCACCTCGTCCTGAAGCAACGGAAAGTGGCTAAGACCTTTAGATGATAACACAAGACGAGCGGGTCTGTCAAATCGGGTTCCAGTTTCCTTGTTTTCCCTGTCTACTTGTTTCTGTTTCCTCCCAAGAAATCCTCTCGCACCGGTGTGAACGCGTCAATCAGGACCGTCGGCGCATGGGTGACGATGTGATGCGGCACGCCTGACGGGACGTAGTAAGCGCCGCCGGCGGTCAGGCGTGCGGGTTCCTGGCCGTCCATGACGAAGTCAATCTCGCCGGAGACGACGTAGCCGAGCTGCTCGTGCGGGTGGCTGTGATGCCACGATGTGGCGCCCGCGTCGAAGGTGAACTGCACCAGCATCATCCCGCCGCCGTAGCTGAGGATCCGGCGCTGCGCGCCGTCCGGCGTCGTCACAACAGGCTCATTCTCGGCCTGGGCAATCAGTTTCATGTGTTTCTCCTCGGGCTCAGGTATTGGCAATCCCGGCTAGCTTCAGTTGATCGGCCAAATGACACGCGGTCCAGTGGCCGGCCCCGAGTTCGCGCCACGTAGGGACTTCCGAGCTGCATAGATCCACAGCGTAGTGGCAGCGGGGATGGAACTTGCAGCCGGCTGGCGGCTTGCTGGGGCTGGGCACATCGCCGGGCAGGACGATGCGTTTGATCCGCACATCCGGATCGGAGCTGGGCACGGCCGAGAGCAGCGCTTCGGTATAGGGATGGCGCGGGGTAGCGTATAGCTCCTCCGATGGCGAAAGCTCCACGATGTCGCCCAGGTACATCACCGCGACCCGGTCGCTCACGTGCTCGACCACCGAAAGATCATGCGAGATGAACAGGTAGGTCAGCCCCAAGTCTTTCTGGAGATCGTGCAGCAGATTGAGCACCTGAGCCTGGATCGAGACATCGAGCGCGCTGACCGGTTCATCGCAGACGATGAACTTGGGTTTCAGCGCCAACGCGCGCGCGATGCCGATGCGCTGCCGCTGGCCGCCGGAGAACGCATAGGGGTAACGGTTCATGTGCTGGACGCGCAAGCCCACCTGCTCGAGCAGCTCGCGCACGCGCACCTTCATCTCATCGCTGCTGGCTGCGCCGTGGATGCGCAGCGGCTCCGACACGATGTCCAGCACCGTCATGCGGGGGTTGAGCGACGAAAAGGGGTCCTGGAAGATGATCTGCATGTCGCGGCGAAATGGCTTCATCCGGCGACGTGGTACCTTCGTGAGCTCCGTCAACTCGCCATCGCGCCGGTAGAAAACCTGTCCGGCGGTCGGCTCAATCCCGCGCAGGATGAGGCGTCCCACGGTCGTCTTGCCGCACCCCGATTCGCCGACCAGACCGAGGGTCTCCCCTTGCCGGATGGCGAAGCTCACGCCATCCACAGCGCGCACGTGGCCCACCACGCGCTTCAGCAGTCCGCGCTGGATCGGGAAGTACTTTTTCAGGTTTTTGACTTCGAGGAGGATTGGGCTTGTGTTCATCTCAGCGTTAGCTTTTCCTGGCTGGTTATGGTAGAATGATCTCGGAAAGGACGATGACCGATGACGACGATTACCCTGGACGTGCCCGCCGAACTGGCCACACGGCTTGCCCCGCGGCGCAACCAGCTTCCAGACCTGTTGGCGTTGGCGCTCGATCTGCTTCCTGTTGGTCAGCCCCATGCCACGCTGGCATCGAACGCAACTTCACTGGCCTACGACGAGATGATCCGGTTCCTCGCACACGGCGCGACATCACAACAGATCCTGGCTTTCAAATTGTCGCCTGGTGCGCAAGCACGCCTGGAGGAGTTGCTGGACAAGAATCGCGAGACTGGTCTGGCCGCCGAAGAGGCTTCAGAATTAGAAACCTATGCCCAGGTCAATCACCTCTTCATCCTTCTCAAAGCGCGCGCGCGCATGGCCCTTGCAGCCTGCAATCCCTCATGAGTCCCATCCCCGTGTCGCCAAGGCTGCGCCGACTGGTGATCGAGCGGGCTGCGGACCGCTGCGAGTATTGCCTGCTGCACCAGGAAGATACACCGTTCACGCATCAGATAGATCATGTCTTCCCGCTCAAGCATGGCGGTGCAACTACCAGCGAAAACTTGGCGCTGGCCTGTCTGGATTGCAACCGCTACAAAGGTTCCGATCTGAGCGCCATTGATCCAGCGACTGGACTCGTCGTGCAGTTGTACAATCCGCGAACTCAGACTTGGCGCCAGCACTTCCAGTGCGATGGCGCAGCGATTCGCGGCGTAACCCCCAGCGGTCGTGCAACAGTCAATCTGCTGCGGCTGAACTCCTCACTTCGCATGCTGCAGCGTCGCGCCCTGTTGGACGCCGGTCGCTATCCCGAACCAAACTCCTCCTGATACAACGTACACCTCACCCACCACCCCGCGCCCACTTCTGTCAGCGCCACATCTTCCGGACCGGCGCATGCGGGCTTTTTCTGCGCGGCGCAACGCGGGAGGAACGCGCAACCGCGTGGGATCGAGAACGGGTCAGGCACGCTGCCGGCGATGGGGATGAGCCGCTGCTTGACGTTGCGCCCCATCTTCGGGACCGACTGCATCAGGCCGACAGTGTAGGGATGCATGGGATCGTGGAAGATGGCGCGCGTTGAACCGGTCTCCACGATCTTGCCCATATACATGACGGCCACGCGGTCTGCCATCTCCGCGACGACTCCCAGGTTGTGCGTGATGATCAGAATAGACATGCGGAACTGTTCCTGGAGCGACTTCATCAACTCCAGGATTTGCGCCTGAATCGTCACATCGAGGGCGGTGGTCGGCTCATCGGCGATGAGCAGCGATGGGTTACACGACAAGGCCATAGCAATCATCGCACGCTGGCGCATGCCGCCGGAAAACTGGTGTGGATACTCGTGGACGCGCTGCTCTGGGTTGGCGATGCCGACCTGCTTCAGCATCTCGACCGTGATCTGCGCGGCCTGTTCTTTGGTGGTGGCCTGGTGAAGCTGCACCGCCTCGGCGATCTGGCTGCCGACCGTGTGGACGGGCGACAGAGAGGTCATCGGCTCCTGGAAGATCATGGCGATCTCGTTGCCGCGGATCGCGCGGATCAGATCCCCGCGGGGGTCAGCTCCGGCCAGGTCCACCACTTCGCCGCTGCGCAGTCGAAAGCGCATGCTGCTGCCATCGAGGATGCGACTGTAGCGCAGGGGCAGCAGACGTAGCACCGAATAGGCCGTCACCGACTTGCCACAGCCCGACTCGCCCACCAGCCCCAGCGTCTCTTGGGGCGCGATGCTGAACGACACCCCATCCACCGCGCGAACGGTGCCATCCACGGTGTCGAAGTAAGTCTTGAGGTCTTGGATTTCCAGCAACGCACCTGACGACGGTGAACTCACTCTTAGCGCTCCTCAGTCGAACGTCATGCGTCATGCGTCAAACGTCAGGCGTCAAACGCCATGAATCATGCGTCATGGATGTGCGCACGCGAACACGTTCCACGTTTGACGTTTCACGTTTCACGTTTGACGTTCGACGCCTCATCCCTCACCGCGAATACGGATCGGCCGCGTCACGCAACCCATCGCCGAAGAAGTTGAACGCGAGCACCGCCGCGGCGATGGCCAACGCCGGCGAGAGCAGCCAGGGGTAGTGCCGCATGCTTTCCAGGTTCTGCGCCTCCTGCAGCAACACCCCCCAACTGATCAGCGGCGGCCGCAGGCCCAGATTGAGAAACGAAAGGGTCGTCTCGGCCAGGATCATGCCGGGCATCGCCAGCGTGGCGATGACGATGATGTGGCCGAACACGGCCGGAATGAGATGCCGGAAGACCACCCAGGCGTCGCCGGCGCCCGACAACTGCGCCGCGATCACGAACTCCTCCTCGCGGATCGCCAACACCTTGCCGCGCAACTGTCGCGCCAGCCAGGTCCAGCCGATCAGCGAGAGGATGACGGTGATCGCGAAGTAGACTCGCTCAGGCGGCCAGTGCTGGGGCAACGCCGCCGACAGCGCCATCCACAAGGGAATCGAAGGAAAGGAGCGGATCACCTCGATCATCCGCTGCATGACGTTGTCTACCCGTCCGCCGAAATAGCCCGAAGTGACCCCCATGACCGAGCCGATCGTCAGGCTGAGAAACACCCCCACCAGACCGATCGTCAGCGACATCTGGCTGCCGAGGAGGATGCGCGAAAGGACGTCGCGACCCTGGCGGTCGCTTCCCAGCAGAAAGATCCCGACGTCCTTGTCGTCCGCGCCGAACAAATGCACATCCGTTTCGATCAGACCCAACAACTTATACGGCGCATCGTGGACGAAGAACCGGATGGGGATCTTCTTGCTGGCGTCTGACTTGTAGACAGCCTTGAGCGTTTCTTTGTCAAACGTCGTCTCCAAGGCATAGATATAGAGGCCAGTCCGCACATCCCAGTGCAACCTGTGCGGCGGCGCATAGAGGTATTCGATGAAACGCTGATCTCCGCCATACGGAGCCAGGAAATTGGCGAACGCCGCAATCAGGTAGAACAAGACGACCGCGCAGCCGCCGATGATGGCAGTACGACTGCGAATGAACTTGCGCCACATCAACTGCCACTGCGAGAGGCCGTAGCGCGACTCTTCCTCAGCCCGGCTGAGGAGCTCTGCACTGGCGAGTTCATAAACGGCGGCGGCTTGCTCAGCCCCCGAAGTACTCATAGCAGCCACGGACTTGTCATCCTTCATGCCCATCCTCTCTGCCCCCTGACTCCTGCCCCCTGCCTCCCGTCCCCTGACTCCGCGCTCACTCGTAACGAATCCGTGGATCGGCCCAGGCCAGAGCGATGTCGGACAGCAAGTTGCCCAACATCAGCATCAGGCTCAGAAAGACCAGAAAACTGCCTGCCAGGTACATATCCTGGCTGAGCAGGGCGCGCACAAAGAGCGGGCCTGTCGTCGGCAGCGTCAGCACAATGCCCAACACCGTCGCCCCATTGATGAGGCCGGGCAATTGCATACCCATCACGCTGATCAGTGGATTGATCGCCACACGCACCGCGTATTTATTGACGACGACGCGTTCCTTCAGGCCCTTGGCGCGCGCCGTGGTGATGTATTGCTGGCCCAAGATTTCGAGCAGGCTGCCGCGCATGATGCGGATCAACTGCGCCATGCCGCCTGTGCCGAGAATCAGCGCGGGCCAGAGCAGGTGATTCATCAGGTCCAGCGCTTTGGGGATAGACCACGGCGACTTCTCCATCTCGGCGGAAAAGAGCCCCGTGACCGAAATCCCGAAAACGAAGATCCCGATGAAGAGATAGAGCAGGCCCAGCACGAACTCGGGCACCGAAAGTCCCAGAAAACCCAGGAACGTGAAAACGTTGTCGCCCAGCGAGTATTGGTGCGTGGCGGAATAGATCCCGATCGGGATCGCGATCAGCCACATGATGATCAGGGAGAGGATCGAAAGCAACAGCGTCAGACCGAGGCGTCCCATGATGAGCTCGCTGACCGGCCGCTTCCAATCGAGCGAGTAACCGAAGTCCCCGCGCACGAAACCGCTGATCCAGGTCAGATACCGGATGTGCGCCGGCCTGTCCAGCCCATATTGGCGCTGCAAGTTCTCGACCGTCGCCGCATCCATGCTCGAACCGCTGGTGCCAACGTTGGCGGCAAGCGAAGTCATGAAGTCGCCCGGCGGCAGCTCGATGATGATGAAGCTGAGCACGGATACCAGAAACAACGTGGGGATCATCGCCAGCACGCGACGAATGATGAACGTAATCATGACCCACTCCAGAGCCCGGTTGGACTGGCAGGCCCTCAACGAACCCGCCAGCCCAACCCCCACTCATTCCTTGTCTACCTGCCTACTTGTCTACTCACTTCTTGAAGAAGAAGTGGCTCGGATCGAGTGTGCCCGGCGACATGATGATCCAGTCCTGCGTGAACTTCTCCGGCACATTCCTGAAGTTGTTCTTCACCACGACAGGCGCCGGCGACATGCCGACCGTCTGAATCGTCCAGGCTTCTTCGGAAGCCATCCTGATCAACTGCTTGCCGATCTCGACCTGCTTCGCGGGATCAATCGTCGCCTTAAACTGCTCGAAGAGCTGCTGCGCCTCGGCCAGCTTGCCTTCGGGCTTCTCGCCCTTCGCTCCGGCGGTCTTGTAGTAGATGCCGAACGCCGGCGCCATCCAGGAACGCTCATCGAACGGGAAGACGTAGATCGGATCCACGAACGGCTCCAGGCCGCGATCGGTGCCCCAGGTGGCGATCTGCACCTCGTTGCCCGTGGCACGCGGCCAGTAGACGTCGCGCGTCATGGACTTGACCGCGGTCTTGACGCCTACCGCGTTCCAGTTCTCAGCCACCAGTTGCACCGCGTCCAGGTCAGTGCCGGTGCTCGGCGTCTCAATGGTGATCTCCAGCGGCTTGCCGTCGGGTCGCAGGCGCACCTTGCCGTCGGACCCCATCTTCAGGCCGGCCTTGTCCAGGTGTTCGGCGGCTTTCTTGGGGTCGAATTCGCCGTACAGATTCTCGACTTCGGGCACATAGAAGGCGGAATCGGGCACCAAGATCTCAGTGCGGGGCACGCCCTGATCCAGGAACGCGATCTTGTTGATCTTGGCCCGGTCAATGGCGTAGGAGAGACCAATACGGAAGTCCTTGTTCTGGAAGATCTTGCGCAGCTCAGGATCAGCCGCATAGCTCTGGTTCGGCCAGAGCGCCAGGTGTGTGCCAGAGGCCGAGCCCCAGCGGAAGACGCGGTAATCGCACGCCTTCTCCTTCTCTTTCAGGAGCGGGAATTGCTTCAGTGCGATATTGCGGAACTGCATGTCAATCTCGCACGCCAGCGCCTTCGCAGCGATGGCGTCATTGCTCTCGACCAGCGTGAAGTCTAGCTGGTCAATGTAGGGCAACTGCTGGCCCTTCTCGTCCACCTTCCAGTAGTACGGGTTGCGTTCGGCCACCAGCTTGGCGTCGCCAGGCTTGTAGACCTTGACCGTCCATGGCGTCATGGCCGGCCGTTCGGGGTTGAGGTCATCAGCCTTCTCGTTGAACAGCTTGTAGTCCTTGATATCCTTGTTGTACTTGGGATGGAACTGCTTCAGATAGTGTGCGGGCGCGAACGCGCCGAAGCGCTCGAAGTTGAGCGGCCACTGGTTGCCATGGAAGGCCAACATGCGCACGACCAGGCCGTTCGGACCGTCGAACTTCATCTTGATCGTGACGTCGTCAATCTTCTGCAGGGTCATCGGCTTGCCGTTGACCACCCACTCGGCGTGCGGCGCGGAGGTCAGATCCTTGTTCAGCTCGATGTCTTCCCACCAGAAGATGATGTCGTCCACGGTCCACGGCTTGCCGTCCGACCACTTCAGTCCCTTGCGGAAGTAGAGGGTCAGCTCCTTGCCATCGGGTGTGAATTCCCACTTGTGCGCCAGGCCGGGTTGGATGGGATCCTTCGGGTTGCGCGGCCAGCGCAAGATCGGCTCATAGTTCAGGCGGCCATAGGCATGGAAGTCGGACGGGCCTTTCCACGCGCGACGCCAGACGCCGCCGTATTGGCCGATCTCCTCGATCGCCTTGAGGACGAGCGGCTGTTCCGCCACGCGCTGATCCACAGCAGGCAGCTTGCCGGCCTTGACCTGCTCCGCCAGCATCGGGGCTTCCGAATACTTGCTGGCCGGGGCCTTGGTCGGCTCAGGCGCTTTGGTGACGGCCGGGGCGGGAGCCTTGGTCGCCTCAGGGGCCTTTGTCGGTTCCGCCTTGGCGGGCGGCTGAGGGGGCTGCGGCGCAGGGGTAGCCTGCGCGCAGGCCGACAAGATGAACGACAGTACGACAAACAGGCTGATCAACAGGGTTATCTTGCGGTTCATCCGGATTCTCCTCTCTGAGATAGTCAACTGCACCTTTTCGATCGCAAAACGCCGATAGCCGATTGACGCGAGAGATCACCTCCTCTCCTCATGAATGGCCTGCCCATGCCGTGCAGTCCACACGGGCTATGCCTCGCGACCGCGGCCGTTGTTCCCCGGCGCCGGGCCAGTGGACTCCCGAACGATCAACGGGCATTCCACGAGCGCATACCCATCTCCGGGCGGGGGGTGGCCCGCCAACATGCGGCGCAGCGTCTGCATCGCCATCCGGCCCATGCGGTGCTTGGGCGGCGCCAGCGTCGTGAGCGGCGGGTTGGCGTGGGCCGCCATGTGGATGTTGTCAATGCCGATGACCGAGAAGTCCTCGGGCACGCGCAGATGCCGCGCGCGGATGGCGTGCAACACGCCCAGGGCCATCAGGTCGTTGTGCGCGATGATGGCAGTCGGCCGCTGCTCGACCGGCAAAGCCAGCAGCGCGCTCATCGCCTGAAAACCGCCATCCACGTCGGGAAAGCTGGCAGGTCGCCATTCCGGTCGCATGGACAGATGCGCCTCGGCCAGAGCCGTCTCGACCCCGCGCAGGCGAGCCTGTGACGTGTCGGAGGCGCTGGGCCCAGGCAAGAACGTGATGCGCACGTGATTCAGATCAAGCAGGTGTCGCGTCGCTCGATAGGTGGCATTCTCCAGATCCACAGTGATGCAAGCGGTATTCGGCAGTTGTAGACACCGATTGAGCACCACCATCGGCGCGCTTGTCTGGCTCCGGATGGCTATCAGATCATGGATGGCGATCCGCGAGCCACATGCGATGATGCCGCAGATGGCCTGATTCGTCAAGATGCGCAAGAAATCGCGCTCGCGCTCCGGGTCCTCGGCAGTGTCGAACATGAGCGAGAAATAGCCATCCACGCTGGCTTCGTCTTGCACCCCGCGCGCAATCTCGGTGAAGTAGGGGTTGAGAATATCGGGAATCAGCAGGGCGATCGTTTCGCGCCGCGCCGACCCCAGGGTAGAGGAACGCAATGCGTGGTAACCGAGCGATTCGATAGCCTCTATGACGCGATCCCGCACGCTCTGGCTCACTGGGGCAGTCTGGTTGAGCACGCGGGAGACGGTCGCAGAGGAAACGCCGGCTTGCCGGGCCACATCGCTGAGGTTGGGGCGGGGCTTCGCTGCGCCCATTTTCTCAACCTTTCGGAAACTTTGCAGATCAGAGAAGGAGTTTTTCGTAACTTACAGACGGATCATAACACGCCTTGGGGCGGCTGTCAAGACCGGCATTACTCGTTCATTCGATCACTCAATACCAGAAGCGCGCAACCTCTCTGGGCACAGCCGCCAGCAGCCGGTAGACGCCGCCCCCGGCAACCTGCGCGAGCTGCGCGGCAGTGATTTCCGCCGCGCCTTGCCTGCCAAGCAGCACCGCCTCGTCGCCGACCGCTGCGGCGGGCGCGGGGCCGGCATCCACCATCGTCGAGTTGGCGCTGACAGCCAACACCGGGCACGCGCAACTGTGGATCAGGACCATGCCCCCGCGATTCGGCGCCGGCCCGTAGCCGGTCGCCCACCCAATCGTGAGCACCGCTACGCGCGTTGGGACGGTCAAGGATGGCTGGCAGCCGTAGCCGACCTGTTCACCCGCCGCAATGGTCTTGACATCGCCCACGCGCGCTTTCCACGTCGCAATCGGGCGCAGGTCGGCGCGCGACACCAACCGCAGATCCATACGGTCGCGTTCACTCGGCTCCAGGCCGTGGAGGATGATGCCAGGGCGAACCATGTCCCCATAGCTCGCGGGCAGCGACACGATGGCATGGCTGGACGCCAGGCTGAGCGGAACGCTGGCCAGACCTGGCAGCGCGCTGCGCACCGCCAGCAGCCGTGCCACCTGGCGGGGGTCGCGGGCGGGGTTTTCGGTCAGTGTGCTGAAGATGCCGGCGACCTCCAGCCCTGCCAGCTCCCCAAGTTCCCGGAGAAACCCGGCCGCGGCATCGCAGGGGACGCCGAGCCGCCCCAGGCCGGTGTCCACCTTCACCCACACGGGCAAAACGCGGCGGAGGATGCGCGCCTGTTCAGCCAACGCCTGCGCGGCCGCGGCGTGGAAGACGCCCGGCGTCAACTCGTGCGCAAAGATCGCGGGGATTTCCTGCCGCGTGAAACAGCCCAGGCACACGATCATCCCGGCGATCCCACCCTGTCGCAGCTCGATTCCTTCGGCAACCGTGGCGACGGCGAACGCATCCACGCCGGCCTCGGCCAACACCCGCGCCATTCCGACTGCCCCTGCGCCGTAAGCATTCGCCTTCAGGACCGCCATGACCCTGGCCGGGGCGACCAACGCCCGCACGCCGGCCAGGTTGTGGAGCAGATTCGCCCGGCTCAGTTCGAGCCAACTGGCCGGCTCATCGAGCCAGCGCGCAGTTGTATCATTCATTCCTGATTTCTTTCATTCTCGCGCGGCTGCGCGCGAATCAGTAGCACGACTTACGCAGTAGCGCTTCTTTGCTCAAACCGTTCCCATCCGTTAGAATACGGCCAGGCCCAGGTCTCCAAGACTGCCAGGTCTATGCAACACTCCCGGAGCACGGTACATGAAGCGTCTGCTGCGCAGGGAACTTCTTTTCTCTCTTGTCATTACTCTCGTGGGCTTGCTGCTTCTAGAGCTCGCGGCCCGCTGGCTCATCGCGCGCAACATGCCAGAGCCGGCCGTGCCGGCCAGCATCGGCCAATTCGACAGCCGGCTGGGCTGGTCGCTCAAGCCGCTGGCCCACGCCATCTCGCGACGCACGGGTCAACCGGTGGAATACCGCATCAACTCGCAGGGTCTACGCGGCCCGGAGACTACCTACGAGAAGCCGGCCGGCGTCTTCCGCATCGTGCTGTTGGGCGATTCGCGCACCTTCGGGTTCGGCGTGCCGATCGCACAGCATTATAGCACGCTCCTGGCCGGTTACTTCGACAAGGTCGAGGTGATCAATCTGGGAACCAGCGGCTACGGCGTGGATCAGGAGCTGCTGTTCCTGGAGTACGAGGGGTTTCGCTACCGACCCGACCTGGTGATTGCCTACGTGGCGCACTATTCTAACCAGCGGCACATGTACACCGAGCGGTTCGGGAAGCAGAAACCGCGCTTCGTCCTGAAGGATGGCAAGCTCACTCTCACTAACTCGCCCGTGCCATCCCCCGCGGCCGACGCGCAACCCGCGAGCGCGCCCAAGCAGATCCATCGCTGGCTGGCCGATCAGAGCGTCCTCTACCGCATCATCGTCGCCGGCGCACTGCAAGCCATCCGGCCGACCGCGCCCCCTGCGTCGTCAGCGCCAGGAGAGGAGATGAGCGAAACGCCGGAGGCATTTGTGCGGGAGATGCTGGAGCTGGGCGCGGCGATCGTGTTCGAAATGCACGACGCGAGCGCGCGGCGCGGAGCGCAGTTCGTACTGGTCACCCAGATTCCGGAGCTTCACGACGCGGCTCTTCGCCGGTCGCTCCCCTCGCTGGACGTGACCTCGGCGTTGGCGAATCGCGCGTTCGACCTGCCGGACGACCTGGGGCACATCAACGAGGCGGGCAACGGCGCGCTGGCGTGGGAAATTGCGGCGTTCCTGGTGCGGGAGCGGCTCATTCCGGCAGCACACCCGACGCCAACGCGTTCCCAGGAGCCGTAGAAGTCCTGCCTGGCTCTTCTCCTTACAAGCTTTGCGGATTGCCCGGACTCGGCACGAGGGTATCCGCCTGGATGAACCGGCCCACGACCGGATCATACCACCTTGCGTTATAGAACAGCAAGCCGCTCCCGTTGTCCTTGCGCTGACCTGTGAAGTTGAAGCTGGTCGGCGTCGTGCCGGCGGTGTAGCGCGCTGCGCCGTAGGGCATGTAGCGCAGCTCAGTGTTGGTGTTGAGCCGCGCCCCAGTGCTCGTCAACGTTAAGGCCTGCGAGCCGAGGTGATCGCCCAGCAGGTAGTTGACTGTCCCGCCGCTCGCGGTCCCCGTGCGCATGGCGACCCGCGTCCCACCAGCGTAGTAGTCCCCCAGGGGGAGGCTGCGCGCTACGACTTCATCGTCGCCGTGCTGCCGGTCCACTCGAAGTAGGCGCCGATGTAGACCGTTGTTACGCCGCCGGCAGTCTCCTTGACCCGCACCCCATCGCCGTCGTACACATACGTCCCGCTCACCGCGCCGTTCTTGTTGATTTGCGTCAGCCGGTTCTTCGGGTTGTAAGTTGGCGTGATCTCCTGGCTCGCGGTTGCTCCCGACAATGCTAGCTAGAGAAGGTCTTATCCCCGTGATCTACCGGCAATCGCATGCGTGGCGTATCCTGCCAGATGCAGTAATCAGCCCTACTTGTCAATAGTTATCTTGGCAATATCACCAGGCCACGGCTTCAAACCCTGAAGAATTCCAACGTAACGCTCTGACTTTCGATCTACAGCCCAGAAGAAACGCTGGATTAGATCTCGGGGTTGTCCCGGCTGCACATAGACAATATGGGTGATAGCCTGGGTACCGGAAAAACCAAGTGTTTTACGAGGCTCGTGGGCGGTGACCTTCACTCCTCGCTCCGGATACCATAACTCCAGGTATGTCCAGGTCGCCTCTGCGAACTGAGCATGGAAAGCGTTATACAATGTGGGCTCCCCAAAACACCAAAGAACATCAGTTAGCGTTGGCACCCCTGTCTCCCACTGCACCGTGACTGCCGCAGACTCCTTGGAGTCATTCCAAATCAAAACGCTGTAAACTCGATTCTCGGAAGGTCTCCATTTGATCAAAGTCTGCGCCCTGTCTGCAGTGAGATCGTGTCTAATGCTTCCAGCCTCAAGTTCATACTGATCTCCAATCCATGTCAAGACTCCTTCTGTTGTCCCTGCAAAAGGAAAAGCGCCAAGTCTTACATCACCCACTTCGTCGCATTGTGGCTTAGTTTGTATTGTCTCCGCGGTGCAAGCGCTGAGAGCGATCGCCACACAAAGCAACATTATGCCACAGCGGCTCCATCGTTTCATGTTTACCACCCCCACCCTTTGAGCACGCGTCCAATCCAATCAGTTTGACTAACCGTAAGGGGTTCGGTGCGACCTCGCAATTGGCTTTGGTAACGTGAACCATATACCCAGGTGGCTACGGCTTCCGCCCAGTACTCTAAGCCAAGTGCATTCGTTACGCCATAATCGCTAACATACGCATCCTTCGGCACCATGGCGCCACGCTGCCATAGGCCCCCTGAGGCATTGACTGGTTTCGCCATCCCGCCGACGCCGCCGAAATGGTCAATCACATGCGCCAGTTCATGCACCGCCGTGCCACGCACAAAGTCATCCGACCCCAAGAAGAGATTGTTGGTGAAAATCACCAGGGTTGTGAGTGGAATCGTATGGGCTGAGGCGTTCTGAATGATCCACAGGGGTGTGGCCGCACGGTGGAAGAAAGTAGGCAATACGCCAAATCCAAGCAACGAACGCAATTGCCCGAAGCTGCCGATCTTGTTGGCCAGGGCAACGACACCTTGGGCCACCAATGAAGCTTGAGGCAGCGTCCAGGGAGTATGCGGATCCGCAGTCAGCAGGATGCCGAGTTCACGCATCGTATCGCGCAGGATGCCCATGTCGTAGAACTTGGCATCGTGGCCGAGTAGAACCCAACCCCCATTGTGCCAGGTGTACCCGCGCGCCCGATACCAGCGATTCTGCCAGCACCAGTCCGTGGCGCAGGCGGCCGGATTGTCGTCGGCGTCGTACGGGTCTTGCGGCGCATACCCTGATGGATCGGTGTAAACGAGCGGTCGGTTCCCGACATAGCTGTAGCGATTCAAACTCTGTGGATTCCCCGGCGCCGGCACGATGGTATCCGCCTGCAGGAAGCGACCGACCTGGAGATCATACCATCTTGCGTTGTCGAACAGCAGGCCGCTCCCGCTGTCCTTGCGCTGACCGGTGAAGCCAGTCCTGAGCGCAGTCGAAGGATTGAAGCTCGTCGGGGTGATCCCGGCGGTATCCACTCCGCTGCGCTCCGGGATGCTTCGCAATAGCGCGCCTCGCAGGTCTTCATTCGGGTCCATCTCGGCCTGACACCACGGCAGGTCTGGCACCGCTATCGCCTCCGCTTCGGCATTGAAACCAGTTACCGCAGTAGCCACCAGGTGCGCGGCTGACCGACATCACCCAACCCAGCCTATCGGTTTCCGCTGATGGCCCAGGCCGTGGTGCTCGTCAATGTCTGGGTGGCCTTCCGTTCTCTTACCAGCCCATCTCACGATCCTCTACAAAACGAACCGCTTCCAAGCTTCCCGACCACGGCACTGGTCGAAGACTCGTTCTCACATCCTCCAGCGCATTACCCCATCGCTGTTGGTATAACGCGGGGAGCGAGTCCCGTACGCCAATAAACACGCGTGAAATAACCGACTTGTTGGTCAGGGGTGGAGGCGTCTGTTGACGGTGATCAGATCCCGTTCCGGTGGCAACAAGGCCTTCTGCTGGGAAATACAAGTCGAACGCGTATCGTATGCCGGTGATGGGCGGATTCGATCCATAAGCTGCCCAATACCATTCGGGCGGAGAGTGGGTACAATCCAGAAACTGCCCTACAGTAACACCGTTCAGTTCATACTCAATCCCGATCTGATCTACGGTTCTACCATTTCTCGAAAGAACACCGTATTTCAGCCCATCTTGATCCCAACTGGCGAACCAACCGCCACTGTCCCGAGAGTTGGTGCTAATCGTTGCATGTGGAATGCCATAGGTCTTTTCTACGGCATCGATGAATTCTTCGAGAGTCGTTGTCTGGCCGACATGGGCTTGTAAGGGAGTGGCTAACAGCGTATCACACGTTTGGTTCTTGGACGTAGATACAGGGCGACAAGCGGCCAATATCATACCCAACGTCATGACCCAGACAAGCAAAAGAGGGAACCTGCGCATACTCACCTCCATCCGTTGAGTAGGTCACCGATTCGTGTCATCTGAGCGCCCACGTCCACGTTGAGAGGCCTTTCAGATGACTTGTAGCTATTCCCAAACACCCATACTGTGACCGCCTCGGCCCACCTATCCCATGAGAGGGGATACGGTCTGAATCCTCCTGTTTTGCCCGCAGCATAATCGGTCAAGGGTGGCTCACCCCACATATCAGAGAATTTGCTGTAGACTGAAGCTGAAGCGCCATAAGCTCTAATGCTTCCGGACTGTATTCGACTGTGCCAATCGATAAGGTGAGCCAACTCGTGGACAACCGTCTGCATAAGCCAGGTTGAGTCTGTTGAGCCGGGAAGATAGACGTTCCCCAAGTACGGTGGCGCGCAAGCGGAGCCCAGGCACGAGCCATGCCTAATAGGGGCGCCCCCACCCAGAAGCCCCTGCAAATGGGCCATACCCCCAGAAAGCATCATGCCGAACTTCACGATCCCCTGGGCGATAGGGGTCATTTGTGTCACGAAATCCCACGAGCCAGCAAAACTAATACCGGCCTCACCGATTGTCTCGGTCAAGATATTGATGTCATAGAATCGAGCGATGGCGCCCATTAAGCTCCAGCCGCTGCCATTCCAGCTGTAGCTGTGCGCCCGATACCAGCGATTCTGCCAGCACCAGTCCGTGGCGCAGGGCGCGGGGTTGTCGTCGGAGTCGTTGGGATCTTGCGGAGCATGGCCCGTGGGATCGCGATAGATGGTCGGTCGATTCCCGACATAGCTATACCGATTCAAGCTCTGCGGATCGCCCGGACTCGGCACGATGGTGTCCGCCTGGATGAAGCGGCCGATGGTGCTATCGTACCAGCGCGCCCCGTAGAAGTACAACCCGCGATCCAGCCCCCCTTCCGGCGCGCCCAACCGCTGCTCCAGCCGCTGCCCGGTGAAACGGTACTGCGTCTGCAAGCTGAAGCCGGCGTCCTTGCGATAGGTGTCGCGCACGTCGCCAAACGGGAGATAGCGGTCGCGCCACAGCAGCAGCCCCGACGACCCGTTGATGATGACATTCGTCGAGCCAAGGTGATCGCGGAAGAGAAAGCGCCGGCCCCAGTCCACGCCGTAGCCCGACGACCGCTCGAACGCCACGAGCTGGCCGGCGACATCGTCCCCTGTGGGGATGTAGTAGTATTTCGTGTCGCCG
>VGOD01000131.1 GCA_016876015.1 Chloroflexota bacterium
GCCGAAGCGCAGGCGATCCTGTGCGACGCGCAGACCTCCGGCGGGCTGCTGATGGCGGTTGCGCCCGAAAAGGAGGCCGCGCTCATGGAGCAGTTGCGCGGGGCCGGCGTGACGGGGGCGGCCATCGGCGAGATCGTGGCCGGCGCGGCGGGGCGGATCGAGGTCAAGCCGTGAGGCAGGCCACAGTGAGGCAGGCCACAGCAGGCCGCCGAATGAATTCGGCGGCTGATATGACCAGGTGCGCTGAAGCGCACTGCACGTTTTTGAGAAGGAGAACGCGCCATGACCCCAGACGGCAAGCGCACCTATCTGTTCATCATCAACGATGCGCCCTACGGCAACGAGCGGCCCTACAACGCGCTGCGCCTCGCCATGAACCTGGCGAAGCTGCCGGACACGGGTGTACAGATCTTTCTGATTGGCGACGGCGTCAACTGCGCACTCGCCGGCCAGAAGACCCCCACCGGCTACTACAACATCGAGCGCATGTTGCAGTCCATCGCCCGCCAGGGCCAGGTCGCCGCCTGAGGGACCTGTGCAGAGGCCCGCGGGCTCGGGCCGGAACGGTTCATCGAAGGGGTGCAGGGGGGCAACATGCAACTTCTGGCGGCCTGGACGGCCGCGGCCGATCAGGTGTTGGTGTTCTAAGCCGAATATCTGCTGAGGCCGGTCTCCGACCGAGCCGGGCACGGTCAGAGACCGGCCCGAGCGGGTGATTTGGATAGGCGCCAAAGAAACGAGAGACTCACTAAGTGCATGATGGAGGTGATCTGATGGCCGGCAAAACGGTACTTGTATTGGGCGGTGGGGTCGGCGGGACCGTGGCGGCCAACGCGCTGCGCCGGCGGTTGGCCGCGGAGCATCGCGTGGCGCTGGTGGACAAGCGCGGGGACTACGTCTTCACCCCTTCGCTCCTGTGGGTGATGACCGGTCAGCGCCGGCCAGCGCAGATCGTCAAAGACTTGCGGCGCATGGTGCGGCCCGGCGTAGAGGTGTTGCGCGCCGAAGTGGAGGGGATCGAGCCGGGGCGCGGCCGCGTGCGCGCCGGCGGGCAAGCGTTGCCCTACGATTACCTGGTGATCGCGCTGGGCGCCGACCTGGCGCCGGAAGCGTTGCCCGGCTACGGCGAAGCCACCCATAACTTCTTTGCCCTCGATGGCGCGGCCAACCTGTGGCAGGCGTTGGCGCGCTTCGCGGGCGGCCGGGCGCTCGTGCTGGTCTCCTCCTTGCCCTACAAGTGCCCGGCTGCGCCCTACGAAGCCGCGCTGCTGCTGGACGATGTGCTGCGCCGCCGCGGCCTGGCTGGCCGCTGCCGGGTGGAGGTCTTCACGCCGGAGGCGCAACCGATGCCCGTGGCCGGCCCGGCCATGGGCCAGGCGGTCGTGGAGATGCTGGCGGCCAAGGGCATCGCCTTCCACGCCAAACGCCAGGTGCAGCGCATCGAGGCCGAGGCGCGCGAGCTGGTCTTCGCCGACGGCCAGCGGGAGCCGTTCGACTTGCTGGCGGCCGTGCCGCCCCATCGGCCGCCGGCCGCGCTGCAGGGCTCTGAGCTGACCAACGCGGCCGGCTGGATCGTCGTGGACAAGCGCACCCTCCAGACCCGCTTCGGCAACGTCTACGCGGTGGGCGATGCGACGACGATCACCCTGGCGAACGGCAAACCGCTGCCCAAGGCCGGCGTGTTCGCGCACGCCGAGGCCGAGGTGGTGGCCGGGCGCATCGCCGCCGAAATCCAGGGCGCGTCCGCGCGGGCCGAGTTCGATGGCGCGGGCTACTGCTGGATCGAGATGGGGGGCGGCCAGGCCGGCTTCGCCAGCGGCGACTTCTACGCCGAACCCGATCCCCTCGTGCCGCTGCCCCGCGCCGGCCGGCTGTGGCACTGGGCCAAGGTGCTGTTCGAGCGTTACTGGCTGGGCGAAGGCGTGACGCGCCAGGCGGTGCGACTCGGCATGAACCTGGGCGCCAGGGCCTTCGGCATCCCGGCCAGGCTGTGACCGATCGCGTTCTATTCTTGAAGAATGAGGCGACGCATCTAT
Organism: Chloroflexota bacterium; assembly: GCA_016876015.1. Lineage (GTDB taxonomy): Bacteria > Chloroflexota > Anaerolineae > CG2-30-64-16 > CG2-30-64-16 > VGOD01. The sequence goes on from VGOD01000131.1 coordinate 2,037, forward strand.
GAGCACCGGCGAACCAGGTCGGCGGTTGCTGGCGATCAGCGCGCATCCCGACGACGTCGAGTTCACCAGCGGCGGCAGCCTGGCGCGCTGGGCCGCCGAAGGCTGGACGACCTTTCTCGTGGTCTGCACTGATGGCAGCAAGGGCAGTCCGAATCCGCAGGACACGCCCGCCATGGTCGCGCGCATCCGCCGCGACGAACAGGAGGCAGCGGCCCAGGCGCTCGGCATCCAGGAGGTGGTATGGCTCGGCCACCCGGATGGCGAGCTTGCGCGCGTGGCGAACCTGGTCGAGGAACTGACGCGGCAGATCCGCAGGATCAAACCCGACCGTCTGCTGGCCTGGGATGCCTGGCGTCCCTATGAGCTGCACCCCGATCATCGCGCGGCCGGGCTGGCCGCGGTGGATGCTGTGCTGGCGGCCGGCAATCCGCACTTCTATCCGCGGCAATGGCGCGAAGCGCACGGCTTACAGCCCCACCGCATTGACGAGATGTACCTCTTCGGCACGGATCAGCGCGATACGTGGGTGGACATCACGGCCACATTCGAGCGTAAGATGGCGACCATCGCGTGTCATGCCAGCCAGGTGGCCGGTCTGCGTGATCTGGCCCTGAAGATGAGCTACTGCAACCAGGGGTACGCGCAGGGGCATGGTGTGACCTACGCCGAGGTCTTCAAGGTGCTGCACCCCTTCTGCGACACCTGATGCTGAACCGGCGTCCCGGGTGGACGCACAAAGGCATGGGGCAGGGGCGTACCCTTGCGGTCGCCCTGGCGGGGCGGCAGGCGCAAGACCTGCCCTTACCGCCTCAGGCGCCATCATCGGAGGCGCGACCGATGCAAGGTGTAGCGGTTTTCGACCGGTTAGCGGGCGCATATGACGAGTGGTTCGACCGCCACCCCGCGCTCTATCGGGCCGAGGTAGAAACGTTGCGCCCCCTGCTGCCGAAGGGCGGCGTCGGCGTCGAGATCGGCGCGGGCAGCGGGCGCTTTGGCCTGCTGCTGGGGGCTGCTCTCGGCATCGAACCCAGCCGGCCGATGGCAAAGCTGGCGCACGGCCGCGGGCTGCCGACCGTGCAGGCGGTCGGCGAGCACTTGCCGCTGCCGGACGGCCGCTTCGATTTCGCGCTGCTCGTGACCGTGATCTGCTTCGTGGCCGACGTCCCGGCGCTGCTGCGCGAGACCCGCCGGATCCTCAAGCCGGGCGGTCGGATCGTGATCGGCCTGATTGACCTGGACACCCCCTTGGGCCGGCTGTACGCATTGCGCCGCGATGCGGATCCCTTCTATCGCCATGCCCGGTTCTACACCGCGGGCGCAGTCATCGCCATGTTGGCGCAGGCCGGCTTCCGGGCGCCGATCGTCTATCAAGCCCTGATCGGCCTGCCCGGCGAGACGCCCCAAGATGACATCGCGGTGCGGCCCGGCTACGGCGCGGGCGGGTTCGTGGGCATCGGCGCAAACCGTTCCTCAAACCACCGCGCTTGCGAAAATGGTAGTCCTGGATTATACTAATCGTGGACTACCATTTGGAGCGCACGATGTTCGTCAACCGCCAGCGTGAATTGGAGGCCTTGGCCGCCCGTTTTGAATCCGGCCGCGCCGAGTTCGGGGTGGTCGTCGGCCGGTCAGATTGACGTGGTGGCGGCGCAGCGCGACCGGCGCTGTGCCCTGTTGGGCGAGGCCCGCTGGCGGCGTGAGCCGATGACTGTGGCCGATCTCGAGGCGCTGCAAGCCAAGCGCCGCACCTGGCTGGAAGACGAAAAGGGCTGGGACGTCTGGCTGGCGCTTTTCAGCCGCAGCGGTTTCAGCCCGGCGCTGCAGGAGCGCGCCGCGGCCGATTCGCATCTCCTCCTACTCACCCCGGCCGATGTGGTGGGCGCGGGCAGATGAGCCGCGCCCATTACCCATCCGCGAACGAAACCGAGCTACAAAACAGAGCTACACGCTGCTCTGAAAATCATTCTCACCCCCCAACCGCCCTACGGGCGTCTCCTGACGACGGAAAAACGTGTCGTCGGGAGAGGGGGAGCAGCGGCGCTCCCCCTTTCCTGGGCGTGTCGTTCCGGCCCAGGAGAGAGGGCCGGGGGATGAGGATGTCCTGCTCGGCCAAGCCAGCCCCTACCCCAAACGATACGCCGCGACGACCCACAGGCCGCTCACGATCGTCGCGATCCCCTCGCCCAGGCCGATCGCCAACACGGTGCGGTCGGGCCGGGCTGCCGGTCGCGTGCCCCAGGCGACGCGAACGAACAGGAGGAGATAGAGCGGCGTCACCGCCCACGGCGTCCAACCGGCCAGGGCCAGCAGCAGCACGAGCGCCAGCCCGCCGCCGTAGTGGCTCAACACCGAGACGCGTGGGGCCGCGGACGACACGCCTTCGGCGGCGATCTTGAGCGCCAGCCGGCGCCGGCGCAATCACCAACGCGAATAGGGCACCCCGCCCACCCCCACGATCGCCATCTGCAGCCACAATACCGGCGTCGTGATCGTCCACGCGCCAATCGCCGCGTAATGCGCGCCCGCGGCGGCCAACGCCAGCCCTGCGGCGCCGATCACCTCGCTCCACAACGTGCGCGCCAGCCGCGCGCTCCCCGCCCACAACTGCAACGCCAGCAGCCCTGCGCCCACGATGCCCAGCGGCAGCAGGCCCCAAAGCCGGGCCACGACGAGAAGATAGGCGCTCGTAGCCGCCATGAGCAGCGCACAGACGGCCAGCCAGGCCAGCAGCAGCGGCAGATCGGCCAGCGTGCGCTTGCCGCGCCAGCTCTTGAGCGCCATGCCCAACGGCTGGCGCGCGCAGAACAGGGCCAGCGCCGCGACGACAAACGCGTCGCCGCGGCCGTTGAACTGGCCCGCCACCCCCAGGCCGACCGCCACGGGGACGAGGAAAAGGAACCAGCCGCCGTGTTCGCGTGGCAGGAGCGCCTTGAGTCGTGGCGCAGGTCCGGCAGATGGCTGAGGCGGTGAGGTAATCGTCATCGTAGTCCCTGGAAATGCGCCCCGCACCGCGATCAGTGCGCCGCCATCTGGCCTGGCGCAACCGGCCGGCGGCGCGGCCTGAGGATCAACCATCCGACCGTCGCCAGGTAGCCGAGATACGCCAGCGTTTCGATGAGCGCCGGGTTGCCGTTGTAGCCGAAGAGGCTTTTCAGCAGTTCACCAACGGCCGACTTGTCGCTAAGGAACGCGTTGATGTTGTAGACTGGCGCCACAATAGCCGGCAACACACCTCCCTCGATCAGTTCATGGACGCCCAGCCCGACCATCCCGGCCGCAAAGAAGAGCAGAATCATATTGGTGACAGAGAAAAAGAAGCGCAGGTTCAGACGCAGCACCCCGCGATAGATCAAGACGCCGAGCAACACCGCGCCGGCCAGCCCCAACACCGCGCCGAGCAGCGTATCGAGGGCCGGACTTTGCAGCGAAGTCGCTACCAATAAGAGGGCCAGTTCCAGCCCCTCGCGCAGCACCGCCAGGAAAGCTACCGCGAACAACGCCCAACGACCGGACGCAGTCGCCGGCCCGGCGGCCTGCGCTGCGCGCGCTTCCAACGTCGCGCGGAAACGCGCGCCTTGCCGGTGCATCCAGAAGATCATCCCGGTGAGGAAGGTCGCCGCCAGGAGCAGGGTCACGTCCTCGAAGATCTCTTCGGCGCGGCCTTCCAGCTCGATGCCGGCCAGGATCAGGCCGGTGGCCGCGAGCAGACTGACGATCACGGCGCTGATGACCCCGGCCCAAACAGCGCGGCCGAGTTGTGGCCGGCCCAATTGCTTGAGCACGCCCAACAGAATCCCGACGATCAGGGCCGCTTCCAGCCCCTCACGTAAACTGAGCACCAATGCGGTCATGTTGACTCCGAATCGAGAACTTGCCCAGGCAGGATGCCCGACTGGCAGATAGCTTATTGCGAGTCACTTGCAATAAGTGTACTCGAAGTCAGGCCGCAATACTATGATTTTCGTTACATAGGCGGCCTATCTGCTCCGGCTCATCGTTCTTGCGCCGCGCGCAACGCCTGCTCCAGATCGGCCAGGAGGTCGGCCAGCTCCTCGATCCCCAGCGACAGGCGCACCAGGTTGTCGCTGATGCCCAGGCGGGCGCGCGCCTCCTGGCCTAGCGAGCGATGCGAGGTCATGGCGGGATAGAGCGCCAGCGAATAGACATCGCCCAGGCTGGTGACGGGCAGCACCACGCGCAGCGCATCGAGGAAACGACAGACCGCAGCCGCGCCGCCGCCGGCCACCTCGAAGCTGACGACGCCGCCGTAGCCGCGGCCGCCGAAAAGTCGCCTTGCCAGTTCGTGGTGAGGATGCGACGCCAACCCGGGATAGTAGACGCGGCTAACCGCCGGCTGCGTCTCCAGCCAGCGCGCCACGGCCAACGCGTTCTCGCACTGCCGTTGCACGCGCAACGGCAGCGTCTTCAGCCCGCGCATAATCAGCCACGCCTCGTGCGGCCCCAACACACTGCCCACCAGCTTGAGCGTCTCGGCCAGCGATTGGCGCCGCGGCCGGTTGGTCGCGATCACGCCGCCCATCACATCGCCGTGCCCGCCCAGATATTTCGTGGCGCTATGCACCACATAGTCTGCGCCGTACTCCAGCGGCCGGCAGAGCCAGGGCGTGGTGAAGGTGGCGTCCACGATCACCGCGGCGTCGGCCGCCTGGGCGCGCTCGACCACGGCCGGCAGGTCGGCCACTTTGAGCAGCGGGTTGGAGATCGTCTCCACGATGACCGCGGCCGGCCGCTCTTCGGTCAACGCCCGCTCCAGCGCCGCCAAGTCGCCCATATCCACGAAGCGGACGCGCACCCCCTGGCTGGTCAGATGGTGGCTCAGGAGCGTGTGGGTGTGGCCGTAACAGTCCTGCGTGGCGACGATTGCGGCGCCGGCGTGCGCGCCCGCATCCAGCAGCGCCAGGTGGATGGCGGCCATGCCGGAACCCGTCGTCAGGGCAGCGCTGGCCCCCTCCAACGAGGCCACGGCCGTCTCCAGGGCGCTGACGGTCGGGACGCCGAAGCGCGCGTAGGTTGGCCCGGAACGCTCGCCCCCCAGCACCGCGTCCAGCTCGGCCGTCTCGTCGTACAGATAGCTGACGCTGGGGGTGATGGGCGAAGCCACGGGGGTAGCAACCGGATAGGGCGCGCGCTCCCCTGCATGGACGGCGCGCGTGGCAAAATGCGCCCCTGGCGGCAGCAGGTGGGGCATGGCTGGCCTCCTCGATGAACTGCGGTTGTGAACGGCTACTACGAGAGCCGTTCCTTCCGATACTCCAGAAGTGTCGTGCCTTCGCGCCGCATTTCTTCCATCCGGTTCAAGAGCGTCGCTTTAGCGTTGTCCGGCAGCCGCTCGATGTAGAGGGACAACCCGTCGCAGGTGACGGGGTGCTCCCAGATCAGGCTGAGATTGGCGGCGGCCGATTGAGCGGTGGCTTCGGTCCAGGGCTCCTGCGCTGCCAGGTCTACCAGAGAGACGACCGCGCGGAACACGCCGTCATGCTCGACGAACAAGCGTTTCAAGCCGGCTTCGCCGAGGTATTCGATCAGGCTCGGATACAGGTACTTCTCCTCGAACTTGAAGTGCGGCCCTACCAGCTTGTTGGCCTCGCCCAACGTGGCCCGCACCTTCGCCGCATCTCGCGTGCGGATGGCGCCGCGCAAATCCATCAGCGCCTGCACGACCTTTCCATGATCCGCGTGAAATTCCCCAACTAACGTATGCTGAGCCATTTTCTTGTTTCTCCTTGTGTTGTTGTTATGTATGCTGCGTTTCATCCAACGCGCATTTACCGTTTCGATGGATCATCGAACAGTCTCAAACTCAGATACTTCATCCCGCTATCGGGCAGGAGCGCCACCACCACGCCCTCCGCCAGCTCGCCGGCGACCTGCAGGGCGGCGTCCACTGCGGCCGCGGCCGAGAAGCCGACGAACAGCCCCTCTTCGCGGGCCAGCCGCCGCGCCAGCGCCAGCGTCCGCTCCGCCTCCGCGCGCAGGGTGCGATCGGGCAACGTGGGGTCGTAGATGCCGGGCACGATGGCCGTCGCCATGTGCTTCAAGCCCTCGATTACCTGCATCTCATCGGCCGGCTGCACCGCGATCAACTGGATCTGCGGGTTGTATTCGCGCAGCCGCCGGCCCACCCCCATCAGCGTGCCCGAGGTGCCCACCCCGGCCACGAAGTGCGTGATGCGGCCGCCGGTCTGCGCCCAGATTTCCGGCCCGGTGGCGTCGTAGTGCGCCCGCCAGTTGGCCGGGTTGTTGTATTGATCCGCGTAGAAGTACCGCTCCGGCGTCTCCGCGGCGAGCTGGCGCGCCAGCCGGATCGCGCCATCGGCCCCCTCCAGCGGATCGCTCTCGATGATCTGCGCGCCGTAGGCGCGCGCCAACTGGCGGCGCTCCTGGCTGACGTTGGCCGGCATCACCAGGGTCACGCGATATCCCTTAACCGCGCCGATCAGCGCGTAGGCGATGCCGGTGTTGCCGCTGGTCGCGTCCATGATCGTCCTGCCGGCCGTCAGCCGGCCGTCGCACTCGGCCTCCTCGATGATGCGCAGCGCGGCCCGGTCTTTGACCGATCCGCCCGGGTTGAACCACTCGGCCTTGACGTACAGCTCGACGTCGGGCGCCAGGCCCGCGGGCAGCCGGCTCAGCCGCAGCAGCGGTGTGTCGCCAATGCGATCCAACACGGTCGGCACGCCCGGCTCGGCCGGGGCGATCCAGGCCGGGCAATCGTCTGTCAGCATGTCTACTTCACGCGTACGCCACATCTTGTCTTATCTCCATCACTCTCGTCGGGCGGGGGCGCAATCCAGAAGATTGTGTTACAGCGCCAGCATCCCCACCGCAGCGTCGTGCCCGTTTCCTCCAGCCACAGGGTGGCGGGCCGGCAAGCCGCAGAACTGGTCATAGTCAATCAACTCGGTGACGGTGGGCCGATCGCCGCAGACCGGGCACGCGGCGTCGCGGCGCGCCTTCAGCGTGCGGAACGTCATCTCCAGGCCGTCGAACATGAGCAGCCGGCCGGCCAACGGTTCGCCGATCTGCAGGATGTGTTTGATCGCCTCCATCGCCTGCAGCGAGCCGATGATGCCCGGCAGCACGCCCAGCACACCGGCCTCCGCGCACGACGGCACCTCGCCCGGCGGCGGCGGGTCGGGATAGAGGCAGCGATAGCACGGGCCGCCGGCCACCGAATCGTACACCGTCACCTGCCCCTCGAAGATGAAGATGCTGGCGTCCACCAGCGGCTTGCGCAGCAGCACGCACGCGTCGTTGACCAGGTAGCGGGTCGGAAAGTTGTCGGAGCCGTTGAGCACGATGTCGTACTGCCCGATAATGTCGAGCGCGTTGCTGGAATCGAGCAGCACCCGATGGGCGCGCACCTGCACGTCGGGGTTGATCTCCCGCAGCCGGTCGGCGGCCGATTCCACCTTCGGCCGGCCGATGTCGCTCTGGCCGTGGAGGATCTGGCGCTGGAGGTTGGACAGATCCACCGCGTCGAAATCCACGATGCCGATCGTCCCGACGCCGGCCGCGGCCAGATAGAGCGCGGCCGGCGACCCCAGCCCGCCCGCGCCGATCAACAGCACTTTGGACTCCAGCAGCTTGAGCTGGCCCGCCTCGCCCACCTCCGGGATGAGGATGTGGCGGCTATAGCGAGCGCGGCGCTCCTCATTGAGCACGGTCGGGACGACGAAGGGCAGCCCGGCGTTCTTCCACTGGCTGAACCCGCCGGCCATCGAGAAGACGTTGGTGTAGCCCATCGCCTGCAGATCGCGACCGCCCAGCAGCGAGCGCACCCCGCCCGCGCAGTAGACCACGATGGGCGCAGCGCGCTGCGGCTGGAGCTCCTCGATGCGCAACTCCAGAAAGCCGCGCGGGACGAAGTGCGCGCCCGACACATGCCCCTGCACCCACTCGTCGCGCTCGCGGATGTCCACCACGGTCAGCTGCTCGCGGGCATCCAGGCGCTCTTTCACCTCATAGGCGTCCAGCTCGGGGACGCGGGCGCGGGCCTGGGCCAGGATTTGATCGCGCGTGGCCCGGCCGGCCGGCGGCCCGGCCGTTTCCCCGGCGCCGGCCGGCTCGGCCGCCGCGCTGGGCAGGCCGCACGGCCCCACCGCGGCCGGGCCGGCGTCGGCCGCCGCCGGTTTCTCGCCGCCGCGGCGCCGCCACTCGGCCCACGAACCTTCGTAGTTCCGCACGCGCGGATAGCCGGCCAGGCGCAGCGCCCAATAGGTGTGCGCGGAGCGCGCGCCGGTCTCGCAATAGACGACCACCTCTTTGTCGGGCGTGACGCCCAGTTCGGCGAACTGGCGGTGGAGGGTTGTGCCGCTGCGATAACGTTGGGCCAGCCCCGGATTGACGTTCTCCTCCCACGGGATGTTGAGCGCGCCGGGCAGGTGGCCGGCCTGGAATTCGGCGGGCGTGCGGGTATCCACCAGCGCCAGCGCCGGATGGTCCAGGTGCGCCGCGATCCATTCGGTCGTCGCCGCTTTGTTCTCGTCGGGCCGGGCGCGATAGACCGCGGGCCGGATGAGCGGCGCCGCGTCGGTGAGCGCGCCGCCCTCCTCCTGCCAGGCCTGCCAGCCCCCGTCGAGATAGGAGACCTGCGCCTGGCCCCAGAAATCGAGCAGCCAGGCCAGCAGGGCCGCCAGCGGGCCGCCCGCATCGTCGTAGACCACCACGTGGTCAGCTTGCGTCAGGCCGAGCTGGCCCAGGAGCGCCTCGCCGGTCGCCGGGGACGCCAGCTTGCCGGGGACGCCATCCACCACGGCGAACAACTGCTGCATGTCCAGATAGATCGCGCCGGGGATATGACCCCACGGGTAGCCGGAGCGGAACTGCGCCAGGGCCGGCCGGACGTCCACCACGCGCAGCCCCGGTTCGCCCAGGCGACGCCGCAGCCAGGCCGCATCCACCAGGAATGCGTTGGGCGCTTCGGTATGATCGCTCACGGCTGCGCTCCCCCGGCCGGCCGGCTCAGCGTGATGACCCATTCGGGCGCGCCGGTCTCCGTGATCTGCCACTGGAAGCCCAGGCGGCGCGCCTGGGCCGGGATCGTCTCCAGCGCGGGCGCGTGGTCGGTGATCACCTCGATCGCCTCTCCTTTGGGCGCACGTTTCATCGCTTCCACTGCTTTCAGCATCGGATAGGGGCAGATTTCGCCCCGCACATCTAATTTCATCGTCATCTCCTCCTCCGGCCTGGCGCGGTCCGAGACCGGCCAGAGCCGGAGTGCGGTTATCGTGCTACCGCTCAACGGGCAGATCGGTGCGGTTGCCCCACTCTTCCCATGAGCCGTCATAGTTGGCGACATGCGCAAAGCCGAGCAGTTGCGACAGCACGAACCACGAATTGGCCGAGCGCACCCCCGTCTGGCAGTAGGTCGTCACTGCTTGGTCGGACTGGACGCCGATCTTTTCGTACATCTGACGCAGCTCGGCCACGGGCTTGAACGTGCCATCAGGATTCATCTGGCTCGTCCAATCCAGGTTGACGGCGCCCGGGATATGCCCGCCCCGCGCGGCCCGGACATCCTGCCCGGTGTATTCCTTCGCGCTGCGTGCATCCACCAGCGCCTTGCCGGGCTGCTTCAAGCTGGCCTGCACCTGCTCCCAGGTGACGCGGAGCGCCGCGTCGGGCTGGCCCGCCCTGTAGGTCGCGGCCGTCACGGCGGGCGTCTCCGCGGTCAGCTTCCGGCCCTCGGCCACCCATTTCTTGCGGCCGCCGTCCACGATGCGCACCGCCGAATGACCATAATACTTCAGCGCCCAGAATGCGCGCGCGGCCCGGAGGCTGTTCGTATCATCGTACAGGACGATCGTCGCCTGATTGTCAATACCCAGATTGCTCAGCAGCGCCGCCAGTTGCGCGGCCGTGGCGACCTGACCCTTCACCGGATCGTCCGCGTTCACCAGCGCGTTCGGATTGAGGTAGACCGCGCCGGGGATGTGTCCCTCGGCGTAGACCTCAGGTTTGCTGCTCACATCCACCAAGCGCACCCCGGCCTTGTTCAGGTTATCGGCGACCCAGGCGGTATCCACCAGCGCCGCCGGCCGGGCGGATCCTGCAGCCGGCGCCGGCGCGACCGCAGCCGGCGCGACGCAGCCGGCCAGCGCCGCCGCGATGAGAATCAACAGAATTACGACACGTTTCATTTTGGTTCCCTCCTGATATTCGAGTCAGATTTGGCACATCAAGTCAAAACTCAGTTCTCGGCGGAGGGAGAGGCGCCGCCCGGTTCGTTGGGCGGCAGTCAGACCATTGACTGCGCTTGGGCGGACGCGCCTCTCCTCCGCCCAAGACAGATGCACCCGACGCCAGTCCCGCCACTGGCAAACCACAACCACTGCATTTGACCAACTCCTTACCGCGTCACAGCAGGCGTTTGATCACCTGCACGCCCACGAACGCGCCAACGGCGAGGGACGCGCCGAACACCCAGCCATTCAGGGCCAGCGATGGAATGGCCGAGAAGAAGGCGCCGATCGTGCAGCCGACCGCCAGGCCCGCGCCATAGCCCATCAGCACGCCGCCGCCGAGCGCCTGCCCATAGCGCCGCCGGTCGGCGGGCAGGCGGATCTTGAACTCCCCGGCCAACAGCGCGCCGATCAGCGCGCCGAAGATCAGGCCCACGTCGAGCATCAGGCCATGCGTCAGCAGGCCGCCGCTTTCGGGCGTCAGCGTGCAGCCCGAAAGCTGATCCGCGCCCAACAGCGGCCCGGCCGCCAGCCCCACCAGCCCGGCCAGGGCATCGGCCCAGCGCGCCAGCTCGCCGGTGACGCCCAGCGGATGGCGATAGGCGTAGTCGAAGACGTTCAGCGCGCCCAGGCCCAGCCCGGCCAGCGCCACCGGCCAGGCGCGCACGAAGATCGTGCGTTGGAGATCGCGCAGCCGCTCGCCGAACGATGGGCCGCTCTCGGCTGCGGCCGGCGCGGGGAAGGCGATGCCGCCCCGCGCCTCCCACCAGAGCGCCAGCAGGTAGAGGCCGGCCAGGGCCGCCAACGTCAGGGCGATGGCGCCGCCGTAGCCCAGGTAGCGCGGCAGCCACACGGCCGGCTGATGGGAGATGTGCGCCTGCCACCACCAATTCCAGGTGCGGCTGGCCCCCCACAATCCGAGCAGGATGCCCCCCATCGCCACCCACGACGCCACGTACCCCTCGCCCATGCGATAGAGCGCGCCCGAAACGCAGCCGCCCGCCAGCACCATGCCCAGCCCGAAGAGGACGCCGCCCACGACCGTATGCCAGCCGAGAGGGACCACGTGCGCATCGGGCGGCAGGAGGCCCAGAGCCGGGTTGGGCGTCATATTCGACATCACCAGGCCGAAGCCCAACGTCGCCACGGCCATGCCGGCCAGGATGGCGCGCATGGTGCGGCCCTGTTGGAGCAGGAACAGATCGCGGAAGGCCGAGGCGAAGCAGAATCGGCTGCGCTGCAAGGCGAAGCCGAACGCCAGCCCGAACAACCAGAAGATGGCGAAGGCCCGGTCGGCCGCGCTGACCGCCAGCGGGATCACGATGGCCGCGACCGCCGCGAGGCCGGCCCCGACCAGGCCCAGGCCGGCCGGGGGCAGGGCGCGCCTGCTTGAGGATGTGACCACGGTCGCGCCTCCTTCAGCCCCCGGCCATCGCCGGCACGATGGAGATGCGATCGTCGGGGGCGACCGGCGTGGCCTTGCCCTGCAACCCCCGGATCTCATCGTCGTTCACGTAGATATTGATAAAGCGCTTCAACTCGCCCGCCTCGTCCATCAAGCGATCCCTCATGCCGGGATAGTGCGCCTCCAGCGCCGCGATGACGCCGACGATGTCGGCCCCCCCGACCTGGACACGCGACTGGCCGCCGGTCAGTTTGCGCAAAGGGGTGGGGATGTTCACTGTTGCCATGCTGCCTCCTGCGATAAGATGATCTCGACCTCTTCGATCTCGACGACCTGGCAGTTGATCCGCCGATCGTCGGTCACTGAATACAACTCATAGCGCGCCGGCCGATCCCCATCAGCGGCCGCATAGCGCATGAGCAAATCCACCCGGTTGCGCACGGGGACGACATCCGGGGGCAGGCCGGCCATCGGCTCGGCCTCCCCCTGGATCATCCGAAAGCCGGCCATAACCGGCTGCGCCGCGTCTGCCAGCGAGCAGATGACGTAGACGCTATCGGGATAGTAGGCGCGCAGCGCGTCGGTGGCCGAGGGATAGGCCGGCGATTCGGGATGGGAATGATAGATGGCGACCATCTCCTGGCCCTGCTCCTCGAACTCGAACTGCTTGAGAAGCGTTTGGGGGTTCATCTCATAGTCCAGGCGAGGATCGGCGGCCACGTTGCGCGCCCGCCAGAGCGCGTCGGCCCGGCCGGCGCGGCCCGCCAGCAGCCCGCACACCTCGTTCGGCGCCCCTGCCTGCGCGTGCGCGATGATCTCGTCGTGGTGAGCCTGAGTGATGACCAGTTGTTTCATCTGCGTTACCGTGCTGGAAGACAAAAAAAGCCCAGGGGGCGACCGTCCCTGGGCTGATACAATGAGTCCCAATGCTGACGCCGCGCCCCGTTGATCTTCGCCTGGGGCGAGGGCAAATCGCACCGACTCGTCGGTTGGTGTTCAGTTGCTACGCCGCAAAGAGCCGCCGGACGAGGCGCGAGCGCCCTCGCCCGGTACAGATGCAAGACAATACAACGGCGTTCATAGATGCTCCGAATGCTGTCATCTGGACACCTGTATCAAACATTTGAGCAACATAGCACGCTCAAATCTCATCTTTGTTTAGTATAAATCCAATTCAAGTCCGCTGTCAAATCTCGCAGCGCCGATCTCGGGCTGCCCTTCCTGATACGCCATCTCCGGCAACGGCAGGAGGATCGCTGAAGCGTAGTAGCCACTCCGCGCGCACGTGTAGCAGAACGGCTGTCCGTCGAGCATGATCTCCCGCTCGTTGATGATCTCCTCGCCGCAGCCGGTGCAGTTGACCCGCACCCCCGGCCGGCTGACGATCTGGCGGATCGGCTGGACGAGCTGCACCGGCTCGACCGTGAGCAGCTCCTCGTCGGACATGACCTGGTAGCCGCGCAGTTGCGCGAAGTAGTGGCGCGGCTCATGGGGCGCGTAGGCCAGGGCGCGCTGGCGCACGTCCAGCCGCGGGGCGATGCGCAGCACCTGCTCCGTCACCACGTCCACGAAGGTCGCGGCGATCCTGCCGTAATCTTCTACCCGCAGGGTGCGATGGCCCACCGTGCAGCCCGTGGCGACCTCGATCCCGTCGGCGAAGCAGCCGTCGGTCTCCAGGATGGCGAGCAGGCGCTTGTCGCGCCGCGGCGTCGTCAGGCCCAACGCGGCCGCGCCCGCCAGGCCGATGCGCACCCCCAGCACTTGCCGGGGGCAAAGGTGGCTGTGGCGCGCTGCGCTGCGTTGCAGCAGTTCATCGAAAGCTTGCATGGCACACCTTTCGCGGGTTCACGCCGATACGACCGCCATCTCTTTGGTATCCACCTGGCCCGCCAACTGGGGCGACGCCCGCTGCAGCAGGCTCAAGACGGTCAGGTGCATCCAGGCGAAGCTGCCGGCCACCAGCAGGAACAGGACAAAGAACGTGGATTGCGGGATCCAGATCAATTCGGTCACTGCGGCGAACACCGGCGGCAGGAAGAAGCCGCCCAGCGCGCCCAGCATCCCCACCAGGCCGCCCACCGCGCCGACGTCGTTCGGGAAGTATTCGGGGATGTGCTTGTACACGGCCGCTTTGCCGACGCCCATGCAGATGCCGACGATGAAGACCAGAACGGTGAACCAGAACGGCGGCAGCACGAATCTGAGCGTTTCGAACTGGCCGCCGGCGACGAACTTCTCCGGCACGTAGAAGACAATGTGCCCGCTGGGTGCGGAGAGCAAGAGGGTCGCCACGAGCATCACGCCGAACACCCAGTACATCACCCGCCGGGCGCCGAACTTGTCCGAGAGGTGGCCGCCGACCGGCCGGAGCAGGCTGGCCGGGAAGATGAAGAGCGCGGTCAGCAGCGCCGCGGTCTGCAAGCTCATGCCGTACACGTCCACGTAGTATTTCGGCAGCCACACCGA
>VGOD01000132.1 GCA_016876015.1 Chloroflexota bacterium
CAACTGCTCGCGGTAGGCAGTGTACTTCCCGGTCGAGCAGCGCCGACGCCCCATTGCTGGCGACGGTCCCGCCAGAAGCGGCCAAACAAGCGGTCAAGGCGGGGTCGCAGACCCCTTACAAGCGCGCTATGAGACCAGAACGACCTTAGCTTGATGCCTATGAGCCGCAGGCCCCCTTTAGGGCTGCGCTCCCCCTGGAACTCGACGTGCAACAGAACCGTGTGACCGTCAGTCAAGGCGACGTAGAAGACCGTGTCGCTGCGCACGGCGCCCGCGGGCAGCTCGATGTCCAGAATCTGTCAGGCGCCAAGGAAACGTTGCAGCCACTTGTAGATCTCATCATCCCCGCGCTTGCCGACCAGGTAGATCTTGACCATGCTGGCGGCGTGATCGAGCTCGTAGGAGATGCGATACTCCCCGCAACGGAAGGGTTGCCTCTTCAATCCAACGGCTCCAGGTTGACGGCTGCGCCCACCCCCGCCCCCAACCGATCGGCCGCGCTGCCTTCCCGCACCGCGATCTCCACGGTCCCGCCGCTGCTCACCAGCGCCAGCAACGCGCCGGGCGCGGCGTCGGCATAGGTTGCGCTCAAGCCATTGATCTCCCGGCTGGCGACCTCGACCCGCCAGCGACCGGCCGCCACCCAGTCAGCCGGCACGTCGGTGATGAGGTTACCGAAGCGGTCGGCGTGCACCACCTGGCCGTTGATGCGGCCATCCGCATGGCGGACCGGCAGCGCCAGGGGCAGGCGGACCGGATTGCTGATCGGCCTGCCCATCTGCTCAGGCAGGATGCCCCGCGCCAGGTGACCGGCGACCGCCGCGAAGATGTCGCGGCCGTGAAAGGTGCGACTGACCCGGGGCAGCCAGTACTCAGGGCGGTTCAGTTCCCACGGCTGGCTGCCCGGCTCGTCCAGCGCGAAGGTGAACAGGCCGTTGTCGGGGCCGACGAAAAACGCGCGCGGAGTTTGCACGAGCAGCGGCCGGCGACCGCCGCCCACGCCGGGGTCCACGACCGCCAGGTGGATCGCGCCCGCGGGGAAGTAGGTTGCGGCGCGTGACAGCACGAACGCGGCCTGGGCCACGTTCTGCCCCGCGATCTCGTGGCTGAGGTCCACCAGCCGCGCGGCGGGGCAGAGGCCCAGGATCACGCCCTTCATGGTCCCTACGTAGCCGTCGGCCAGGCCGAAATCTGTGGTCAGAGTGATGATGGTCATGGTCATAGTGCGGCAAAAGGCTGCGCCGTGTCGCTGTTGGCGCATTCTAACGCGGGGAGGCGGGCATCGTCAACCTGACATCTTCTGAATGATCTGCGTAGAGGCCCGGCTCTGCGTCTGCTCAGGGCAACCACGAGAGCCTGCCCCTTCACTGCCCCTTCGGCTGCGCTCAGGGCATGGTTCAGGGCAAGCTCTGAGCGTAGCCGAAGGGGATCGCCCCTACTGTCGTTGCTGCATCATCGCACCCCCTGTCGTTTCTGATGCGGCCTGACTTATGGTAAAATGAAGCGATGAAATCAGACATTCCAGAACGCATCGGTATCCTGGATGCGATCACGGCCGGGCTGACGCAGGCGAGCAGGCGGCCATGGCTGATCCTTTTTCCTGCGACCGTTGACCTGAGCCTTTGGCTGGCCCCGCAACTGGCGATCGGCAAGCTCTTGCAGGGCCTTTTGGCCGTTTGGGAGGCGCTGGTGCGCGCCGCCTATTCGCCCGCGCAGTTGGCGACCATGAGCGGCATGTTCGCCATGGTGCGCGATACGATGGCTGCGCTGGGCGCCCAGGTGAACCTGGCGGAGACGCTCACCGGCGGCTGGCTCAATCCGCCCAGCGCGTTGGTGGCCGATCAGAGCTCGCGGCTGACGTTTTTCAGCGACATCATCCTGGCGCCGGTGGGCTTGAGCCTTCCGCTGGCGCGCGTTGCGTCGCCGCCGTGGCGGCCCGCGGCCATCGAGATCACCAGCTTTTGGACGGTGTTGCTGTTGCTGGGCGGGCTCTGGTTGCTCGGACAGGTTTGGACCGCCCTGTATCTGCGCGCGGCCGCGATGGGTTACAAGTCCTCGGCGACGGGCGAGACAAAGGGCAAGCCTGCATCGGCCGGCGCAACTGCGCGGCCCGGCGATGGGCCGACCCCGCCCCCGGCCGAAGACAGCAGGCCGGCCGATCGGAACGCCAACAGCGCGACGGCCGCTCAGCAGCCTGGAGACGTGAGCTTTCTGGCCTTGCTGGCCAGGCTGGCTGCGCTCAGCTTTCTGCTGGGCCTCGCAGTGCTGGCGCTGCGGCTTCCGCTTGGCGTGGCTGCTTCGATGATGCTGCTCTCTGGCGGTTCTGGCGCCAACGTGGTGTTCATGCTGGTCGGCGGGATGACGTTGTGGCTGCTGGTGGGTTTTCTGACCTCGTCGTTCTTCGTCGGCGAAGTCATCTTGCTGGAGCGCCAGCCACTGTGGCGCAGCATCGTGCAGAGCCTGACCCTGGTGCGCAGCAGCGGTTTTGCGACGACGGGTCTGGCGCTGGTCATCAACCTGATCGTGATCGGGTTCCGTGCTGTTTGGGGGCTGATCGGCGACACGCCGACCGGCGCGGTGACCGGGATTTTGGCGAACGCCTACCTGTCCACCGCGATGCTGCTGGCGGTATTCACGTTCTATGACAGCCTGAAAGGGCGCTGGCAGGCGCTAGTCGCCAAGGCCCAGGCGCAGCAGGCGCGACAGATGAAGAACAATGGACAATAGACCGCGGCCGAATCAACCATGACCGGCGGTCGAGGTGTGGCAGGAGAAGAGACTGTGGCTGAGCAGGAGAGACCGAATCACTATACGGCGGATGACATCCAGGTGCTGGAGGGGCTGGAGGCGGTGCGCCGCCGGCCCGGCATGTACATCGGCGGGACCGATGTCAAGGCGCTGCACCACATGGTCTACGAAGTCGTGGACAACTCGATTGACGAGGCCATGGCCGGCTACTGCGACCGCATCGCCATCGCGATCCACAGGGACGGCAGCGTCACGGTGCAAGACTGGGGCCGCGGCATCCCGGTGGGCATCCACAAGCAGACCGGCCGCTCGGCGCTGGAGACGGTGATGACCAAGTTGCACGCCGGCGGCAAGTTCGGCAGCGGCGCCTACAAGGTCTCTGGTGGTCTGCACGGCGTGGGCGTCTCAGCCGTCAACGCGCTGTCGGATTGGCTGGAGGTCGAAGTCCAGGTCGAAGGCAACGTACACTATCAACGGTATCATCGCGGCGTGCCCCAGGCCGATGTGACCGTGCTGCGAGAAGCCAAAGATGGCGCCACGGGCACCAAGACCACCTTCCTGCCCGACACGACGATCTTCGAGGAGACCAACTTCCGGTTCGACACGTTGGTTCAGCGTTTTCGGGAGATGGCGTTCCTCAATCGCGGCCTCACGATCGAGTTTCAGGATGAGCGCACCGAAAACGGCGCACGCTGGATGTCTTTCTACTTCGAGGGCGGTGTGCGCAGCTTCGTGCGTTACCTGAACAAGAACCGCCAGGTGCTTCACGATCCGGTGCACGTAGAAAAGGAGGTCGAGGGCAACCTGATCGAGGCCGCCATCCAGTACAACGACGGTTTCAATGAATCGGTGTTCGCTTTTGCTAACACCATCAATACGCCCGATGGCGGCACACATCTGACCGGCCTGCGCTCGGCCATCACGCGCACCATCAACGACTGGGCCAAGCGCCAGGGGTCGCTGAAAGAGGGCGATCTCACCTTCACCGGCGATGACACGCGCGAGGGGTTGACGGCCATCATCAGCGTCAAGCTGCCCGACCCGCAGTTCGAGTCGCAGACCAAGGTCAAGCTGTTGAACGACAAAATCCGCAACCAGGTCGAGTCGGTGGTGGGCGAGGCGTTGATGGAGTGGCTGGAGCGTAACCCGCGCGACGGTCGCAAGATCGTCGAGAAGTGCACCACATCCAGCCGGGCGCGCGAGGCGGCGCGCAAGGCGCGTGACCTGGTGATTCGCAAGAGCGCGCTGGAGAGCCTGACTCTGCCGGGCAAGCTGGCGGACTGTTCGGAGCGGGACCCGGCGAAGTGTGAGCTTTACGTGGTGGAGGGAGATTCCGCGGGTGGCTGTTGGGCGGCGAACACACGGGTGGCATTGGCATCCGGTATCAGCAAGACAATGCGCGAGTTGGCCGAGGACTGGTCGCTAGGGATTCAGCACTTTGGGTATGCGACGAACGAGGAAGGTGACATCCGTATCGTCCCACTCATCGAACCGCGCGTAACGAAACGGAACGCGACGCTCGTGGAAGTGACGCTCGATGGCGGCGCGGTCTTGCGCTGCACGCCAGACCATCCATTCAGGCTGCGAGACGGGACATACAAGGCCGCAAGCGCGTTGCAGTCGAACGAAAGCTTGATGCCGCTGAAGCTCCGACTGACGGAGGCCGATGAACTGCCCGGGCCAGGCTATGAGATGGTCTGGATGAATGGACGCCAGGAATGGTGGCACACGCACCACCTGGCGGACCTGTATAACCTTGTCACCGGCGTCTACACACGCAAGGTCGGCAATGCGCGCCATCACCAGGATTTCAACAAGCGCAACAATGATCCGCGCAACATCCTGCGAATGCCGTGGCGCGCCCATACCCAGTTACATTCTGAACAGGCCGGAGACACGGCGCGCCGATTATGGCAGGACCCCACATACCGAGAACGCAGGCTTAAGAAACTTCGCGAGCAGGCCATTCTCCAATGGCAGAATCCTGCCTATCGAGAGTATATGCGCGAGCGTGTGCGATTGCAGCGCCAGGACGAGGCTTTCAACGAGAAGCTGCTGCAGGCGTTTCAGGACTGGTTTGCAGGCCTGTCGGCTGAGGAGTACGAGGCGTATTGCGAGCGCACCCGACAACTGATGGCCGAGTATTGGGCTGATCCACAGCACCGGTTGGAGCAGTCTGACCGCACGCGTCAATTCTTTGCCGAGCATCCCGAGGCGAGAGAGGCCCGACGGCAAGAGGCGCTCGCCCAATGGGAAGATGTGGAGCTGCGCAAGTGGCGCGCCGAGAAGACCAAAGAGCAGTGGCTTGATGAGGCTCAGCAACAGCGACATGCAGCCGCCGTCCAGGAATGGTGGGCCGAGCACCCAGAACACCGCGAGAAAATCGTTGCTGCCTGCGTGCGCGGCTGGGCTGATCCGGAGGTTCGAGAGCGGATTCTGGCCGGGTTAGCCAACTGGCGCCTGTCCACGACGAGCCAGGAAAAAGGCGCGGCGATTCGAGAAGGGAAGAAACTAAAAGCGCTTGGGATCCTAAATAGCGTGCTCAGCCATTCGGATGTCGCGGCGGCATATGAAGCCCGCCGGCTGCAGGTCGCGCCAACGTCGCCTTCCTATGCGCATCTATTACACAGCTATTACGGCGGCGATGAAGCGCAACTCCGCGAGGCGGCTGCAAATGTCAATTGCAAGGTCGTCGCGGTGCGAGCGATCGTGGAGGCTGAAGACGTCTACGACCTGACCGTAGAACGCTATCACAACTTTGCACTCGCCGCCGGCGTTTTCGTCCACAATAGCGCCAAACAGGGCCGCGACCGTCGCTTCCAGGCGATTCTGCCGCTGCGCGGCAAGATCATCAACGTCGAAAAGGCGCGGCTGGATAAATCGTTGGCCAATCGGGAGATCCAGGCGCTGGTGCAGGCGTTGGGCAGCGGCATCGGCGACGCCGTGGAGCTGGGCAATCTGCGCTATAACCGCGTCCTGATTATGAGTGTGGATGGCGCGGAAACGACCTTTGTCAAAGATCCTGAAGGCCAGGTGCAGTGTGTGCAAGTCGGTCCGTTTATTGATGCCCTGATCGAGCGCGACGCCAATCCCTCCGCATACCAGGTGCTCTGCTTTAGCCCTGAGACAGGCGAGACGCGTTACAAGCCGATCAAGAGCGTGATCCGCCATGATCACGAAGGGGCGATCTACGAGATCGAAACCGCTTATGGTCGGCGAGTGCGCGTGACAGGTGAACATAGCGTGTTTGTGGCAGGCACAGATGGCCAGGCTGTGCTGAAGCGCGGGGCCGAGATTCGACCGGGCGATCTATTGGTTGCACCTGCGCGCCTGCCGATGAGCCCAAGATCAGAACAGCAGATTGATCTGTTGCGGTCCTTTGTGGCGCTCGGTCCGGCAATGGATAGCGATATTGTCGTCCGCGGAGCTGGGGTGGAAGAATGGTACAAGGCGCAAGTACGGGCCGATTACGCGAATTGGCCGGATATGGTGGAACCGCGCGTACAAATTCCAGCAGCGGTGGGGATGCTGTTGAAGCAGAAACGACAAGGGGTCGAGTTGAGTCAGCAGGAAATCTGTGCAGCCGTGGGCATCCGCCAACCGGCGACATATTATGCCTGGGAGCGCGGCGAGCAGCGGCCAACGCTAACGCACTTCCAACGCTATGTGGAGACGTTGGGCTTGGACGCCGATGCGCTCTTGCCGCAGGTGATTGTGGGCGATAGTAAGCTCGATCTGATCTGGAAGACGCAGTACCGCGCGGCGCCGCGCAATCGCGTGCGTGATTATGTGTCGCTGAGTGAGCTGACGCTGGATGCGCTGGCTGGATTGAGCGATGCTGTGACCCTCACGCCTCGTCACTATGCTGATCAGGCTGTGCGACGCTACCTGCCGGTGAACGAATCTTTGCTGTTCCTGCTGGGCTTCTTTGTGGCCGAAGGCGCTTTGAGCAACCGGAATGGCGTGCGCCTGGCGATCGGCAAACGCAATGAAGCACTTGTGCCAGAACTCGTGACGGCAATCCAACAGGTATTCGGCGTGACTCCGACGCTGTATCGTGGCCAGGATGGACGAGCCGCCGAGTTGCGAATTCTCAACCGAGTTGTGACCGCCGCCTTCCGTTTGCTTTTCGATTTCGATGGTACCGATGCGGGCCGGAAGCATATCCCCGATCTGGTCTTCAATGTCCCTGCAGCGTTGCAATTGGCTTTCTTGCGCGGCTATTTCCTCGGTGACGGCACACTGGCGACCAGGCAGGTATCCTTCGTCACCACGTCAGAGACCCTGGCGGATCAGCTCATGTACTTGCTGTTGATGCACGGCATCAGCGTTTCGCTCAGTGAATATCCGCCGACCGGCCGACCTAGCGGCATGATCCGGGGCAAACCGATCATCACGCGCCGGATGGCGTATCACCTGACCGTGGGCAGCCGCGATGCAATCCAGTATCTGGAGTCTGCCTGGCGGGATCATGTGCAGGCAGACGCAGTCCGCGCCTGGCTGGCGACCCCGCGCGGCGCTGGCGGCAAACGCCTGGCCCAACCGCTCATCGGCGAGTTGGTCGGTCTTCCAGTGCGCGCTGTGCGCCAGTCGCCGGCCAGCGGCCGTAAGGTCTACGATTTCTCGGTGACAGGCGACGAGACCTTCATCTGTGGTCGCGGCGGGATTTGTTGTCATAACACTGATGCCGACGTGGACGGTAGCCACATCCGCACGCTGCTGCTGACCCTGTTCTTCCGCTACATGCCGCAGCTCATCGAGAACGGCCATCTCTACATCGCCCAGCCGCCGCTGTACCTGATCAAGAAGGGCAAGGAGGAACGCTACGCTTATACTGAGGCTGAGCGTGAAGCCATCGTGACCGAGCTAGGCGGGATGCAGGGGGTCGCCCTTCAGCGCTACAAGGGCTTGGGCGAGATGAACCCAGAGCAACTCTGGGAAACGACCATGAACCCGACCAACCGGGTCTTGCTGCAGGTGACGATCGAGGATGCCGCGGCCGCCGACCGTACTTTCGACATGCTGATGGGGAACGAAGTCGCCCCCCGCAAGCGATTCATCCAGACGCACGCCAAGAAGGTGCGCAACCTGGACGTGTAGCGCAACGGAGAGATGAGCAGCGATGCCGCGCCGCAGCGCCAGCCCTGGCCACTCGCCTCCCCGGCAGGGCAGGTCGGCGCGCCGGCCTGCAGGGCAGGGCCGGCGCGCCGACATCAGGCGGACGGCTGTGCGGCGTGTGCAGCGGTTACTGCTGCTGATCATCGCGCTGGCCGTGGCGGCTAGCGTCTGGTCGCTGTGGCAGATGGCGCGTGACGGCCAGGGTCCCCTCTGGCTGGCGCTCATCTTCGGGCCGCCGCAGACCCTCACCGACCGCAGCATCGGCATTGTCGCAGGGCACAGCGGGAACGACTCCGGCGCGGTGTGCCCCGATGGCCTGACCGAGGCGGCCGTCAACCAGGCGGTTGCCGAAGCGGTCGTGCAGGCGCTCAGACGCCGGGGCGCGGCCGTGGACCTGCTACAGGAGTTCGACGGCCGACTGCGCGGCTATCGCGGGGATGCGTTCGTCTCGATCCACGCGGATTCGTGCCAGGTGGAGCTCAGCGGCTTCAAGGTCGCCAGTCTGGCCGGCGGCAGCCGGGCATCGAGTCAATTGGCCGCTTGCCTGTGGGATCGCTACACGTTTGCCACCGGCCTCAAGCCCCATCCCGACACCATCACCTACGATATGCGCGGCTACCACGCTTTTCGCGAGATCGCCGCCGACACCCCTGCCGCGATCATCGAGATTGGGTTCCTGAAGGCCGATCGGGAACTGCTCACCCAGCGTCAGGAACAGGTTGTCGCGGGGATTGTAACGGGGATCGAGTGCTTCCTGCAGCGATAGAAACTACCGCACTCGGCTTCGGGCCTGTGCAGGCAGGCTTCGCCATCGCTGCAGCCGTTTCTAACCTTCAGATAACCGCTGAGGGAGGCGCTCGGCTTCCCTCAGTCTTAACCGCAACCTCAGGTCACAGCCCGCGCAAGATGTCCTGCAACCGCATCGCGAGCATCTCGTCGCCGGCGACGCGCAGCCGGCCCGAGAAGTACATCTGCATGCCGCTGTTCGGGTTCTGCTGGAGCTGTTGGAAGTCAGCCGCGCTGATCGTGATCGAGCAATCAGCCTTGCCGGGATTGCCTGCCTCTATCGTCGGGCCGGTCCTCGAAAGATCGAGAAACCACTGGCCGCCGCCTTCGCCGGTGATGTTGAACTGATACTTCGCGCCGATCCGCCGCGCCGCGTCTGGATTGGCGGCCAATCGGGTTGGTAAGTCCTCGTTGAATAGCTTCTGGATGTCCATTGGCAGTCTCCTCTGTCAAGGGTTTGACGGTTTCAGGGTCGGCGCTGGTATGGCTCAGCCGACGGCCGTCTTGATCCTTTGCAAGACGTCGCGCAGATTCAGCGCCAACATCTCATCGCCCGAGACCCACAGCCGGCCGCTGTAATAGAGCGACTCGCCCGCAGCCAGGTTGCCCCACAAGGTCTCGAAATCGGCCGCGCTGATCGTGATGGTGCAGTCAGCCCGTTGGCCGGCGCTCCGCTCGATCTGCGGGCCAGTGCTGGAAAGGTCCAGGAACCACTTCCCGCCGCCATCGCCGGTGATGTTGAAGCCGTACTTCGCGCCGACCCGTCGGGCTGTCGCCGCATTGGCTGTCAACCATGCAGGCACATCATTGTCGAATAGCTTCTGGATATCCACTGTTTTCCTCCGATGAAGTGAGTGTTGGCATGCGACTCAGACCGCTCCGCCCGAGCCGGCGCAGTCTATCCTTGCCGCACATCGAGCACGCGCAGCTCTGGCAAGCGGCTGAGGGTTTCCACCAGGACATTTTCCGGGACGTTGGTCACCTTGACCACTGAAGACCAGACCGCCGGGTCAGAGGTTGGATAGGTGACGAACACCGAGAGATAGCCGCCCGTCTCAGCGATCGCGCCGCTGATGCGTGCGACCTCTCCCGCGCGATCGGGCTGCAAAACCGTCACGCGCAGCCCCGCGCGACGCGCGCCCAGCAGGTTCACCATCGCCTTGAACAGGTCGTGATCGCTGATGATCCCGATCAAGCGCCCCTCGCGCATCACCGGCAGACACCCGATCTTGCGATCGGCCATCAGGCGCGCCGCTTCCTCGATGGCGACATTCTCGTCAATCGTGATCACGTCTTTGACCATGATATTCTGCGCCTTCACCCTGGCCAGGACGTAATTGATCACGAAGGGGCTGAACTGCCTGACGTCTGATGGGATGGCATGCGCCAGCGAGCGCTGGGTGATCAACCCCACCAACTTGCCCTCGGCATCCAGGATGGGCAGATGCCGGAAGTTGTGCTGCTGCATCAGCGCCTGGGCTTCGGTGACCGGCATATCGGGCCGGCCACAGATCGGGTTTGGGGTCATCAGATCTTTGATGAGCATAATGTTTTCACCTCTCAGTCTGTCCTGAAAATGGGCGGGTTCGTAGTAGCGACTTTAGTCGCCGTGGCCCGCGCCGAACGACTGAAGTCGTTACTACGAACGTTTTCATCCGCCGTCCCACGGGGAGGCTGCGCCGTGGCGCCGCACACGGCATGAGCGACTGTCCTGCAAATGGCCCACCGAGTGCCAGGCATCGGAGAGGATGCCTGGCACTCGGTGGGGTTCAATGTTCTCATCCGTCACGCCGCGGCGGCCGGGGATAAAGCCCGACTCTGGTCACGATCTCGGGCACAGCCTCGGCCCAGTGCACAGCCATGATGTGAACGCCAGCCACCCCTGGGATTTCCCGCACCTGCTTGATGATTTCTGTGCAGATGCGGATGCCCTCTTCTGGCTGCGCGGCCTTCGGGGTCTTGCTCATCCGTTGGACCAACGCGTCCGGCACCTCCATGCCTGCGACTTTCGTGGCCATGAAGTTGGCTTGCCCCGCCGACTTGACCGGACCGACCCCAGCCAGGATGTAGACCTGCTCGTGCAAGCCCAGGTCACGCACGGCCGCCATGAAGGTCCTGAAGCGTTCGACGTTGTAGATGAGCTGAGTCTGCACGAAGCGCGCGCCGGCCGCGACCTTTTTGGCCAGGCGTTGGGGCCGAAAATCCTGCGGCGGCGCAAAGGGATTGGCTGCCGCGCCGATAAAGAACTGCGGCGCCGAGCTCAGCGGCCGGCCATTGTCCATGATGCCATGCCACGTCATGTTATGAGCCATCCGCAGCAGATGCATCGAGTCCAGGTCATAGACGCTCTTCGCCTCGGGATGGTCGCCCCAGACGACGTGATCGCCGCTGAGCAGCAAGATGTTGCGAATGCCCAGTGCGGCCGCGCCCAACAGATCGGCCTGCATGGCCAGCCGATTGCGGTCGCGGCAAGTCATCTGCGCCACCGGCTCGACGCCGTGTCGCAGGAGCAAGGCCGCCACCGGGATGCTCGCCATGCGCACGCTCGCGGCCTGGTTGTCGGTCACATTCACCGCATCCGCATAGTCTTTCAAGGTGCGAGCGTCGCGCGCGATGCCCGTTACGTCAACCCCCTTGGGAGGCGACAGCTCGGCCGCGACCGCGAACTGGCCGGACTCCAGCACCGCGGCCAGATGGCTGATAGGCGCAGACACGCTAGAGTTCCTCGGCGATGGCCTGTCGAATAGCCTCTTCAGTCGTCGCGCCGCTCAACTTGGGCCGGCCACTGATGAAGATGCCGTAGGCCACACCGTAGCGCCGCAGCGTTTCAGGCGAAAGGGCCTCTTCCCGCAAGACCACACGCTCACCGAACTCGCGCGCCACGTCGAGCACGGCCATCTGGGCTGCGGTCTCGAAGGGGCACAGATAACCCGCCAGCACTAACACCTCCACCGGTGCGCCGCGGCGGGGTCGAATGGTCGGCGTCAGCGGCCGGGCGCTCACCTGCGGCTGGCTCAAGGGCAGATAGAGCAGCTTGCGCGAGCCGGCGTCGTGCACGATCTGGAAGCCACGGACCAGGTAGTGGCGATAGTGCATCTGGTCTTCGCGGTCGGTGGCTTCTACCAGGATGCCCTTGCTGCCCTGCGCGCGCGCATCGGCTTCGAATGCTGCGAAGAGCTGTCGGCCCAGCCCCTGTTTCTGGCGCCGGCGCTGCACCCACTCGCAGTAGAGCACGGCCACCCCTGGCTCGATCTCGTAAGGGATCAGGGCGCGTTCAGCCGGGGCATAGTAGAGTTGGCCGACGGCGACTCCGCGCTCGTCTTGCAGGTGGAAACCTTCGACATAGCGGCCCAGGTTGTCGGAAACCCAGGTGCGGCAGACGTTCAGCGCCGCGGGCCAGGGGGTCGGCGCCTCGGCCATGCAGCAAAAGGCGCGCTGCGCCTCGGCTGCGCTCTGCACACGCTGAACTATGACTCGATCGCTCATGAGCTTCTCCCCAGGTGGATGCCAGTCATCGGAAAAGATTATACCATCCTGATTCACCGGGAGCAAAACGGTTGCAAGACAATCTTGTGGTATAGTAGGCTCACTGCTATATCGCGAGATGCAAAGGCCCGGCTTATGTCAATTTTTGAGTCGCTCGTTAGTCGGAAACTACAGGTCTTGCAACAGCTGATTGTCGCGCCGGCTGCGTCGTCCGAGACCCGCCGCGATTGGCCGCGCTACTTGCGCGTCGCGGCCTTTTTCGCGAGCGCGTTCCTGGCGTTCATCTGGTGGGAGCTGATCGCCGGCCGGTTGCCGCTGATCGGGCCAAAGGCGCGGCAAGGTTCACTGACACGCTGGCGACAGATTGCGCAGCGCTATCGCCGGCTGGCGATCCGTTACGGCGGCGTGCTGATCAAGCTGGGGCAGTTCCTCAGCATCCGCGTGGATGTGCTTCCGGCAGAGATCACCGCGGAGCTGGCCGGGCTGCAGGATGAAGTGCCAGCCGAGACGCTGGCAGATATCCTGGGCGTGATTGCGGCCGAATTCGGCAAGCCCACAGACCAGGTGTTCACCTGGTTCGCGGCTGAACCAGTGGCCGCCGCTTCACTCGCACAGGTACACCGAGCGCGCCTGCGCGCAGCTGCGGCCGACGCGCCAGAAGTGGTGGTCAAGGTGCAGCGGCCGCGCATCGAGACGCTGGTCGAGACCGATCTGGCGGCGATCCGGCTGGCGGCCCACTGGCTCGGCTGGTATCGCCCAATCGCGGCGCGCGTGGATCTGAGGCGACTCTACGATGAGTTCGCCGCCACGACGCGTCGCGAGCTGGACTTCATCCAGGAAGGCCGCAACTGCGAGCGTTTCGCCGCTGATTGCGCCGCCGATCCCGGCATCTACATCGCAAAGGTCTATTGGGAGACCACAACCCGTCGCGTCCTGACCCTGGAAGACGTCGCCGGGATCAAGATCACCGACTTCGCGGCGATCGCGGCGGCCGGCATCCGCCGCAGCGAGGTGGCGCAGCGCTTGTACGACATCTACCTCCGACAGATTTTCGTCTCTCACTTCGTTCACGCCGATCCCCATCCAGGCAACCTGTTTCTACACCCCCTGGAGCCAGATCCTGCCGCGCCCCCAGACGCGTCCCGGCCGTTCAAGATCGTCTTCGTGGATTTCGGCATGGTTGCAGTGATCCCGGAAGCGCTGCGCGCTGGCCTGCGGAAGTTTCTGATGGCCCTCGCGGCGCGCGATGCCCATGAGATGGTGCAATCTTATGTTGACGCAGGCGTTCTGTTGCCCAACGCCGATCTGAAGCGCCTGGAAGAGGTCCACGAGACCCTCTTCCAGCGGTTCAGTGGAGTGCGCATGGGGCAATTGCGGGATGTGGCCTTCGAGCAGGCCGGGTTCATGCTGCGCGAGTATCGCGACTTGATCTACGAGATGCCGTTCCAGTTTCCCGCCGATATGCTCTTCGCCATGCGCGCGGTTGCCATTCTGTCGGGCCTGGCCACCAGCCTCGACTCGGAATTCGACCCCTGGGCGGCCACGCTGCCCTTCGCCAAACGGTTGGCCGTCGGCGAGCTGACCCAAGACTGGCGCGGCAATCTGGAGCTGGCGTTACGGTGGCTGCGGGTGTTGGCGCGGCTGCCAGACCATCTGGATCGTCTGCTGACCCAGGCTGAGCGCGGGGACTTGACGGTGCAGACCTCGCTGGCGCACGATCACGCGCGCGCCCTGCGGCAAATCGAACGCGCGGTGGATCGGCAGATGTGGACGACACTGGGGGTTGGCTTGCTCGTGGCGGGGGTGCTGCTCCGCTTGGCGCCGGCGAACGAGGCGGCCAGTCTGGCGCTGCTCATCGGCGCGGGGGCGGCGTTCATGTGGGGATTGACGCGGAGGTGAGATCAGGGGCGGTCGTTTCGATTTTCGGTCGCCCGGCGTTGGCGCAGCCGCCGATCAACGCCCCTCAGCAGGTTCATCCACGATGACGTGCCCTTGAGCTGCCAGTTGACCGGCGGCTGCTCGGTCAGAAGCTCCTTGCCCCAGAGCGGCATCTTCTGGGAGCGTTCGTACGCGTCAACCCAGACGCAGCGCATCTCCGGCTTGACCTCGCAATGGCCGTTCAGACGCACGCCGCCGCACGGCCCATTGCGCAGGTTCTTGGGGCACGTCATGGGACAGGTCATGCCGGTGTAGTGCAGGATGCACTGGCCGCACAACTGGCAATCGAAGACCAGCTTCTTGCCCAGGTCCTCGAAGGGCAGGATGACTCTAGCCGCGCGAGAGTAGCCGACGCGGGCGAAGAAAGGGTTCAGCCGGTGCAGCGCCCACTCGGCGGCCTGCCAGAGGCGTTCGAGGAGGTGGGGATGGTTTTGGATGGTGCGTCGAAGACCCATGATGCCTCTTTTCTATTTTGTGACTACCACAAAACTCATTCCCCGCTTCCGGCACCAGTTTTTGGCAGCTTCATGCTTGCGGATCGTGTCCAGGTTGTTGAGGTATTGGCCGCCCTTGATTTCGTGCAGTTCTTTGCCCCCATCAATGCGCTCGAGGAGAAAATCCGGCCGGTAGCCGCGCACGTTGCCGGCTTCGGTGACGTACTGGATCGTGATGCCGTGGTTCTTCGTCCACCTGGCGACGGTCTTGTCCCGCTCCAGCCGCTTCATGTAGGCCAGTTCCCACAACGAATCGTAGCGTTCGACGGAATAGGCGCTCTTGGTGGGGTTCTCGAAGTCTCCGCGTTCACTGGTTGGCATGGCGCGCCCCCGGCTTATACTTGACGATGCTGGCGACGAGTCCGGGGCGGCTCTTGAAGTTCGCGGCCATCTGGTGGCGGCGGTTGAGCGCGTGGCGTAGCGCCTCGACGCCCGCCGTGCCGACCGTCTTGCCCTCCAGCATCTGCTGGCTGACGTGATCCATCAGCACGCCGTAGAGGTAGCCCAGCTCGTGCGAGCCGATCCCCTCCTCGGCCAACAGGTCGGCGGCGATGTCGCGCACGCTGTTCTTGAGCAGCTCGGCCAACTCGGCCGGGTCGTTGATCTCGTCAGGCGTCCGGCGAACCACGTAACGGGCTGGCGCTTCGCGGATTTCGCGGAAGCCGGAACCGTCCAGCGGCCGGCCTTCGACGCTGGCGATCTCGACGCGGGTGATCTCGGTCTCGATCACGTAGTCGAAGCCGGCGATCAGCTTCTGCCAACCTGGGTAGTCGCTGGTTTCGACTTTGATTTGTTTTATCTCGTCATCATCGAAGTCGGTTTCCTCGCCCCCGACCGGCGCTGGAACTTCGATCAGAAATTCAGGCTTGGCGACGAACTGCGGCTTGCGCTTGGGCGGCAGGTCTTCATCGCCGAACAGGCTCATCTGATCCACGCCGGTGCGCACTTTCGCGCCCACCATTTCCCACAGCCAGGCGTGTTTGAGCTTCTCGTGATCCACCACCGCGCAGATCTCCTGGATGTCCTCGGTGCGCACGTTGAGCCGCAAGCCGCGGCCGACCACCTGCTGGCCGTACACGCGTGAGGAGAACTTGCGCAGCAGCAGGATCACCGACACGGCGGGCACGTCCCATCCTTCCCGCAGCATCAAGACGCTGACCACCGCCTCGTAAGGACTGCCGGGCTTGCCGAGCCGCCGGGCCGCCTCGCGCTCTCGTTCGTCCGATTGCTCGGTGACCAGCAGCGTCTTGAGGTGAAACTCCTTTTCGAGCATGTCCCGCGCTTGCTCGGC
>VGOD01000133.1 GCA_016876015.1 Chloroflexota bacterium
TTCAAAGCCAGCTTCGACCGCTGCCTGTTTCACCCAGAGGTCGTCGCGGCCAAAGCCCAACGTGCGCTGGCAGCCTTCGACAACGAATTGGCCATCGCGCAGGCCGATCATGATGCCGGCAAGCCGTTGACCGCCCTGGCGCAGCTTCGCTCAGCTTTCAACCATCTCATCCTCGCCTTTTACTGGCTGCACGGCATCCTGCCGCGCAGCCAGAACCGCACCGAACCGCTGTTGCGCGAAAACTGTCGGCGGCTCGGCGAGTTGGAGTTCTACCGGCTCTTCTGCGACGTGTACGACTTCAACCTGACGGCCCCTCAGGCCCGGCGTCTCCTGGCCGCGTGTCGGACTGAAGTGAACGACATCGTATCCGGGTTCGGCGCGGCCGCCGCGGATTTCTTCTACCACGCGGTGGATGGGGAGTTTCGCTGGGGCCAAACAAAAGGCATCTTGACCGTCTACCGGCTCTATGTGCCGCTCTGTCTGCGACGGTTCAAGCACCAGGAAGGGGTATTCGATGACCCTGACTGGCGGCGCGCACACCGCGACCTGTGCGCGTTTCTCGGCCTGAATCGGCCCGACCGCGCACACACGGCTGATCTGCTCAGTCGTGTGCGGCTGGCGCGCTCAGAATTGGCTGCGCGACAGCGCTGATGCAGGACCGATGCCCGATGACAGCAAAACAAACCTGGAACCCCGAACGCTACGCGCAGAACGCTCGTTTCGTCTCGGATTTGGGCATGCCGGTGGTCGAGCTGCTGGCGCCGCAGCCCGGCGAGCGGATCCTTGACCTGGGCTGCGGGGATGGCGCGTTGACAGCCAAGCTCGCCGCGTGTGGCTGCGACGTGGTTGGCGTGGACAGCAGCCCGGAACAGATCGCGGCCGCCACAGCCCGCGGACTCGATGCACGCGTGATGGACGGCCAGGCGCTCGACTTCGAAGGTGAGATCGACGCGGTGTTCTCGAACGCGGCCCTTCACTGGATGCCGCAGGCCGATGCTGTGATCGCAGGAGTGCGCCGCGCATTGCGACCTGGCGGCCGGTTCGTCGGTGAGTTCGGCGGCCAGGGCAACATCGCGGCGATCGTACACGCGCTCTATACCGCGCTGCATCGGCGGGGCATAGAGGCCGCGGCGCTCAATCCCTGGCATTACCCGAGCGCAGATGAGTATCGTGGCGGCCTCGAGACGCACGGGTTCAGCGTGCGCTACATCGCCCTGATCCCCCGCCCCACCCCTCTCCCGGCCGACATCAGCGGTTGGCTGGAAACGTTCGCCGGCGTCTTTCTCTCGGCTGCACCGGAAGATGATCGGCCCGCGCTGATCTCTGAGTTGCGCGAGGCGCTGCGGCCAACGCTGTTCGATGCAGAGGGCAGATGGGTGGTTGACTACGTGCGGCTGCGGTTCGCGGCCGATCGGCTTTGAGCGCAGGCAGACAAGCAAGAAACCCGGCTTCTCTGAGAAGCCGGGTTTCTTCATTGCAGGCGATCAGATGAATATGATCTGTGCGCCCTCGGTCATGTCCATGAAGTCGCTGGCGGTGACGATGTCGAGCACGCCATCCACGAAGTCTTCCTTTTTCAGCCCCATCATGTCCACCGACATCTTGCACGCGTAGAGCTTGGCGCCGCCATCCACGAGCATCTGCAAGTATTCGCCGACGGGCGGCGCGCCAACCTCGGCGATCTTCTTGTGCATGATGGCAGTAGCGAAAGCGGTCATGCCGGGCAGGATGCCCAGGATGTTGGGGATGCCCAGGTTGCCGGTGGGCAAGCCCATCATCTTCATCTTCATACTGGTATTGGCGACTGGCGCGATCTCCAAACGGCTCTGGCGAGACTTGACGATCATGTCCAGCCCCCAGAAGGTGAAGAAGATCGTCACGTCAATGCCGTTGCCCAGCGCGGCCCAGCCCATCACCAGGGCCGGGTAGGCCATATCCAGGTCGCCCTTGGAGCAGATAAAAGCGATCTTGCGGGTTTGATCTGACATTGGAGTGGCTCCTCTAGTGGATAAGTCAACGGGTGGGTAAGTAGACAAGTAGACAAGTAGACAAGTAGACAAGTAGACAAGTAGACAAGTAGTCAAGGCCCCTTGTTTCCTTGAAGACTTGTCTACCCACTTCCTCACTCACACACACCCTTCCGGTTTCCCCAACCCAGCGATGCGCGCCACCTTCTTGGCCGGACCTTTCGGGAAGAGGCCAAACAGCTCCTTGGTCGTGACGCCGGCCGCGGTGCTGATGCGGCGCAACGTCGGCGCCCGGCCGCTGCCGGCTGCATCCTGGCGACAGAAGTCGATCACCTTCCAGTGCGCGGCCGTCAATTCCGAGACGCCCTCTTCCTTGGCGATCTCTGCCGCGATCCCCTTGGTCCATTCCGCGGGGTTCGTCAAAAAGCCTTCTTCGTTGACCTGCACGGTCTTGCCTGCGATAGTACGAGTTGCCATGGTTGTTGCTCCTGATGGTTGGTAAATTCGTAGATTGGTAAATTGGTAGATTGGTAGATTGGTTGTTCTTCGTAGTAGCGACTTCCGTGGCCTCGCCCGGCCAGGGAAGGGCAGTCGTTCATCGGCTGGAGGACAACTGACGGGAAAGCGCACCATATCTAAGTCGTCACCGTGTCACCGTGTCACCATGTCACGCCCCTGGCTCCCGACCACGCGCAGCACGCGCAGGCTCAACGCCAGGCCGCGGCGGACTGCCGGGTCGTTCATCTGGCGAAGCAGAGCTAACAGCGAGATGTCCACCGGCTGCTCGATCGCCTTCTCGGCGGCCGTCAAGGTGTTGCGGATCAAGGTCATGATCTGCGGCTGGGTCAGGTCTTTGACGACGTTCAGGATCAGCGCCACGTTGTCGCCCAGCGCCGCCACATCCTGCTCGGTGAACGAGGTGACGATGTTATCGGTGATCTTCAGGCTCCCGCGCGCAAACGCGAAGTAGCCCTTGTGCTCCAAGTCGGCCAGTATGTCCACGGCCTTGCTGAATGCATGGTCGCTGAGTGGGCCGATCGTCGCCGCCAGGTCCATCAGACTTTCGAGTTGGTCGAGCATGCGCTCGATGTTGCGGCCATTGCGCAGCAGTCGCTTGAGGAGGCGCAGCAGGTCGCTCAGGTCAACGTATTCCTGCACCTCCTCCAGTTGCTCGACGGCCAGCCGGAACGCGTCGTTGGCGATGGGCGTCAGATCGCGCACCAACTCGCTGCGCTCCTGACGGCCACGCTCGGCAAGCTGAGCCTGCTCGGTCAGATACGCCACCTGGGCCGTCAGCGCATCTAGCTTCTGGTTGAGTTCAACCAGCGCCTGGTCCATGGCCCCCTCCTTATCTCCACTTACCGGCCATCGTCATGCGCGCCGGCAAGGGCAGCTCCTGGCCCTTGAGCAGGATATTCCAGTACATCCAGCGGAACAGCATCTTGCCCCAGTGATTCATCTCCGACTCTTGCAGCAGGGCGAACGGGCCGACCCCGGGCAGCGGATAGCGGCCGGGCAGCGGCTCCACGTCGTAGTTGAAGTCAATCAGCAAGCCCTTGCCGAAGCCCGACTCGATGAAGCAGTTGGCGTGACCGTCGAACGTGGGCAGCATCTCCAGCCCGTCAATGTGACGCAAGAAGTTCTCCGCGAAGCAGTCCACGGCGAAGTGCGCCACCGAGCCGGCCTTGGAGGTGGGCACGGCGGCCGCGTCGCCCAGCACGAAGAGATTCGACCACTTGGGCGATAGAAAGGTGTGCTTGTCCACGGGCATGAAGTTCAGCTCATCGCCCATGCCGGAACGGCCGATCGCTTCGTCGCCCATGTTCAGCGGCACGCTCACCAGCAGGTCATACTCGACTTCCGTCTCATCATAGGCCGCCAGTTTCTTCGCATCGGGGTCTACATGTTCCACCAGGAACTCTGGCACGACCTTGATGCCCTTCTGTTCCAGGATGTCGCCCAGATACCTGGATGCGATAGGCTTGGTGAAAGCGCCAGGCAACGGCGTCGCGTAGATCAAATCCACGCGGTCACGAATGCCTTGCTCGTGGAAGAACCAGTCGGCCAGCATCAGGAACTCGATGGGCGCCACCGGACACTTGATCGGGTTCTCGACGACGTTGACCACCAGCCGGCCGCCCTGCCAGGTGCGCAGATGCTTGGCCAGCGCCAGCGCGCCCTCGACGGTGTAGAAGTCATAGATGGACTTGTACCATTCATCTTCGTGCAGGCCGGGGGTCTGTTCGGGCCGCGTCTGCGCGCCGGTCGCGACGACCAGGAAATCGTAGTTGAGCAGGTGGCCGTTGGCAAGCTTGACCCGGTTCTGGTCAGGCTCGATCACATCCACCGCGGCCTTGACCATCTCGACATTGCTCGGGATGAAGTCGCGTTTGGGTTTCACCACATCGTTCTTGCCATACATCCCGAATGGAATGAACAGGAAACCGGGCTGATAGTAGTGTGTTTCGTGCTGATCCACGACCGTGATCTTCCATTCCTCGCGGTCGAGCAGCCGGTTGAGCCGGTTGACGACCATCGTGCCGGCCGTGCCGGCGCCGAGAACCAACAGTTGCTTCATGAGCACTCCCTCCTGGCGTTACAGTCCTCCAGCATATACGAGAAGATGTCCGCGATGCGCTGCACCAGGCCGAGCAGACGCTCGCGGGCGCGGCGATCGAGCCGGTGTGCGCCCTCGATGTTGGCTGCCATGTAGGCCGGATCCAGTCCAAAGCGGTTAGCCATCGCCGTGATCTCATCGCGGTTCGGGGGCCAGGCGTCCGGCGCGATGCCGCCGAAGAAAACCATGCCCTTCAACTCGTTGCCCGCCCGAATCAGCCCTCGCGCGCACAGCAGGCCCAGATCATTGGGCGCCAGCTTCGGCTCCAGGGTCAGCGCGCCGGCGATCTGCTGCCAATCTTGAATACACCGCGTGACGGCGTCGTCATCGCGCATGATCGCCGCGTAGAGTCCGCAGGAGTTGCTGACCTGCGTCGCGGGCCGGCCCTGCATGTCCGTGACGATCATCGTCACGCCCAACGCCTCGGCAAAGGCGTCTTGGATCATCTGGGTGCAGGGCATGGGCAATTGCTCGACCGCGCGGCTGGTCATCGCTTCCTGACCGGCCGGCTGTGCAGCAGGGAGCGCCGTGGCCGCGCTGCTCGCGGCATCCGCGGCGGCCGTCGCGCCTGGCGCAGCCAGGACGGTCTGGTCACGCAACCAGCGCTCCAGATCAGCGCGGCCAAAACGCCATTGCTTGCCGACGCGCATTGCGGGCAATTGACCGCCCTCGACCATCCGATAGATAGTCGTGCGGTCCACCTGAAGCATCTCCTGCACCTGGCGAGTAGTCAATAGATCGGACATTGGATTTTGGATTTCGGATTTTGGATTTCGGATTGTAGATCACTCTCTATCTCTATCTCTATCTCTATCTCTCTCTCTCAATACCACACCCCGGCCTCGTTGTCAAGATCACAAGTGACTCATTGCAATAGAATACAACTTCATCATGGTTGATGTGTTGTATTTGATGTATATGATGCGATTGCGTTACAGGACTGAGCAAAGCGTAACCTTTGCACGTAGAGTGCGTCGTGATTTTCAGCGCCCCTGTGCGGCGCAAGGCCCTTGAACGCCTGCGATGCAGCGTCGTCGCTGTCCCAGCTTCCACATCACACGCCCTCATCGCTTGTGATATCGCTGTCTGTCAGCCAGCCGCGCTGCCGGAAGGTCACGCGTCCTCCATCTGGCGCTGGACGCGAGAAGGAGGTGCAGCTTTCCCCAACCTGGATCGGCGAGTCTCCGTAGTCGAACCCGTACACTCTGGCTGTGAGCTGATAGCCACACCGAAAGGAGTCAACCATGCGCCGACACGTCCACTTGGCCCCCATGGTTCTGATGTTGTGTCTGCTCTTGCTTGGCCCACATGCTCAGGCCGGGCCGCAAGGGCTTCCGAACCTGCCGGCCTGTAAAGACCTCGCCTTCTCCACCGAGGAGGATTTCTTGTCGCAGGGCCCCACGCCGCCGGACGGCAACCCCATCATCTCGGACGGCGACCTGTTGGGCCTCAATCACGCCGTTTGCGCCCGCAACCGGGAGCTCCTGGCCTCTTGGCAGGTTCAGCCTGACCTGGGCCTGGATGCCGTGGATGTGGTGATCGCCGATGCGCAGCGTGGCCTGGTCGCCTTCTCTACCGAGTTGGATGACCCGGCCGGCCGTTTCAAGGCGGGCGATCTGCTGACGACCAACGGCGCGATCATCCCGAACGTGACCCTGCTGAGCCGGTTCCAGGTCGGCCGTGATCTGGGGCTGGATGGCCTGCACTTCACCGGCGCGCCTCAGCAGATCGTCGCTTTCCTGGATGCGGCCGCCAAGATTCGCCGAGATGAGTGGCTGGCGAATCCAGGCCAACTGGTCACCCTGCTGAATCGCTACGAGGTGGACATCTGGTTCTCGACCGAGGGCACAGAACTCCAGGCGGCCGTCACGCCGATCCTGGATGGGCATGTGCTGTCGGCGCGCCTCGGCGCAGTCGTGGTCAACCAGGCGGATTTGCTGCCCGTCACTGCGCCCGCGGGCATCCCCAACCGGGGCGTGGACTTCGGCCTGGATGCGCTGGCGGCCAGCCGCCGCGGGACGCTGGAAACGATTCGCTTTTCCACGGAGATCCTCTTCCGCGGGACGCCTGGTTTCACTGATGGCGATGTCTTGAAGAAAGGGGACGGCATCGAGACCACCAACAGCGCCCTCGTGGCCCCCTTCGAGCCAAAGGCGCGCTTCCTGGGCCTGGATGCCCTGTACATCAACCTCGATCCGGCGGTGAATTGGGACCGGTATCTGCCGTATATCCTGAAACACGCCTTGCGACTGGCCGAATGAGGCTGGTTGGACCTGCAAGAGAAAGGAGATCAGAGCGATGTTTACCAGACGACTTGTCCTCCTGGTCGCCCTGACGATGTTGGCGGGAGCGGTCTTGCCGGCCAGCTCGATGACCATCGCAGCGCCAGTTCCACCGCTTGCCGCGTGCATCACCGGGGCCTTCTCCACCGAAGAAGACTTCATGGCCAGGGAGAAGATCCCCTTCGATGGCAACCCCTACGTCTCGGACGGCGACATGCTGAGCTTCGACGGCCAGGTGTGCATGCGCAATGCGCACTTGCTGGCGGCCTGGTTCGCCGCTGCGCCTGGGCCGGACCTGGGGCTGGACGCCCTGGACATCCTGAACATCGGCGATGTCGCCCAGCCGACCATCGCCTTTTCGACCGAGCTGGACGATCCGGCCGCTCGCTTCACGGCCGGCGACCTGCTCTTCACTCCCGGCTACGCCATCCCGAACATAGCCCTGCTCCACCCCTTCGGAATCAACTACGACATCGGGTTGGATGGCGTGCAGTTCATCGGCAGCCAAGACAAGATTCTGACCTTCGTTGCAGCCCTGGCCAACACGCCGCGCAGCGAGTTCCTCAAGAACCCCGGCCTGCTCCAGCAACTGCTGAGGCGCTACGGCGTGGACATCTGGTTCACCGTCGAGGGGACCGCCCGCATCGTCGGCGCCATCCAAATCCTGGACGGCGATCTGCTCTCGGCCGCCAACGGCGTGATCGTGGCTGCGCAGAGCGCGCTCTTGCCGGCTTCAGTGCCGGCCGGGCTGCCCACGCGCGGAGTGGATTTCGGGTTGGATGCCGTGGCGACCTCGCGCAACGCCGAGGCTGCCCTGGCCAGCCTGAACTTCTCTACCGAAATCCTCTATGATGGAACGGAGCTTTCGTTCACGGATGGGGATGTGCTGCGGATGGGCAACGGCGTGGTGATCAAACACTGGGAGCTGATCAAGCTGTTCTATCCCGCGGCCGATTTCCTGGGCCTGGATGCGCTCGCGGTGGGCGAGACGCTCCCGCCGATGTGCGAGAACCAGATCACGGACCTGGGCGGGCTGCAAGTGGATGTGGCCGACATCAACGCGGCGGGCCGCGGGGAAATCGGCTATCCCACCGATCACCCGTTCGGCGCCAGCATCCCCTTCTGGGGCACCATCTGCAACGACGTGAATCGGTTCCGAGTGGTCTTCCGCAAGCACGCCGACGGTCCGGGCGCCGGCACAGGCATCCCGGTGCTGTTGGCCGAGGGGTGGAAGGTCAAGACGCGTAACCTGATAACGGGCGCCTGCACCGACAGCGCGTTCTGGTTCTCGGATGCCAACGGCTGGTACAACGGGCCGACCTATCGTTCGCTGCTCTTCTGCAATCCGAACCTGATCCTGACGAACTGGAAGTCGGCCAGCGCGCCCGATCCGAATGCGCTCTATCGCGTATGGCTGGAGTTCGACCGCGGGGCCGGCGTCGAGACCGAGCCAGCGCCGCACCTGGCGCGGTTGGATAACACGCAGCCGAAGATCAACAACCTGGGCATCCCCGGCGGCGCCTGCACCACCTTCTCCAGCAGCGACATGCCGATCATGGTGCAGGGCGATGTCTCGGACGACCACTTCTGGTACTATCGGCTCTCCATTGGGGGCGACCTATACGCGGAGCACTACTACAACGTGGTGCGCTACTACGACGCTGTGCCCGGCGCTGCGCATCTGAACGCCGCCGGCACGACGCCGCTGGCCACGCTGGTAGACCTGCACACCGTCACCGTCTTCGACCTGGCCGCGAATCCGGTGCGCTGCGCCTATGGCGTGCGGCTGTGGGCTGCCGATCGCACCATCGAGGGGTACTTCAATCCACCGTTCAACCTGGTGGGCGGCTACTTCCGCACGCCGACCAGCCAGGCGATCTACTTCGATTACGCGCCCTAGGGATAAACCCACCAGGCGCCGGCGCCTGGTGGGTGATTTTCGGGCCAGATGTCCGTGCCGCGGCCGGCGCCCGTGCGCAGCCTCCCCCTGGGACGGCGGATGAAAGACAGGTGGGCTGGATTCGAGGCTTTAGCCGGTTTGGTGGTCGGCGGCAGAAACCGGCTGATCCTAAAGGAGGCTTCGCACAGCCTCGAGACCAGAGCAGCGGTCGGCGCTTTTCAGGGCAGAGACAGTAGTTAGCCGCCCCAGGCGCCGTGATAGTAGCGCCACTCAGGATCGTGCCAGTCAGGGTGCATCACCGCGCGGGCGGCTTCGTGCGCACGCCGCAGACTGCCGCCTGACTGTCTGCGCGGGGGCGCGGCCGACTGTGGTTCGGCAGCCAGCGCATCTGGGGCGGGGCTGCGGCGCTGCGCCGGCGGCAAAGCTGTCCGTTCGTTGGGATGGGTTTCCATGCTCTCCTCCTGCGACGGGTGATTCAGCCGATGGCCGCATCGCCGTCAAAACCAAAACGCCTTTCTGCCTTCCCTGCGACAGGGAAAGACACGAAAGGCGCCTTTGCCTGAAATGCGAAAGGGCCTCCCTGGTGGGAGGCCCTCTTTGTTGTTGCCGGGTCACTGATTGGCGCTGCGCCTGGCCCGTCGCCCTGGCCTACTGCCTCCCACGCGGAAGAAGCTCCTTGATGACAAGGAGCCCAATAAGCGACAGGACGATCAGATCAGCGCGAGCGGACATGAGATCACTCTATATGCTACGGCAAGATGGTGAACAGTCTAGCACAGCGCAGGAGGCTTGTCAAATCGCCAAGACCGCCCCCTGGCTGCCCGATGTGACCATCGCTGCATAGCGTCTAAGCCATCCCGTGAGCTCCCGGCGGACCGGGCGCCATGCGGCCCGGCGACGCGCCAGCTCTTCATCGGACAGCTCGACCTCCAGCCGCCGGCCTGGGATATCGAGCGTGATCAGATCGCCATCGGCCAACAGACCGATCGGCCCGCCGGCCGCCGCCTCTGGCGAGACGTGGCCGACGCACGCGCCGCGCGTGGCGCCGCTGAAGCGGCCATCGGTGATCAGCGCCACCGAAGCGCCCAACCCCATCCCCATGATGTTCGACGTTGGGGCCAGCATCTCCTGCATCCCCGGCCCGCCGCGCGGCCCCTCGTAGCGGATCACCACTACATCGCCCGGCTTGACTCTGCCCGAAAGGATGCCCGCG
Organism: Chloroflexota bacterium; assembly: GCA_016876015.1. Taxonomy (GTDB): domain Bacteria; phylum Chloroflexota; class Anaerolineae; order CG2-30-64-16; family CG2-30-64-16; genus VGOD01. Next base: position 9,980 of record VGOD01000133.1, read on the forward strand.
TTCGCGTCATCGTGCGAGTCGAAGACCACCGCCGGCCCACGATGGCGCAGCATTTCGGGCAGCACGCCGGCCGTCTTGATCACCGCGCCCTCGGGCGCAAGATTGCCGAAGAGGATCGCGAGGCCGCCGCGCGCGCTGTAGGGGTTGTCCAGCGACCGGATGCACTCGCGATCATGGCTCTCGGCGCCTTTCACGTTGTCATACAACGTCTGGCCCGTCACCGTCATGGCCGCGGGGTGCAAGATGCCTGGCCGCTTGAACAGCTCCCACAAGATCGCGGATACGCCCCCCGCACGGTCAACGTCCTCGATGCGATAGCTGGAGGAAGGTGACACTTTGCAGATGTTCGGCACGCGCTCCGCCACTTCGTTCAGGCGGGCCAGCGGGTAGTCTACGCCCGCTTCGGCGGCCAGGGCCAGGGTGTGGAGCACGGTGTTGGACGAGCCGCCCATCGCCATGTCCAGGGCAAAGGCGTTGTCAACCGCCTGGGGTGTGACGATGTCGCGCGGTTTGAGGTCCGCGGCGACCAGCTTCATGATCTGCCGGCCGGCCTGGCGCGCCAGTTCCAGGCGAGGAGGATTCAGCCGGGAGGGGGCCGCGGGATCCATCGCCAGGATCGTGCCGTTGCCGGGCAGCGCCATTCCTAACGCTTCGCACAGGCAATTCATCGAATTAGCCGTGAACATGCCCGCGCAAGAGCCGCAGGTGGGGCAGCCGAACTCCTCCAGTTCTTTCAGTTGGGCGTCTGTGATCTTGCCGGCGCGATATGCGCCCACACCCTCGAACACGGAGTTGAGGTCCACCACCTGGCCGGCCGGGGTGACGCCGGCCTGCATCGGCCCGCCGCTGACGAAGATGGTGGGGATGTTCAGCCGCATGGCGGCCATCAGCATCCCCGGCACGATCTTGTCGCAGTTGGGGATGCAGATCAGGCCATCGAAACAGTGCGCGGCGATCATGGTTTCCACCGAATCGGCGATCAGCTCGCGGCTCGCCAGGCTGTACTTCATGCCGCGGTGTCCCATCGCGATGCCATCGTCCACGCCGATCGTATGGAACATGAACGGCACACCGCCCGCCTCGCGCACGGCCTGGCGCACCACCTCACCGAAGACGTTCAGGTGCGCGTGACCTGGGATGATGTCCAGATAGGAGTTGGCGATTGCGATGAACGGCTTGTTGAAATCCTCGTCATCCTGGATGACGCCGGTGGCGCGCAACAGCGAGCGGTGCGGCGCACGCTCGTAACCCTTCTTGATGATGTCGGAACGCATGGGCGGCTACTCCTGGTCAGGCGCGACGCGCTGGTCAAGGGGCGCAAAGGCCCGGTCTATTCCGCCGACGTAGCGTGACATCGGCCGGATCAGCCGATTGTCGGCATACTGCTCCATGATATGCGCGATCCAACCGGCCGTCCGCGAGGCGGCGAACACTGCGGTGAAATACTCTGGTGGGATGCCCATGGCATGTTGGACTGTGGCCGAGTAGAAGTCCACGTTGGGATAGATCCCTTTGGCCTCCATGACGGCCTGCTCGATCCGGCGCAGGATCGTGTGCAGGTGTCCCTGGTTGGTGGACTCGCAGAGCATCTCCGAGTAGCGCCGCAAATGCTGGGTGCGCGGGTCCTCGGTGCGATAGACGCGGTGGCCGAAGCCCATGATCCGCTTCTTGTTCTCCAACATGCCTGCGATGTAGGAGCGCACCATCTCCACATCGGGGATGTCGCGCAGCATCTCCATGACGCGCTGGTTGGCGCCGCCGTGGAGGGGGCCTTTGAGCGCGCCCAGCGCGCCCGCCAACGCCGAGTGCATGTCGCTCAAGGTGCTGGCGATGACCCGCGCGGCGAAGGTGCTGGCGTTGAGCTCGTGATCGGCATGGAGCACCATCAACACCCGCATCGCCTCGCTCTCGAGCTCGTTGGGCGGCGTGCCGCGCAGCATGTAGAGGAAGTTCGCACCGATGCCGAAGTTGGGGTCCGGCGACACCAGCGACAGGCCGCGACGGATGCGGTGCAGGTCCGCGATGATGGTCGGCACCTGGGCCATCAGCCGTTTGGCCTTGCGCCAGTTGGCCGCGGGCGTCATGTTTTCCACGTCGGGATCGAAGTTGGCCAACATGCTCACTGCCGTGCGCAGCACCGCCATCGGGTGACTGTTGGGCGGGGTCAATCTGAGCATCTCCAGCACCTGGCTGGGGAGGCGCATCTCCGCAGTGAGCTCCGAGCGAAACGCGTCATGCTCGGTGCGCGTGGGAAGCCGTCCACGCCAGAGCAAGAAGATCACCTCCGAGAAGGTGGTCTGTTCGGCCAGGTCGTGGATGTCATAGCCCTGATACAGGAGCCGGCCGTGGATGCCGTCCACGTAGGAGACGCTGGTCTCGGCCGCGACGATCCCCTCCAGACCCCGCACGACGACTTTCTCATTCTGTCCGTTGGTTTCTGTGGTAGCCATTGCCTTCTCCCTCACAGGTATGTAACGACTTGGTCGCCCATCTCTGCCGTCCCCACGGGCCGGCCGCCGGCTGTCATGATGTCGCGGCAGCGATAGCCAGCCTCCAGCGTCGCCTCGACGGCTTGCTCGACGGCTACGGCCTCAGCCGCCAAGCCGAGGGACCAGCGAAGCAGCATCGCGCAACTCAGGATGGCGGCCAGCGGATTGGCGACGCCCCGGCCTGCGATGTCGGGCGCGCTGCCGTGGATCGGCTCATAGAGGCCAAAACGAAGACCCGAAGGGTTTTCGGAAGCCCGTCGGATCTGCGCCCCCAACGAAGCCGACGGCAGCATTCCCATGCTGCCGGCAAGCATGGCCGCTTCATCCGAAAGGATGTCGCCGAACATATTCTCGGTGGCGATCACATCGTAGTCGGCCGGCCGGCGCACGAGATACATGGCGCAGGCGTCAACCAAGACGTCCTCGATCTCGACATCGGGATATTCGGCTGCCACCTCGTGGGCCACCTCGCGCCAGAGCCGCGAGGAGGCGAGGACGTTGGCCTTGTCCACCGATGTGACCTTTTTGCGCCGCGCGCGCGCCAGGTCGAACGCCACGCGCATCAGCCGGCCGATCTCGCCCTCGGTGTAGTAGAGGGTATCCACCGCGGCGCGGCCGGCGGCCGTGTCCTGGCGGCCCTGCGGCTTGCCGAAGTAGAGGCCGCCGGTCAATTCGCGCACGATCACCATGTCCACGCCAGAGACGATCTCGGACTTGAGCGTGGAGGCGGCGACGAGCGCCGGGTAGACCTTCACCGGCCGGATGTTGGCGAAGAGGCCCAGGCTGCCGCGCAGCCCCAGCAGCCCTTGTTCGGGCCGCACCGCCGCGCGCGGGTCGCTCCATTTCGGCCCACCCACCGCGCCCAGCAATACGGCATCCGCGGCGCGACAGGCGGTCAGCGTGGCCTCGGGCAGCGGGCTGCCCGTCTCATCAATGGCGATGCCGCCCACCAGACATTCGGTGAACTCGAACGTATGGCCCCACTTCTGGGCCACGGCCTTCAGAACCTTGACGCCTTCGGCCACGACCTCTGGGCCGATGCCGTCGCCAGGAAGAGTTGTGATTCGAGCGTGCATGATTGATCCTGTCCTAGGGGTTGAGGAGCGCATACTCCATGCTATCTGCCAGAGCCTGCCACGACGATTCGATGATGTTCGTGGAGCAGCCCACGGTGCTCCAGGTGCGGCGAGTGTTGCGCGTGTCAATGATAACACGCGTGGTAGCGCCGGTCGCGGCGTCGCCGTCGAGGATGCGCACCTTGTAGTCCGCAAGTTGCACATCGGCCAGGTGGGGGTAGTGGGGCAACAGCGCCTTGCGCAGAGCTTTGTCCAGCGCGTTCACCGGGCCGTTGCCCTCGGCCACGGTGTGCATGATCTCATCTTTGACTTTGACCTTGACCGTGGCCTCGGCGAACAAGCCGCGGCCGCGGCGATGCTCGACCACGACCATGAAGTCCACCAGCTCGAAGGGCGCGCGATAGCCCGCGCGCAGGCGCTGCAACATCAGCGCGACGCTGGCTTCGGCCCCCTCGAAGTAGAAACCGCGGCTCTCCAGCTCCTTGATCTGGCTCAGCACGCGCTGCACATCTTCTTTGGTGGCATCCATGCCGTATTCCTGGGCTTTGTAGACCAGGTTGCCCCGTCCCGAGAGCTCGCTGACCAGCACGCGCGGCTGATTGCCGACCAGCGCCGGGTCAACGTGTTGATAGCTCTCGGCGACCTTGAGAAGCGCCGCGACGTGGATGCCGCCCTTGTGGGCGAACGCGCTGGCGCCCACGTAGGGCTGCCGCGGGTTGGGGGCCAGGTTGGCGGTCTCGCTGACGAAGCGCGAAAGCTCAGTCAGCCGCTGCAAGCCGGCCTCATTCAGGCAGGCGATCCCCATCTTGATCTTCAAGTCGGGGATCACGGTGCACAGGTTGCAGTTGCCCACGCGCTCGCCATAGCCGTTGACGGTTCCCTGCACCTGGATGCAGCCTGCGCGCACGGCTGCCAGGGCGTTTGCCACGGCCAGCCCAGAATCGTCGTGCGTATGGATGCCCAGCCGGGCGGCGTCCGCGCGCGCCGTGTTCGAGGCCAGGAAGTCAGCCGTAGCCTGAACGATCTCGCCCACATCCCAGGGCAGCGCGCCGCCATTGGTATCGCAGAGAATAACGTAGTCGGCGTCAGCCTCGTGCGCGGCGCGCACGGTCGTCAGCGCGTACTCGGGATTCGCCCGGTAGCCGTCGAAGTAGTGCTCGGCGTCGTAGAAGACCTGGCGTCCCTGCGACTTAAGGTAGCGCACGCTCTCGCCGATCATCGCCAGGTTTTCGTCCAGCGTGGTTTGCAGAACGTGGTGGACGTGTAGATCCCAGCTCTTGCCGACGGGTGTGACGATGGGCGTGCCGGCATCCAGCAGCGCCCGGATTTGCGGATCGGCCTCGCACGTGGCGCGCGCGCGACGCGTGGAGCCGAAGGCCGCGATCTGCGCCTGTTTGAGGTGCAAAGAGAGCGCACGGTGGAAAAACTCGGCATCCTTGGCGTTCGAGCCAGGCCAGCCCCCCTCGATGTAGGGAATGCCCACCTCATCCAGCCGTTGGGCGACCTTGAGTTTGTCTTCGAGCGAGAAGGACACGCCCTCGCCCTGGGCGCCATCTCGCAGCGTGGTATCGTAGATCTGAACTGAATTCATCGTTCCTTTTTCCTGGTCTGCCAATCTCGTCACTTCGTGCGCACCATATCGCCTGCGCGCTGCTCGTAAGCCTCGATCTGCGGCGCACGGGCCAGCAGATACCCGAGCTCGTCCACGCCGGCCAGCCAACACTGGCAGGCGAAGGCATCTATCGGGAATCGCACGGCTCGACCGTCAGGCAACCGCAAGGTTTGCGCGGCCAGGTCAATCGTCACCTCAGCGGCCGGCTCCTCGCCGACCACGCTGAAAAGCTGCCAGTGCGTGTCAGCGTCTACGACCACCGGCAGCAGGCCGTTCTTGAGCGCGTTGTTGCGAAAGATATCGGCGAACGACGTGCTGATGACCGCGCGAAAGCCATAGCCGAGCAGAGCCCAGGCCGCATGCTCACGCGAGCTGCCACAGCCGAAGTTGTCGCCTGCCAGCAGGATGGCCGCGCCCCGCGCCTCCGGCGTGTTCAGCACGAAATCGGGGCGGGGGCGGCCCTCCCGATCGTAGCGCCAGTCGGCGAACAGGTTGTCGCCCATCCCCACTTTGTCGGTCGCCTTC
>VGOD01000134.1 GCA_016876015.1 Chloroflexota bacterium
ACCAAAATCCCTCGATTGCGCATTAGCTTGCACTCCTGGACAGTTTGTACCTGGCAACCATCTCATCGAACGACTGCATTGTACCACGGAATCTGGGGGATTTAACTTACAACAAGCTTGCAGAACGCGGGTCTGAGGCGATTCTGGCTTGGCCGCGCGCCAGATTTGTGCTATACTTGCAGTCGGCTGCCTTTCAGCCCTTAATCCATGCTGATCTGACAGGAGGTGATATGTTAAAGGTTATCAACTTTATCGGCGGTCTGATTTTGGGCGCGTTGGTCGGCGCGGTTGTCGTTCTGATGCTCACGCCGCAATCGGGCCAGGATGTGCAGGCCTCGCTGCAGACACGATTGAACGCCATAGTGGAGGAAGGCCGCCGGGCCGCAGCCGACCGCCGCGCCGAGCTGGAAGCCCAATTCGCCCAGGCCCGGCAAGTCTCGAAGCGCGCCTAGGATACTCTAACCCAGGCGCATCGCCAATATCTTCAGATAGGGCGTCAGGCCGGCCGGCGTCGGGAAGTCTATCGCAGGTTCGTGGTAGACGCCGACCACCTCGGCCGGCCGGCCTGATCCTGCCAGGCCGCTCAACACACGCTCGCGGAATGCGCGCCACGGCAGCTCGGCGACGTTGCAGCAGGCGAGCAGCAGGCTGTCTGGCGCGCTGACTTTCTCGGCCAGCGCGACCAATTCGCCGTAGTCGCGGGCGACGGTGAAGCGCCGCGTCTTGGTTGTGGAGAAGCCGGGAGGGTCGAGGATGACCAGATCGAAGCGTTCGCGGCGGCGAGCCAATCGCGCCAGCCAGTCGAAAACATCGCCGTAGACGAAGTCGTGCGGGTCGGCTGTGAAGCCGTTGGCCCGGTAGTTTTCTTGCCCCCATGCCAGGGCTGCCTTCGAGAGATCGAGGTTCAGCACACGGCCCGCTCCGCCAGCCAGTGCGGCCACGCCGAACCCGCACGTATAGGCGAAGCAGTTCAACACGCGGCGACCAGCCGCCCATGCTCGCACCCGCGCACGTCCCTCCCGCATGTCAGGAAACAAACCTACGCTCAGTCCAGCCGCCGGCCGGATGAGAAAGGCTAGCCCTTCTTCGGCGGCGACAAACTCCCCCATCTCCGGCCCATAGATGGGTCGAGATGGCGTGAGCGCGGCCAACTGCTCTTCGGGCACGCGGCTGGCCTGCCTGGGCCGATGCTTGATATAGACGCTGCGGCCGCCGGTGATCTGGCAGAGGTCGGCCGCCAGCGACTCCAGGCTTGGATCGAGCGCGAGTTGCGCCTCCTCATCATAGAGGCTCATGACCAGGGCGTCGCCAAACCGATCCACGCTCAGCCCGGCCGCGGCGTCGGCTGCGCCATGCACCAGGCGGTAGATGGTGGTGTGGGGATCGGCCGCCAGGGGCGCGCGGCGCTCGCAGGCCAGCCGCAGGAGCTGTCGCAGCGGATCGGCCGCGCGGTTGGCCGCCTGACGCACATGCAAGCCGCTCGCGGCCAGCGCCAGCTCAGGCAGCCCTGTCGCCAGTCGGCCAAAAAGGTCGGGCGGCGGCGCGGTGAAGGTGAGTTCTTGACCGGTTGTCGGGTGCGTCACCGTGAGTTGGTGCGCGTGCAGGCACAGCCGCGGTGCGGGCCGATCAGCGGGACCGTACAGCGCGTCGCCGACCACCGGCAACCCGCTGTGCGCCAGGTGAACGCGGATTTGGTGTGTACGGCCGGTCTCGGGCGTGACCTGAAGGAGCGATACTTGTGCGTCCGGCGCTTTCGCAGCGCCCGCGATGCGGCCGGAGGCGCGGCCTCGCCCGCTTCCCGCAGAAGACGGCCCCGCTGCCAGAGTTGTCGTTCCGAGCACCCGAAAGCGTGTGACCGCTGTTTGCCCCAGGCGGTCGCGGGCGGTTGTGACGCGGTAGCGGCCTTGCCGGTCGCGAACGATCGGCGCGTCCACCGCAGCCTCGTCCCACGGCGGCCGTCCATGCACGAGCGCCAGATAGACCTTGCGGACCTGCCCACCCTCGAACGACGCGGCCAGCGAACGGTTGGCCTCACGCTGTGCAGAAAAGAGCAGCACGCCAGAGGTTTCCGCATCGAGCCGCTGATGCATCCCCAGGTAGGGCAAGCCCGTCTGCGCCTGGACCATGCGCAGCGCATCGCCCGCGTAGGGGTCGGCCGGATCGGCCGCGTGCGTCGGGATGCTCGCAGGTTTGTTGACGACGACAATGGCCGCGTCTTGGTAGAGGATGGGAATTTGCATCGCGATCGAGCGTCAGAGGTTGGGCAGCAGGCGTCTTCTACGGCGCCAGCCGATTGAGATCGCGCGGGAACAGCGTCGCCAGCCGGATGTTCTCCAGACCGAGCAACTGCATGATGAACCGTTCCAGGCCGATGGCGCAGCCGCCATGCGGCGGCATCCCAAACCTGAACGTCTCCAGGTAGGTCTCGAAGGGCGTCAGGTCTGTATAGCCGCACCGGGCCGCGGCATCCAAGTAGTCCTGGTAGAGGTGCAGCCGTTGTCCGCCTGTCACCAGTTCTGTGCCGCGAAACAGCAGGTCAAACGAGTTCGAGTAGCGCGGGTCGGCCGGGTTGGGGTGCGTGTAGAAAGGCCGCTTGGCCATGGGATAGCCGGCGACGAATAGAAAATCGCTGCCGAATTGCGTCCTGGCCCACTCGCCCAGCCAGCGTTCGTGCTGAGGCGCCAGGTCCGGCTCGCCGCGGCAATCCTCGCCGTGCAGCGTCAGAATCAGCTCTTGCGCATCCGGGAAGTGTACCGCCGGGATTCGCTCAGGCACGTGGGGCAGTCTCGCATTCAGCAGCGCCAGCTCAGGCGCACACGCAGTCTGCAGGTGCGCCAGGGTTCCGCGTATGACCTCAGTCAGCACAGCCATCACGTCCCGATGGTCGCGGATGAAGCCCATTTCCAGGTCCAAACTGACGTACTCGTTGATGTGGCGCACCGTGTCGTGCGGCTCGGCGCGGAAGACCGGCCCAACCTCGAAGACTCGCTCGAACACGCCCACCATGATCTGTTTGTAGAACTGTGGGCTTTGCGCAAGATAGGCTCGGCGGCCGAAGTAATCCACGCCAAAGACATTGGCGCCGCTCTCGGTGGCCGAAGCGACGAGCTTGGGGGTCTGGATTTCGGTGAAGCCGAGGCGAGTCAAGGCGCAGCGGAAGCCGGCCATGATCCCGGCCGACAGACGGAAGAGGGCGCGCCTGGTGGGGTGGCGCAGACCGATCACGGCATGATCCAGAAAGACGGGCAGATTGGCGCCGATCGTTGGTCTGTTGAGCGTGATCGGCATTGCGTCGCGCACCGGCGAGAGCACCTCGAAGGACGGGTTGCGCAGCTCGATGCCGCCTGGCGCCTGATGCTCGGCTGTCACGAGACCCTCGACGGCCAAGACGGTCTCTGGCGACAGGCCGCTGAGCGTCGCCAGCGCATCGGGCGTGTCCACGACGATCTGCGCGGTCCCGCGCACATCGCGCAGCACCAGGAAGTTGATGCCGCCGAGCCGGCGCAGGGTTTGCAGCCAGCCTGCCAGCCGCACCCGTTCGCCAACCCGGCCGGCGATATCAGTGGTATAGATGCGTTCCATGGGGGCGCCTCCAGAAAAAGAATCGCGCTCCTTCGTCCAAGGACGAGGAGCGCTCTCGCGGTGCCACCCTGGTTTGCCGCGACCTCACGGCCGCAGCCTCAATGGTCAACCATGACCCGGCCCGGTAACGGCGGGCGCCGGCCTGGGCCTACGCCGTTCATCGCAGCCAGAACGCAAAGGTCACACTGAGTTTCCCGGTGCAACGCTGTCCGTCCACGGCCCGCCGCGCGGTTCGACCCTGCGGCTCCGGAGTGTCTTTCCGAGGGGGCGCAGGCGGCCTTTTCAGCGTCTGGCCGCTCTCTGGGCTGCGCGTCCGCCTCGTACTCTCTCCATCAACGCTTTTTGCGTGTGCTCGTTTGGCTGCGCCCCACCCGCACTCCGGAGCGCCAGCCTGCTGAGTTGCGAGGATACCACAGGCGAACACGGTTTGTCAATCTTGCGACCCGCACGTCAATTGACGTTTTCATCCCTGTCATGGTATAGTTTGCGCCGAGGTGTGCGAGAGCCGTCGCATCTTCAACGCAGGAGCAAGGATACCAGTATGACGCAACGGCCTTCACCGCGCGACTTTCTGACCAATCTCGACCAGCCATTGCCGCTCTCCGTGAAGCTGAGCAAGCTCGTGCGCAACCTGTGGCGCCGCATGGCCCTGCGGCAAAACTGCTGCGGCCACGAGGGGGAGCCAGGCTGCTGAAAGGTCGAGAAGCCGTCCGGTTCGGGCGGCGGGATCAACGTACACGGGCACTAGCGCGCTGGCGCCTTGGCCCAGGGAGAAGTTTGATGAATTACGGTAGTCATGGGAAATTGCTGCGCATCAACCTGACGCACGGGACCATCGAGAGCGAAACGTTCGACGAGTCGTTCTACCGCCTCTATCCAGGCGGCAAGGCGCTGGCTGCGTATCTGTTGCTGCGCGAGGTCAAGCCTGGCTGCAACCCACTTGGCCCTGCCAACGCGCTGATTCTGGCGAACGGCCTGCTGACGGGTGCGCCGATCTCGACGGCCACGCGCTTCACAGCCGCTGCCAGGTCGCCGCTGACTGGCGGCTACGGCGAATCAGAGGCGGGCGGTTTCTGGGGGCCGGAGTTGAGGCTGGCCGGCTGGGAAGGGATCATCGTGACCGGCCGGGCCGAGCACCCGGTCTACATCGCGATTCGCGATGACCGGGTCGCAATTCGCGACGCGCGCCATCTGTGGGGGCGCGAGCCCGAAGAGGCCCAGGCGACGATACGCGAGGAGTTGGTCGATCGGCTGACGCGCGTCTTGCAGATCGGCCGCGGGGGCGAGAATCTGGTGCGTTACGCGGCGCTTACCAACGAGCTGCGTCACTTCAACGGTCGCGCCGGCATGGGCGCGGTGATGGGCGCCAAGAATCTGAAGGCGATCGCGGTACGCGGCTCGGGCCGTTACGCTGCGATCGCGCACGATCCGCAGGCCATCGCCGAGATCGGCCGGCGGCTGGCGAAGCAGGCGAAAGAGCATCCCCAGAGCTGGGACCTGCAAGAGAAGGGCACGCCTGGCCTGGTGAGCGGACTGAATGCGGCCGGCATCTTGCCCACGCGCAACTTCCACCAGGGCGCGTTCGACGGAGTGGACCAGGTGCGCTGGGAGGTGTACGAGAAGGAGCTGTTGACGGCCCGCCGCAGTTGCTATGCCTGTGCGGTGCGCTGCAAGCGCGAGGTCGAGGTGCACGACCGTTACGACGTGAGCAGCTCCTATGGCGGGCCTGAGTACGAGGCGATCGGGGGGTTCGGCCCGAACTGCGGTGTTGACGATCTCCAGGCCGTCGCCAAGGCCAATGAGCTGTGCGGGCGCTATACGCTGGACGCGATCTCGACCGGCTCGGCCATCGCATTCGCAATGGAGTGTTTCGAGCATGGGCTGATCGGTCCACAGGACACCGATGGGCTCGATCTACGCTTCGGCAACGCGGCCGCGATGGTCAAGGCCGTCGAGTGGATCGGCGAACGACGCGGCATCGGCGACCTACTGGCCGAGGGAGTCAAGCGCGCCGCCGAGGTGATCGGCGGCGACGCGCGCTACTTCGCGATGCACGTGAAGGGCCAGGAGCTCCCGATGCACGACCCGCGCGGCAAGGTCGGCGTGGGGCTGGCGTATGCCATCTCCGAAGTCGGCGCCGAGCACCTTTCCGCCTATCACGACCCCGCGATCGCCAACCCGAACTCGATCACCTTCAAGGGCGCCATGCCGCTCGGCATCACCGAGCCGCTGCCCGCGCGCGATCTCAGTCCGCAGAAGGTAGCTTACTACTATAAGCTGGAAAATTGGAGCAGCGCCGGCAAGGCGATCGGCTTCTGCTATTTCGGCCCCGCGCCCCGCTCCTTCATCTCGGCGGCCGATACGGTGGCGGCTGTGCGCGCCGCGACCGGCTGGGACTGGACGGTCGAGGACCTGTTGCGGGTGGGCGAGCGCGCGACGAACCTGGCGCGCGTCTTCATCGTGCGTGAGGGTTTCTCGCGCACGGACGATGTGCTGCCCGAGCGACTCTTCCAGCCACTAGAGAACGGCGCGCTGCAAGGCGTGGCGCTGTCGCACGCCGATTTCGAAGCGGCCATGACCGAGCTTTATCGTCTCAAGGGCTGGGATTCTGTCACGGCTACACCGACGCGTGAGCGTCTGGAGGCGCTGGACATCGGCTGGGCGGCCGATTTGATCTGATGGCATCAGCCCTGACAGGTCCGGCAAGCTGTCAGGGCTGCCCCCGAAGATATCCCCCATGCAACTGTACCTCGGCGGCCACCTCAACTGGTATGAGCCGTGCAAGCGCGGCTGGATCACTGTGCCGTTGGCTGAGACGACGCCCCTGGCCGCAGTGTTGGCGCGGCTCGGCGTGCCAGCCAGCGAGGTGGCCATCGTCACGATCAATCGCCGCGTGGTCGCACTCCAAGATGCCCGCGTGAGCGACGGCGACACTGTTGAACTATACCCGCCGATCGGGGGCGGGTGAAGGGAGAGGAGCGCCATGCGCTACTATCGCATCGCGGTCATCGCTGGCGATGGGATCGGGCAGGAGGTGATGCCGGAAGGCCTGAAGGTCCTCAATGCCGCGGCCGAGGTGAGCGGCGGCTTTCGCCTGGTCTGCGATGTATTTCCCTGGGGCTGCGATTACTACGCGGCTCACGCTGCAATGATGCCCGGCGATGCGTTGCAGACGTTGGCGCAGTATGATGCGCTCTACTTCGGCGCGGTCGGCTGGCCCAGCGTGCCCGATCACATTTCGCTCTGGGGGTTGCGGTTGGCGATCTGTCAGGGCTTCGATCAGTACGCCAATATCCGACCGAGCGTCCTCTTGCCGGGGGTGCGCAGCCCGCTGGCCGATCGGCGGCCGGCCGAGATTGACTTCGTGGTGGTGCGGGAGAATACCGAGGGCGAGTACGCGGGCGCGGGTGGACGGGCCCATCGCGGGTTGCCTGGGGAAATCGCGGTGGAGACAGCCATCTTCAGCCGGCCAGCGGTCGAGCGCGTGATCCGCTTTGCGTTCGAGCTGGCCCGCACTCGGCCGCGTAAGAAGTTGATCAGCGCCACGAAGTCGAACGCGCAGCGCCACGCCATGACGCTTTGGGATGAGGTGTTCGATCGGATTGCGATCGCGTATCCCGACGTAACGACCGAGCGCGTCCTGGTGGATGCGTTGGCCGCACGCTTCGTGCTGCGGCCAGAGACGCTGGACGTCGTGGTGGCTTCTAACCTCTTCGCCGACATCCTCACCGATCTGGGCGCCGCGATCGTCGGCGGCCTGGGGATGGCGCCCAGCGGCAACCTGAACCCGGACCGCAGTTATCCCTCCATGTTCGAGCCGGTGCACGGCTCTGCGCCAGACATCTTTGGCCAGGGGATTGCCAATCCGCTCGCCATGATCTGGAGCGGCGCGCTGATGCTGGACTTCCTGGGCGAACGGGAGGCGGCCCGTCTGATCGAGACGGCCATCGTGGGCGTGACGACCGAGGGTCGGGCGCTCACTCCGGACTTGGGCGGCCGGGCCACGACCGTCGAGGTCGGCGATGCTGTGGCGGCGAGCGTGCGGGCCATCAAGACCGCGGCTTAGCCTATCCGCATTACTGCTGAGGCCGGTCTCCGACCGGGCCGGGCACGATCAGAGACCGGCCCGAGCGGGGTTATTCGGGTAGGGGTTATTCAGATAGGTTCTTAGCATCCAGCCACCCCCGGCCAAAAATACGAGCGCCGGGGTTGCCCTTACCCCGGCGCTCATGAAAAGGAGGAGAAGGAGAGAACGCTCTCTGCCCGCCGCTTGAGCGCAGTATACCACAGCCTGGGCTGCGTTGCTGGACGCCTGCCCCACACGGTTCTTGCGCCAGTCATACGGAAGTCATACGCCTACCCGACGATCAGGAGTGTCAATAATGCCCACAGACTCGGAACTCTTTGCGCCGTGCGATCTTGGCCCGGCCGATTATGCCGACATCCTGGATCTCTGGCGGCGCGCGGGGCTGCCCGTGCGGGCTGAAGGTCGCGATGCGCCGGAGGCATTCGCACGCCAGTTGGCCGGCGGCGCGCAGCGAGTGATCGGCGTGCGGAACGAAGAAACTCTGGCGGCCGTCGCTGTTCTGACGCACGACGGCCGCAAGGGTTGGATCAACCGGATGGCGGTAGATCCTATGTACCGTCGTCGCGGGTTGGCGCAGAGGCTCATCGCCGAGGCTGAGCGTTGGTTTCGCGAAGATCTTGGGCTGGAGGTGTACGCCGCGCTGATCGAGCAACACAACAGCGCTTCCCTGGCGCTCTTCGCACGGGCCGGCTATCGCCCGTTCGACATCGTGTACATGAGCAAGCGCCTGCGGAGTGGTGCGTGACCATTCCTGCACAGGCGGCTGGCTGGTCAAGGCTCAAGGTCGCCGCAGTCCTGAAAATCGCCCACCAAGCGCCGGCGCTTGGTGGGTTCCACACGGTGCAACCAAAAACGGGCTGCTGCGTAATGGATGGTGTCAGACAGTCGCCCATCGGGAGCATCGAGCTCTCAGCGACACTTCGAGGAGGAGAGCATGGACGTCAAGAAACTCTATCGCAGCAGCACCGACAAGATGGTCGCGGGCGTGTGCGGCGGCCTGGGAAAGTACCTGGGGCTAGATCCGACCCTTTTGCGTCTGATGTTTGCCCTGTTGGTCGTCTTCGGCGTCGGTTCGGGTGTGTTGGTATACCTGATCTTGATGATCGTGATACCGCTGGAACCGGAGCCGCCAGCCGCGCAGTTGCCGCAGGATGAGGCCTAGAATCGTGCGTCCCCGCCGGCCGCGGCGCCAGTGCGAAGCCTCGCTGTGGGACGGGGGATGAAAACATCCCTCGCTGCTCGGGCCGGTCTCCTGACCGTGCCTCCTGTGGCAAGGTACGAGGTGGCTCGGTCGGAGACCGGCCACAGCCTGGGGAGGCCATTTTCAGGGCAGTTGTTCATCGCTCTTATCGTGCAAGGAGGAAATCATGGATCGTACGCGTAGGTCGGGCATCGTCGGCGGGCTGTTTCTGATCCTGCTCGGCGCTGTCTTGTTGGTCGGTCAGCTAGTCCCCGGTTTGTGGGGCTGGGTGAATGAATGGTCATGGCCGCTGATCGTGGTGGCGGTGGGCGTTTTCTTGTTGATTCTCGGCATCGTGACGGCCGCGTCTGCCATGGTCGTGCCCGCGAGCACCGTCAGCGGCATCGGCTTGTTGCTTTGGTGGCAGAATGCCACCGGCAATTGGGCGAGTTGGGCCTATGCCTGGACGCTGATCCCTGGCTTCGCAGGCATCGGCACGTTCCTGATGGGCTTGTGGACCGGCGAAGGCCGGCACATGCGCGAAGGCGCCTGGACAGTGCTCACCAGCCTGATCCTGTTCGCCATCTTCGCCTCGTTTCTGGGCGGCCCGGCTGTGTTGGGCCAGTACTGGCCGGCGCTGCTCATCTTGCTCGGGCTGATGAGCCTGGGACAGTACTTCCTGCGCGCACGCAAATCATAAGGCAGTGGGCGGCGCTGCGCCCAGTCAGGAGAAGGACCATGAAGAGCGGCAGTCTATTCTGGGCGGTGGTGTTGATACTCGTGGGCGTCGTGTTGCTCTTGGGCAACCTGGGAGTGGTCGCTGTGACGTGGGGTTTGATCTGGCCTCTCGTGCTGATCGCGTTCGGCATCTGGATTCTGTGGGGTGGATTGTTCGCGCCGTCCTCCGTTGAAGTTGTCGAGGACAGCATCCCGTTGCAAGGCGCGACCTCGGCGCGCGTGCGGATCAACCACGGCGCCGGCCGGCTGCGCATCGGCGCTGGGGCGCTGACCGGCGACCTGGTCTCCGGCGCATTCGGCGGCGGCCTGGACAAACGCATTCTGCATGATGGCGACCGGCTGGATGTGCGGATGCGGGTTCCCGATCACGGTTTCCCGTTTGCTCCCTGGCATTGGGCGCGGGGCGCGTTCGATTGGACGGTGAGCTTCAATCGAGAGGTCGCGCTGGAGCTGCGGCTGGAAACAGGTGCGAGCGCCAACCATCTCGATCTGCGTGAGCTGCGCGTGACCGATCTGCGGCTGCAAACAGGCGCCAGCGCCACCGTCCTCAGGCTGCCGGCGACCGCCGGCCAGACACGGGCGCGCATCGAGGCTGGCGCGGCTTCTGTGGAAATCCATGTGCCTGATGGCGTGGCCGCGCGCATTCGCACGCAGGCCGGCCTGGCCGCGATCAAGGTAGATACGAGTCGCTTCCCGCGCACGGGCGGCGAATATCGCTCGCCAGACTATGGTACTGCGGCCAACTGCGTGGACCTGGAGATCGAAGCGGGGGTCGGCTCGGTTGAGGTGAAGTAGCAGTGGAGAGGCTTGCCAGGAGGCTTGCCTGGCAAGCCTGAATCGCGACTAGCCCAGGAGCCAGCGAGTCAGACGCGAAGGGCCAGCCTGTGGCGCACGTCCCTGGCCCTTGACCTGCTGGCCCGACCAGGCCAGGCCGCGCTCGCCCCACTGAAGTTGCGCCCATTTGGCGATCCCGGTGAGGATCGTGATCAGAATCGGCCCCAGGATTAGCGCCTCGGACGGCACATTGCCTGCCGTCCACCACGTCTGCACCCAGGCAATCAGGACGCTGGTCAGCGCCGAGATCAGCGCCGCCCACGCAGCGCCGGGGATGTTGAACTTGCCCATGATGATGCCTCCCTTGCTATCTGTCATCTGCCGGCGAGGTTTCGCCTGTCTATGTCCCTCATTATAATGGCGAGATCGCGCGATGTCAATATCGCGAGCGCGCATTTTTGGATGAAGTTGCGCCTGGATCGCCAGCAACGAGCGGCATTCACGCAGTAGAACCGGAACGGAGTCGCCGATGCGCCCACGCATTGTCTATTCGACCGATCCTGAACCCGCCAACCTCTGCCCGCGTTGCGGCCGCGAGCCATGCGTCTGCGCCGCGATAGACATGCCCTCGCGTCAACAGGTGGCCTATATTGCACGCTCTCGTAAGGGCCGGGGCGGCAAGACGGTGACGGTGATCTCTGGCTTGCAGCACACCCCCGCGACGTTCAAGGAGCTGTTGTCGCAGTTGAGGACGGCGTGCGGCGCGGGCGGCGCATACAAGGATGGCGAGTTGGAGATCCAAGGCGATCAGCGCGAACGCGTGGCGGAGAAGCTGCGGGAATTGGGGTACAAGGTCAAATTCTCGGGCGGCTGAGCGGCCGCCCGAGAAATCGCAGTCTGACCGGTACTTGTCCCGCTTACAGGCGGCCCAGGGGCAGCAGACGCTCGTAATCCCCCACCTGGCCGCCCTGTAGACAGCATTCGATGATCTCGCGGCCTAGCGGATCAAGCTGGGGCTCGTCGCGATAGGGCAGCAGTTCCGCACGGAAGAAATCTTGCAGTTGTTGGGCGCCGGCATCATAGCACTCCTCGCCGATCTCATTCTGCAGTTGCACCTCCAGCAGCCACCGCGGGATTTGCACTCCTTCGATCTGCATAGCGAACAGCGTGTAGCCCAATAGGGGGCAGCGGGCGAGCACGAGCTGGCCCGGTTTGAACCGGGCGGCCCCGCGCCGCGCCAGGTATTCGCGCGCAATCCACTGGGGCATGAAGCCCACTTTCCAGGCGCCGATATGCTGGTTGGGTATCAGGGTGTAACGTGTGTTGGGCGCCTGCTGAATCTGGCGCAGCAGCAGGTTGGCGTGATCCACCCGTCTGCCGGTGGCGAAGGGCCAGTATGAGCCTACCCCTTCGCTCACCAGCCCATCGCCCGTCGTGATGCTGGGATTGTCGTGGCCGCGGGGCGCAACCAGTCGCCAGAGCCAACCCAAGGCGGGCGGGAGGAAGTGCAGCAAGCCGAGGATGCCGTAAGATGGTTGGCTGCGCGTGCAGGGCGGCGTGCGCAGGCCCAGGCTGCGGATGTCCACCTCGACCGGTTCATTGACGACGCCGGGCACCAGGCGCCGCGAGACGATCACGCGCGGATTGGGGCACGGTTGGCCCGGCTGATCTTCGGTGTGTTCCCAGATCAGGCAGGTTGAACCGGGCACGCCGGCCAGGTTCAGGAAGAGGAGCGGCTCCTCGGGGTGGACGCACAACCGCTCCAGGTGCGGATCGGTGCCGTAACGGGTAATGTGATTGATGCGCAAGAACCAGGCCTTCTCCGCATCTGAGACCGAGAGCTTGCCGCCGCCGTTCTGAAGCGCGGGATGGCACAGAGCCATGTCGTCGGTGACGGGGTGGAGCTGGCAGCCCTGGCTCAGCGCCAGCAGACGCTGCTCGCCCGTCGCGACGTTCTGACCGAGAAGCAAGCGGCCATCGGGTTGGCGATGGACGTGTTCCAGCATCTCGCTCTTGCCGCCGCCGCTGGCCCCTTCGTGCATGATGACAACCTCATTGTCATACGGCGTAACCAGGCGGACCGTGGAAGCGTGCGCGGTGATCCAGCCCTCCTTTTCGCCGATGGAGAGCAGGACGCCGTAGATGCCCTTCTTGGCGCTGGGACCGGGATACAGGTTGAGGGAGAAGATTTCGTGCAGCCCGGCTGCGCGGTTGTGGATGACGACCTGGCGGCCCCCGAAATGGGTGTGGCGGAAGGGCGGCGCCAGGTAGATGACGGCACGCGGCGCGAAATCGTCGGGAATCTTGCCATCGGGGATCATGCCCTGCAGATCAGCCAGGGCAGCCGCGAAGAAGGCCGCATTGGTTGGGCCGACGAGCAAAGCAGGATAGGCGACCTCAGCGCTGCCAGCCATGAAGGGCAAGGCGATCAAGGGTTGCTGCCGGAGCCACTCGAAGATCTTCTCCCGCAACGGCTCGAATGGTTCGCCGTAACGCTCCTCGAAGCGGGCCTTGTCGGTGGGTTGGCGGTCCGCGATCACCATGCAATCGGGGTCACGCCGACGCATGGTGATGTCGGGGTAGTTCACGGCGACGCCGTTGCGACAGCGCACCACCGTGGCCTCGACAACCGTGCCGTTCCCGGGCACATCGTAAGCCACCTCAAAGGTGTCGCGGCCGGGGCCTCCCAACGCCAGGTCGAGCAATTCCTGGCGATCGCGCGGAATCCGCACCGAAGCGACATCCCCCAAGATCGCCGCCAGTGAGTGATGCGGTTCCAGAAAACCAAAAAGTGACTTGCCCATAGGTCCTCCCGGCCGTGCCTCCCGGCGCACTGCGCGCAGTCTACTGCCTGCGGCTCGCTGAGAGCATGGCGGTGATAGGTTCAACCACTCGCTGGCGTCTTCGCTTTGGGGATCAGAGGGGTATGGTCGAACTGCGAGAGCGGACACTCAAAGAGGTCAAACTCGTCGTTCCACTCTCATCATGATACCTTGAAGCCGGAGACCTGTCAAATCTCGGTCGGCGCCGTGGTCATGGCCCTGCCCATCGCTCCATCAGCGTCAGGATCAGCCACACCAGGCCGAACAGCCCCGAACCCGTCGCCAGACAGGCGGCGCCCAGGGCGGCCGGGCCCGCGCCGTAAATCAGGGTGATCAGCACGCCGCCCACGCCTACCAGGAACAGCACGACGGCAATCGCCAGGTTGCGATCGGTTTTTCGCCGATATGCGCGATAGTCGGTGGGCGGACGGTTGGTAGTTTGGTTCATCAGTCGCTCGGGTATGGTCGGGACATTTGCATGGCGCGGCCGGCGCCAATAGAAAGCGGACTCAATACTGGCTTATCGTAACACCCATGCGGGGCCATGTCAATAGTCCTGTCCTTTGCAGGCCGCGGTGTTTTGTGATAAGATGAAGATGAGTGAGAAAGGAGTTTCCCGAACAGGACGAGATGCAGGCCTTGCTGGATCGGCAAGGGGATGGAGCGCTCAGGCCCGATGAGCAGCCACGACTGCAAGAGTTGATGCGCGTTTACGGCCGGCTCATGGTCCACAAAGCGCATGCCTACCTGCTACTGGCCCGCCGCGGCTATCGCGTTCCGATGTCATCCGACCGGGAGTAGTCATGTGACGGGTGCGCGTGTCACCCAGACGATGCGGAGCCAAATCGCCGCCGAAGCCGGTCATCGGGAACCTCCCATGCCCAAACCCGCCAATGCCGATCTGTTCGATGCCCGTCGCAAGGAGCTGACCGAGAAGGAAGCGCCGCTTGCCGCACGGATGCGGCCGCGCACGCTGGACGAGTTCATCGGCCAGGAGCACATCGTAGGACCGGGCCGGCTGTTGCGCCGCGCCATCCAGGCCGACCAGCTCAGTTCGGTGATCTTCTACGGGCCGCCTGGCACAGGCAAGACCACCCTGGCGCGCATCATCGCCAACACCACGCGGGCGCACTTCATCGCCATCAACGCGGTGCTGGCCGGCGTGGCCGACATCCGCGCGGCCATCGCCGCCGCGCAGGAGCGCCGCGGGCAGTTCGGCCAGCGCACCATCCTCTTCGTGGATGAGGTCCACCGCTTCAACAAGGCCCAACAGGACGCGCTGCTGCCGTGGGTTGAGAACGGCACGGTGATCCTGATCGGCGCGACCACCGAGAACCCCTATTTCGAGGTCAACAAGGCGCTGGTCAGCCGCAGCCGCATCTTCCAGCTCAAGCCGCTGACCCAGGATGATCTCTATGCAGTCGCCCGACAGACGTTGGCCGATCCAGAACGTGGCTATGGTAAGCTGAACGTGACGATTGACGACGACGCGCTGGCTCATCTGGTTGACGTCGCCAACGGCGATGCCCGCGGCGTCCTCAATGCCTTAGAATTGGCCGTCGAAACCACGTCGCCTATCCTGCCTTCACCCGATACGCACTACGCACCACGCACTACGCCGACCATCCACATTGACCTGTCTGTGGCGGAGGAATCCATCCAGCGCCGCGCGGTGCTCTACGACAAAGAGGGCGATGTCCACTACGATACGATTAGCGCGTTCATCAAGAGCCTGCGCGGGTCCGATCCCGATGCCGCGCTCTATTGGATGGCGCGCATGATCTACGCGGGCGAGGAGCCGCGCTTCATCTTTCGCCGCATGATCATCTTCGCCGGCGAGGACGTAGGACTGGCGGACCCGAACGCGCTGCGTGTGGTGATGGCCGCCGCACAGGCGTTCGAGTACGTGGGGATGCCGGAGGGGCGTTTCCACCTGGCTGAGGCCGCGCTCTACCTGGCCACCGCGCCCAAGAGCAACAGCGCCTTCGCCTTTTTCGATGCCCTGGCGACAGTGGAGAAGGAGCAGGAGGCCATGGTGCCGGCCCATCTGCGCGATGCTAACCGCGACAAGGAGGGCTTCGGGCACGGCGAGGGCTACCTTTACCCCCATGCCTATCGCGATCACTGGGTGGCGCAGCAATATCTACCGGATGCGCTTCAGGGTCGCGTCTTCTATCAGCCGGGTGGATTGGGGTATGAGGTTAAGGTTAAGGCTGAGGTTGAGAGGAGGCGTGAGGCGCAGTTGGCCGCGATGCTGGAGGGGGGCGCGGGGTTTGGCGCGCTCGAGGCGTTGACGTTTACCGGCGAGCTGGCGACCGGCGACCGCGACCGCTGGCTGGCGCGGGCGATCGGCGGCGCGGGGGAGCGGTTGGCCGGCCTGCGCGATCGGGTGCTGGACGCGACGCGGCTGCAGCGGCATCACCTGGTATTGGACGCTAACGCCGGCAGCGGTCTGCTGACGTGGGAGGCGCTGCGCCGTGCGGTC
>VGOD01000135.1 GCA_016876015.1 Chloroflexota bacterium
CAGCACGGTGTGCTGGTCGGCCGCCTTGCGCACTTGGATCTGGGCATTCAGGCTGACGACTTCGGTCAGCGCCGCGGCGGGCGCCGTTGTTAAGGTGCAGTCGGGACTGCCAGCGGGCGTCGGTTGGTCGAGCATGGTTCTCCTCCCTGGGCTTGGGGTGAGATGTTAGCCAACCCATCTTACCGCAAAAACCGGTAGGGCGCACGCGCGGCTGACCCCCGCACGAAAAACTTTGTCACACTTTCGCCACCGAAACATGGTTTCAGTGGTAGTCTGAGCATAGGAAGGGGGTGAAGGGAATCGGAGAAAGGTCTGATTGATACAAGACGTTCTTCTATTGTGCTGTGAGGAAGTATCTGTCATGATTGGATGGACACAGGCAGACTTGCCGGATAACGGTACGGGCGCAGATGAGCAGCAGGTGTTCGTCGCCCGCGAAGCCCAAATTAGCCGCCTCGATGATTTGCTGCGACAGGCTTTGGATGGGAAAGGCCAAATCGTCTTTGTCAGTGGCAAAGCCGGGACGGGTAAAACATCGCTGCTGAAGCAGTTTCTCGCGCGCGTAAAGGAGACTCGGCCGGAAACACTTGTTTGCTACAGTGAATGCCACGGCACGCCACTGGTTGGTGATCCACTTCGACCGTTTGATGATCTGCTTGCTGAGATCGAACAGGAAGCATGTAATCGCAGCAAGCTCTTGAAATGGCGGAAATGGATACAAGAACGACAAAAGAGACTGATCGGCCGTTCGAAGGCGGAGTGGAAAGGATTGCTGGGAGACGTTATCGGCATATTTAGTCCATTGATCTCATTGGCCTTCAAGGTTGCCAGCATGATCTTGGCCGCCTTGATTGGAACCAAGGACGACGGAGCGGCTGACGAAAGCTCTTTTCGTCAGCGCTATGAGCATCTCGCATCATATGCGCAACGATGGCCCCTTGTTTTGACCATAGACAACTTCCAGCGCGCTGACGACAGGACATATGCTCTGCTCGAAGACACAGCCGCTCGCATTAGAAAGCTGCGTGTCTTGCTCATTGTTGCTTTCCGCCCAGAAGACCTGAGTTGGGACAATCCGCTATATACTCTCTGGAACGAAATGACGGTGCGCGAAGGTATCCCAGAAATCCGGCTCGATGAGTTGATAGAGGAGGAAGATGAGCAGCGTCGGTTCGTTGATGCCTATCTGGACACTGCTTATCGCCCTAATCGTTTTGACGCTCAACTCCGTCGGGAAATTACAAGACGCACCGAGGGGTTACCTTTGTTTGTGCGCGAACTGCTCAGGCTTTTCCAGCAGCAGGGTTGGATTCGCCAAGTCGAGGGCCATTGGACCCAGGTAGCACGGCCCGATCGCCGGTTGCCCGATACAGTGGAAAGGCTCATCAAACAGGCGCGCTGGAGCAAGGTCGAGGCAAAAGATCAGAAACGCCTACAGGTTGCATCCGTTGAGGGAGAGACTTTCACATTGCAGGTAGTGGCAGATGCGATTGAAGAAGATGCCAGTAAGGTCTGTGAACGGTTTGATGGCGAACTTGGCCAACGGCAACAATGGATACGGTCAGCGCGTCCAGTTCGGCTGACTGGTCACACATATCATCGTTACGGCTTCTGGCATTCGTTCTATCATGAGGCTGCTTATGACCTGTTGAGCCCAGCTGCAAAGAAACAATGGCACGGCCGCGTGGGGAAAGTCAAGAAAACGATTTGGGGTGCGGCCTGGCAAGACATTGCCACTGAGCTGGTAGAACACTTCGAACTGGCCGAGGACTGGGATGAGGCGTTGGCCTGTTATGAGCATATTTTGCGTGAGTGGCAAGGACTTGCCCCACCAGAACGACTCGCTCAAGTAACACTCAAATGCGCCGATATGCTGCAAAGGCTGGAACGGGTGGAGGTGGCTTTGCCGCGCTATCAAGAGGCAGAGCTTCTTTCGGTGCAAGCAAATGATCCGATTCAACGCCGCACGGCGTTGACGGGTCAGGCATGGACGCGGTTTGAGATGGAGAGTTATGCGGAAGCAGAGCGCTTGTTCCGTTCGGTTCTCTCTTTTGAAGCATCTCTTGAAAAATCTTCTGGTTCTGAAGTCGTTGAGAAATGGCCACCACTGGGTCGAAGGCTCTACTTTGGCCAGGCTGTTGCACAGATAGCGAATGGAGAGCAAGAAGAAGGTTTGACGACTCTGGCCACAGCTCTTGCACCAGATGCTCCAGAGACAAACGATCGCATAGACGAAAAAGACTTACTCGATGCCAGGCAATGGCTGCGACGCCTGCGAGAACAGCATCCAGATACGCCGGGTATCACGGAAGCGCTGAAGCTTGTTTCCTTTGAACCAGGAGAACCCATATGATCAAAATGACCGTTCCACTTAGGGCAGTATCTCCTCTCTTTCTGGCCGGCAGCGAGCCGCGCGGCGCGCCTGAACTGCGACCGGCTTCGTTTCGCGGCGCGCTGCGCTTCTGGTTGCGAACCCTGCTGGGCAGCAGCCTCGACTATCAATCCCTCGATCGGCTGCGCGAGGCTGAGACAATGGTTTTCGGCGACGCCGGTGAGGATAGCGGCTCGCCGATCGTCGTGCGCGTTGCCGGAGCGCCACCGTCTGGACGCTTCACACCATCGAGCGACCCAGGCGTACGCTATCTGTTCTTTTCCATGGGACAACGTGACCGTGACCCTCGCACCGGGCAAACGACAACGATCTGGCGCGATTGTTTTCCGCCAAATAGTGACTTCAGCCTGATACTGCAGACGCGTTTACCTGGTTCAAGCCCCAATCTAGAGCTGGCGCTCAGACGGGCTGCTGCAGCCCTGTGGCTGTTGGTATACCTCGGTGGACTGGGCGCACGTTCTCGCCGCGGGGCAGGCAGCCTGCAAGCCACAGGGGAGCCGAGTGGTTGGTCTGACAAGCTACCTCCTCTTCGAGTGCAGGCGACCACACCGGCACAACTGGCGGTAGAGCTTCGAAATGGGCTACGCTCCCTTCGGGAAGCGACCAGCCTACCGTTGCTTCAAGCGATGCGCGTGCCATCTGCGTTCGATGTGTTACATCCCGATGTAACGGACATCCACGTCCTCAACCATACCTGGCCGACCTGGCAGGACGCGCTCGAGGCGGTGGGTGCAGCCTTCCAGGGGTTCCGCAACCGTTTCCCGCCCGATGACTATCGGACGGTCAAAGGCGTCATCAGCGGTCAAAGCCAGCGCCTGGAGCCGGTCCAACGGGCGGCATTCGGACTGCCGATCGTGTTCTACTTCCGGTCCCTGGGCGGCGCGCGCGGGACGTTACAGGGATCTGAACACGACCGCCGTGCTTCTCCATTACTAATCAAACCAGTGCGATTAGCCAATGGACAACACACTGTGGTATTTACCATCTTTCGCGCTTCGCTCCTCGGTCGAAGTGAGCGGGGCAGCGAACAACTGAAACTGATGCCACGAGGACGGCCCGCCTACGCGCCAACACCCGATTTCGGCCTGGTAGATGAATTCCTGGAGACCATCTCCTCTCAAGGCGACTCTTATGTCGCTCCGCTTCTGGAGGTAGATTACCGATGAGTAACCAAGATGAATTCTGGGCGCTCAAGATCGTGGCGCTGCTGCATGATCCGCCGGGGAAGGTGTTGGACCTGAGCGGTCATGAAGTGAGAGCATTTGCGGCGATCGAGCGTATCATCGGAACAACTTTGTTCCAACACCTGTTCGGCGTGCCAGTAGCTCAGCTTCAAACCCGCAAAGACTTCAAGCAGCTAGAGCAAAACAGTCAGGTCTTCCGGTTGCTGAAGCGAGCAGATGCCATGTCATCGGCGATTGATCGAGCCGGCTTTCCTGGGCCGGTGAAACTCGATTCCAAAGACTATGTACTGAACCCCAAGATCGCTCACCCATTGTCTGGTCAACAGAAGGATCTGAAGAGCATTCCAAGCCAATTCTGTGATACTCAAGGTAGCTACGATCAGAAAGCCGCCGATGCTTATCAAGTGGCTCGCCTTCGGGGCGCAGAGCAGTTGGCGCAGGGATTACCTGACCTGCGCAGCGTGTATCTTCGACTCTGGCGGGAGCTACCATCCACGTCATCCGATGTGGAAGCGATGTTGCTGCCCCCTGATACGCGTATCATAGATCATACCCTCTGGCAGCATCTGGATGCTACTGCCGCAATGTTGAGCGCCCTGCCCAAACCAGCCACGCTCATCTTCAGCGTAGGGCCGGTTCAATCGTTCATTGCTGAGGCGCGGCGCACGCAAGACCTATGGATGGGAAGCTACATCCTTTCATATCTGACTTGGTGTGGAATTCGGCGCGTTGTGGAGGAATACGGACCGGATGCAGTCTTGTATCCAACTCTACGTGGCCAACCACTGATGGATCATTGGCTGCAAAGCTTCCCCCCTTCACTTCTAAGCGATAGAAACAAACCTACGATTGATGAGCTGGCAGTCGCGACCATCCCCAACAAGTTTGTGGCATTGTTGCCTGATGGGCAGGCGGCAATGGCGGCGCAGAATGCCGCAGCAGCAATTAGGGAGGCCTGGCTCGCAATTGCCGATGCCGTGAAGCGAAGTTTCCCAGGTGGTGCATTGGGGGCTGATTGGGATGCAATCTGGCGGCGACAAGTTGAAGCACGAGATTGGCCGGAGAGTTACTGGAGTGTGCTGTCCTGGCCGGATACAACCGCGTATTCAAGCCGGCTTGATGAGGCGAAAGCAGCACTGAAGATAGACGAGGACCTTCTCTGCACGCCTTCGCCGTTTCGCTCCACGTTCGACGCGTATGGGCTTGCCTGGCCTACTGGAGTCAACAGCGGCACCCTCTATGGGCGGCTACATGCGGTAGCCGAGGCTGGATTCGCCGCACGGAAGGGGTTGCGCAACTTCATGCAGCCCCAACTTTCACAAGGAGTAACCCCACTTCCAGGCGAGGATGGAGAAAAGTGCACCGTCTGTGGTAGTCGTTCGGCACTACGACCGGAAGGAGCATCTCGTCGCGAAGAAGTTCGACGCTACTGGCAAGGAGTTGCTCAAGAACTGCGCAACAAAAAGCGCTATCATGAACTAAAGCCCGATGGCAGTGAACGTTTGAGCGCCATTGTGGCAGTCAAGCGCTTCGCACAACGTGATTACTTCGAAGGCGCGATAGGCTTACAAGGAGGCTTCCCTTCGACCAGTCTCGTGGCTGCCGCGCCGTTCAAGGCGGCGACACTGAAGCGATTAGCCGAACCGGCTCTGGCTTCGGCGCTGAGTGGTCATCTCAGAAAGCTGAAGCAGGTCGGCTTTCCCCAATTGTCATCAGAGGCTGCACGGCTAAGCCTACCAAGACTCGGTGTGTTGCAGAGCCGGCTGCCAGCACAACTCTCTGATCTCGGTTGGGATTTCCTGCGTTTTGATGCTGACGTGCTCTATCCCAGCATCTTCACCCATGAGCAGTTGCAACGAGAATATGGGATAGCGGTCGACAAAGATACGGCTGCAGGGTTGGCTGAATCATGTCGCCATCTGCTAAGAGTCGCGCAAGGTCTTGGCATTGACCCTCCGGCCAAGTACTATGCTGTGGTGTTGATGGACGGCGACCAGATGGGAGCATGGTTGTCCGGTGAAAAGATGCCCCCCTTCCAGCAGGCCTTTCATCCTGATGTGATTGGGAAATTCAGCGAGACTCAACTCGGTACAGACACCCAACTGGTTAGCCGCCTAGCGCATGAGGGCAGTGATATCAAGACTCATGCTGCGCAATGGGAGCAGATCCTTCAGGCGCCTCGTCCACTCTCAACGGCATTACACAACAGCATGAGCCTAGCTCTAGCCAACTTCGCTTTGGAGTGTGCGCGTCAGGTTGTGGAGGGACACTATCTGGGTCGTGTGGTGTATGCTGGTGGCGATGACTTGATGGCTCTCTTGCCTGCAGAATATGCACTGGCGGCAGTGCGTGATTTGCGCACGCTCTACAGCGGTCAAGCTACAGTTGAAGTCGGCCCCGATGGCTGGCAGGTAACTCCTGACTTCAGCCATCAGGTTGCTGGGTTCCTGCAGGTAGGAGAGACCGTACTGCTGACCATGGGCCCAACAGCGACGGCCAGTGCCGGCATCGCCATCGCCCACCACCAGGCTCCTCTCGATGGCGTGCTCGCGGCCGCACGCGAGGCGGAACATGCCGCCAAGGAAACCTACGGCCGCAATGCTGTGTGCGTCTACGCCCTGAAGCGTTCGGGAGAGGCGTTGCGGGTCGGCGGGCGATGGCACTATCGCGGGCGAGATTTGATTGAGCAAATCGAGGATGTGCGCTCTTTCTTCGCCCAGGACCTACTTTCTTCCAAGTTCGCGTATGACCTATATCGCGAAGCCCGATCTTTTCCCCGTCGCGTGTATGAGTACGATGCACAGACCAGGAGCAGACGTTGGCAGCCGGCGGGACCACCGTGGCGCGCTTGGCGCGCTGCCATTCATCGCTTAATGAAACGACACTGGCAAGGCGAGAGTGACCAGCAAGAGGCAGAGGCAAGTCGATTAGCTGAATGCCTGGCCTTCATCACAGTGGGCTTTTCGCTTCATCGCGCTCACTGGGAACCTGAGTGGTGGCGACGCAATGACCGCGAACCAGACCCCGTGGACGAAGACTTCGCGCCCCAGCCTGGGCCGGTCGAGCTGGGCAAGTGGCTGCTGCTGGCCCGCTTCCTGGAGACGGGAGGTGAAGAATGACCTGGTTGTTCATCGAACCCGCAGATGTCTGGCTGTTCCGCGATGGCAAGCCATTTGACGCCGGCAGTGACCATCGCGCCCGCAGCCTGTTTCCGCCCAACCCAACGACGATGCAGGGGGTGATCCGTTCGAAGCTGTTGATGGCGTCCGGTGTGCCCCTGCCGGCCTATGCGCGCAAGGATCCTGCGGCGCAGGCAGTGGCTGGCCAAATTGGCTGTCCAGCTGACCGGCCGCCGTTCGCGCTGCGCGGACCATTCATTGCGCGCGGGGCGCGAGATCCCAACAGCGGCAAGGTGCGGCAGGTTGCAGCCTACCTGCCGTTGCCGGCCGATGTCGTCCAAATCAGCCAACAATATCATATCCTGCAACCGTTGCGCGATAGCCCGTTCCGCGCGAATTGGCCCCAGGATGGCCTGTTGCCGCTATGGCTTCGCACCAACCAGCCGATTAAAGAGGCGGCTGGTTGGCTGGCTTGGGATGCACTGGTGGCCTGTCTGAAAGGGGTGTCTCCGACTCCTGATCAGGTGCTCAAGGACGAGCGGCTCTTTGTGCACGAGTCGCGTTTTGGGGTGGGTATAGATAGCCGCATGAAACGGCCTGAGGAGGGCCTCCTCTACCAGGTTGAATTTGCCCGGCCCCGGCAGGAGATCGGCTTGCTGGTCGAGGTAGACGACAGTAAGTTGTCCGCCAAGATCCAGTTTCCGGCCGACGGCTTGACATCCATTGGCGGCGAAAGTCGGGGGGGACGGTATGAAATCGTATCCTTTGCTCCGCCAGCTAACCCCTGGCCGCAACCGGAAAACGATGGCAAGACCCGCCTCAGGCTTTACTTCTCCACACCAACCTGGTTTGCCCAGGGCTGGCAGGCGGCGGATTGGGGGAATTGGTTGAGTGGGACCAACTTACGGTTGGTGTCAGCGGCCGTGCGCCGGGTACAGTCCATCGGCGGCGCACGCATAGACACCGAGAGCCAGCGGGGGAATTTCCAGAAGGCGATGTACCGCTACGTTCCCGCTGGCAGCGTCTTCTTCTTCGAGGCTGACGGCCCGATCACTTACACCGGCACGCCGGTGACGGACGGCCCAGACGATGGGCAAATCGGTTTCGGCCAGGTATTGGCCGGCAAATGGGACTACGCATGAGTCTACAGGAGGCAATCAATGTTTGAAGCGTCTTCTCTCCTCTATTTGTACGTGGAAACGCCGCTGCACGCCGGCAGCGGCCGCGGCCTGGCATCGGTGGATCTCCCGATCCAGCGTGAACGGGTGACGGGCTACCCGTTGGTGCAGGCCACTGGCATCAAGGGCAAGTTGCGGGATGAAGCATATCGCTGGCAGCCGTTTGTGCAGTTGAAGACGAAATACAAACCCCTCTATGAGGCCGAAATCCGCAATGACCTCCAGAAGAGTGGCAAACAAATGAAGCCAGAGGAGATTGAACGTGAGGCTGAGAACCGCGCTCGCCAGAAGGCGGCGCAGGAGCTTGGCCTGGAAACTGTCTTTGGTCCCGAATCAACTAGGGCCGAAGAACATGCTGGCGCGCTTGCTCCGGCTGATGCACGCCTTCTGCTCTTCCCAGTCCGCTCGTTGGCCGGCATCTTCGCGTGGACGACCAGCTGTGATGCGCTGGCCCGCTTCTTCCGCGATGCAACGGTCGCCGGTCAGTCGCTGAAGGTCCAGCGCAACAACCAGGAGGTACCGTTGACATTGCCTGCTGAACCGAAAGCGGATGAAGCCTGGGTGTCGGGCAATGTGGTCATCGCTGGCGGCAAGGTGGTATTGGAAGAGTTCTCGTTTGCGCCGACGGAGAAGCAAGAGGTCAAGGACATCGGCCAATGGCTGGCCGACAATGCGCTTCCTGATCGTCCTGAGTACGCTTACTGGAA
The DNA here is from genome assembly GCA_016876015.1 of Chloroflexota bacterium. Lineage (GTDB taxonomy): Bacteria > Chloroflexota > Anaerolineae > CG2-30-64-16 > CG2-30-64-16 > VGOD01. Next base: position 8,581 of record VGOD01000135.1, read on the forward strand.
AGCCAAACTGCCAATGGGCCTGGTCGTCCTGCCGGAGAACGCCTTCCGCGACTTCACCTTGTATGCCACCGAGGTGGTCACGCGCGTCCGCCTGGACGATGAAAGAAAGACCGTCGCCAAAGGCGCGCTGTGGACCGAGGAAAGTCTGCCTTCTGACACCCTGCTCTATGCGCCGCTCCATGCCAGCCGCGCCAGGAGTTATGACAAGCAGGGGAACCAGACCCCGGGCGTGCCAGCGGACTGGTACGCAAGCGGCGGTGCGGCCAAGATCCTGGGATTTGTTCAGAATCTCAGCCCGAAGCGCATGCAGCTCGGCGGCGACGAAACAGTGGGGCGCGGCATGGTGTGCCTGCGCTTCGGGAGGTGAAAGATGCCTAGCCAACAACAGACGCTCGAACAGGAACGGGCAGCGCGCGCCTGGGAGTGCATTGCAGACGTGAAGCCCAAAGACTTCAAGGGCAAGTACCGTACGATTGCCACGAAATTGCCAGCCCATATCACTACCAGCGGACTGGGGCAAACCCTCGCCTTCTTGCGTGCCAAGAGTACACCCAAGCCTGGCAAGCCGCCATCGGCCGAGCAGTTGGCACATGCCTCGGCGTACAATCACCTTTCTGGGTGGGTGCTTCTGTACATGCATCGCAAGCAAATACAACAGGATGCCTTAGAGAAATGGCTAATCGAGAAGAACTACGAGACCGATGCACAGAGCGCCAAGCAATACAAGTGGAAGTATCTCTTGGAGTGGTTACTGGTGCAGGGCAGCGAGGTCTATCGCCAAGCCACTGCCGAGGCGTTGGCCTTCCTGGGTTGGCTGAAACGTTTCGCTGAGGCCGAACTGCCCGAAGCCGAGGAGGTATGATGGCCGAATACGCGTTGCCAAAAGATACCCAGGCTGCCTTCGGGTCTGAACGGACAAGTAGTCGGAACATTGGCCTGATCTTCGATCGCTATACGCCATTTGGTCTGAACTGGACATTAGAAGGGCGGGATAAGTTCGATGCTTTCAAGGGTATGAAGGTCGCGGCTGATCGTGCGCGCACCGACCCTGACTATACAAGACTCATCCGAGAGCATCACCGCCGCTGGCGTGAGGCTGTCAAAGCCGCAGGTGCGCCCGATGATTGCATCTTCGAAGCCAGTCCAGAATGGCGGCTGACCGTGGGCCTGGGTCGCGAAAGCGTGCTGGAGACTGGTTTCACTTTTCATCGCATCTACGGCTTCCCGTATATCCCCGGCAGTGCACTGAAGGGGTTGACGCAGGCATGGGCACTGTGGAAGATAGCCGAACGGCTGGGTGTTTCAGCCCTGCCTCCAGGTGTAAAACGATCAGACGCTACGCCGATCCAACGGCTGGAAGCCCTCTTGATGGAGTCAGACGCCGACCAGCAAAAGCAGCTTCTCGATAAGTTGCGCGGGGATAACGCAGTGCCTGTTGAAGCTCGCATTAAGACAGTGAGGCAAGACGAATTGCTGACGGCTCTGGACAGCGATGCCAAGTCCTACCGGGCTGTGTTCGGTACGCAGAAGGCTCGTGGCGGCGTGGTCTTTTTCGAGGCTGTCCCCGTCGAACCTCCTGCCCTGGCTGTAGACGTCATGAATCCTCATTATGGCGACTACTACCAGAAAAAGCCAAACGTGCCGCCGGCAGACTATCTCAGTCCAGTACCGATTTACTTCCTTACTGTTCAAGCCGGCAGTCGCTTTGCCTTCGCAGTGGCCGCAGATGATCCTGGCCTGGCGCGTCAGGCCCGTGACTGGTTGTGGGATGCGTTGGCGAACCTGGGCGCGGGGGGCAAGACGAACGCCGGTTATGGATATTTCCAAGGCGTGACGGCAATCAGTCAACAATCGGCTCTTCCGCGACCAGAACCGGCACAGGCTCCAGTCGCACTTCCACCGCCAGAGCCGCCTACCGCCTTAACCTGGCGTACCGGAACGGTGCGTGAGTACCGACCGGACACAGGACGGGGGCGTCTTGTAGACAACGAGACGAACGAAGAGTTACGTTTTGACCGCGATTGCATTGCAGACCACTCCTGGTCTCCAGGCAAGAATGCTCGCGTTCAGTATGCGACCACAGAGACAGGTGGTAGCCGTCGGGTAACCAAGGTACGCAAGCTATAGCCGTGTTGAGGGAGCGCCAGGCATCTCCGAATCGCCTGGCGCTCGTGCCCGGATTGCGCTATGGCCATCCGCACAACTAAGGGTAACCTCGGCGAAAGGAAGTTGGTGAGGCATATGACCCCGCAGGATCAGGCCACCCTTCTCCTCACCCACCCCACCCCCGACCTTGACGCCATTGGCTTCATCTACCCGGCGCGCAGGGCCTGGGGGCGGGGGCACCGGTCGTGTGCCGGACGCCGACCGAGGCAGAACTGCTGAACCCGACCGTGGTCGTGGGCGATATCGGCCGGTCGGGCTGCGAGCTTCTCCGCTGCGGTCCGGCGTTGAACAGCTTTGCACATCACTACAGCTACGGCGATCAAGGAGGAGGCTACCGGATGATCTGCCGGCATGTTGCGGCCGGGAGCGATATCGGATGGCCCGCTTGACCACAGCCTTGCCCTGAGTTTCAAGTTGACACACGTCACTGTTTCTTTGTAAAATATGATTATCATATTTTACAGAGGTTCGCGCAATGCCCACAACCACCTTATCGGTCACCGAAATGGTCCGAGGTTTTTCGGATTACATGAACCGTGTGGCCTATCGGGGGGAACGCTTCGTGGTGATGAAAGGCCGCAAGCCTATCGCCGAGATCCGACCCATCGCAGCCGGCAGGCTGCTGGGCGAGCTGGAGGCGGTGCTGCAATCGCTGCCGAGGCTGACCCCGGCCGAAGCCGAGAGCTTCGCCGCCGATCTCGATGCGGCGCGCGCAACGCTGCCTGGCCAGGGGTTGAGGGATCCATGGCAATCCTGATTGATACGAGCATCCTCATCGCCTATGAGCGGGGCCAGCTCGATATCGCCGGCCACGTCGCCGGCCGCGAGGCGGAAGAGGTCTTCCTTTCGGTCATCTCGGCCAGTGAGTTGCTGCATAGGAACGACGCGGAAATAACTTACCTGATTCCAGGTCTTTTTGCCAGGGTTTCCAAGGCGAATGAGGTAAGTTATTTTTCAGCCGTTCCATAGCGTCTATCGGGCGACAGACCCGGCTGTGCGCACGCGGCGCCAGGCTTTTGTCGAGGCGGTCCTGGCCCGCTTTCCGGTACTCGATATTGATTTGGAGGTCGCGCGCACGCATGCCTTGCTGTGGAGCAGCCTGGCGCAGCGGGGCGAGACGATCGGTGCACACGATTCCTGGATTGCCGCGACATGTATCGCCCGTGACCTGACCCTGGTCACCGCGAACATGCGCGAGTTCGATCGCGTGCCCGGCTTGCATGTCGAGAACTGGATGGCGGCGTAGATGGCCCTTCCCGGTGAACAGGCCCGCGTGCCGTAACGCGGGGTTGTGCGATCCACCAAAGACGGCGGTTGTGGGGGGTGCACGCCGCGGGGGCGCAGGCCGTGGTAGGGGCGCACGGCGTGCGCCCCTACGATCTGCTGTCGCCCACCCTGTAGGGACGGAGGGCGTGCGCGCTGAGCCTCAAGTTGATGCCTGCAATCGTGCCTTGCAAAATATGATTATCATACTTAGTGCTTCGTTAAGTTGGATTTGGTACTTTGCTGTGGAACCCCTCTCACCCCTTTCCCCGCTCTCCTCTGGAAGGGGAGAGCGGGGGGAGCCTTTTCAAAGGGGTGTTTCGGGCGGCGAAGCCGCCCGAAACACCCCTCCAGAGCGCTCCCCGCCCCCTAATAGGGGGCGGGGCCGGGGGTGGGGGTCAAACGGCAATACGCAAAATCCTGCATAACAAGACACTACGTCACTGCGTAACATGAGTAAGCAATAGAAATGACCGACCAGTCATCATCGCAGCCCGACTGGCGCGTCTACGTCACCGATCCCGCCGAGCTGATCGAGCGCCATCACATCCTGCTGATCGGTTCCATCCGCGCCGAGTGGGTGGCAGGCATCGCGGGGCTGACCGAGGACAATCTGACCATCGTGCTGACCCAGCCCCGGCTCCAGTACGTGCGCAGCAAGACCGATGGCCGTATTCGGTTTTTGGACGTGGCGCGGCGCGCCGTCCTGGATCCTGACGAAGTGCATGGCGACCGCCACCCGGACAATGCCATCTTCTACAAGCGGCTGGGGCCGCGAGGGTATCTCAAAGTGGTGGTGTGGCTGCAACGGGAGAAGTCGGACCGCCAGCATTCCATCGGCGACTTCTACCTGCGCGATGCCGATCGGGTCGAGCGGGCGCGTGAACGATGGTTGATCTGGTGCAAGGAACAATAACAACCGCCAAGTGGGGCGGGGGCAAAGTCCCACATTTCTTATGACCCTGGGAAGATGCCCGGCGGCCACAAGCCGATGAGCGTCTATCCCCGGTGCGTCGTCCCCTTTCGACCTTTGGCGGTCTGACTTTATTTTAGACCTAAGTGCCGCCAATGTCAAGCCTTTATTGCCCGCAAGTTGAAACAGGGAGATCTGTCTCATGAACATTCTCTTATCCCCTCTTGGCCTGTCACCCGGCGCGGTCAGTGGCTTGTATCACGCGCTGAAAGACGATGGGATCCACATTGACCGGATCATCACCGTGTCCAGCTCAACCCGGAAGGATCCTAAGACCAATCTGGCGGTACTCTATCTGGCGGAGTATTTGAACTCCATCGGGGTTCCCTATGCTCCCACCGATGAGGGCGACAAGGACAGGGACAACCGGCAACTCGACAGCAATGACCTGATCCGGGAAAACGATGTCTTCGCCTTTATGCGGTTGGTGGAGGAGATCCTTTGGGACGCTCACGCGCAGGGGGATAAGGTCTACCTGGGTGTCGCCGGCGGCCGCAAGAGCATGGCCGCGCTGGCGACCATTGCAGCCCAGCTTCATGGCGTTGAGGCGCTTTATCATCTGTGGGTAGATGACGACATCGACAAGTGGGGGACAGTAGACGAACTACGCAGGTTGGATAGGAGCGACAGCCGTTGGCTGAATGCCTTCCGCCCGCCGCGAGGTCGCTATCAGTTGGTGCGCATCCCATTTCTCAGCCTGGCTGCCTATCGGGACGATTTCGACCGCCTGCTGCGCGGCGTCCCAGGCTTTGTTTCACCGACTGCGAGAGCTCTGGCGAGCCGGCTCGGCTATCTGGATGCGTCCGGCAACGTCACGCCACAGGGTCAGGAGATCGCGCGCTTGATCCAAACCCCCATGCGGGGCGTGGGCTATCTGGCCGATATCGGAATTGACGAGAACGGCCACGTATTCGATGAAGAGCGATTGATCGAGGCCATCCGCGCCAGTTGCCCCGCCGTGGGACAGCGTGCGGTCGAGACCAGCCTGCTGGAGTTGAAGTCCGGCACCTGGAACAAGCCTGAGTTCATGTACCATCTGTTGCACGCGATCTGCGCCTTTGCCAATGGCGATTCCGAGGGCAAGAACCGCGGGGGCGTCTTAGTGCTCGGCATCTCCGATTCCTTCGACGAAGCAAGGCAGGCTGGCGCCCGGCGGCTGCGCGAGGATATTGCAGCCAACCTGACGGACATGCGCGACTTGTTGCTCAAAGCGATGACCGGCAAGGAGGAGCGAACATTCAGGCCAAACGATCGGGAGAGGAAGCAACTCAAGCTGCCGCCGACGCAGAACGAAGTTCGTATCAACTTCATGCCCGGTTTCGAGCCTACCGTCCCGAATGTCGCCATGGAGCATGCGCTGCGGGCCTACCCCGCGGAGCGGATCGGGTTGGAGGGGGGAAGCGTCCTGGCAGTGATCGTGCGGCCCAACCTGAGCGGCGTTTTCTACCTGTGTGGTCAGGACTTCCGACGGCAGGGGTCTGAGAAGAAGATACGCTATGGCGCTTATCAGTCGGTTGCAGAGCCATGATTCATTGCAGCCAGCGTGCAGGGAGTGGTGCTGATCACCCTGAAGCGCGGGGGGTTGGCCGAAGCGCTCAACGCAGTAGAATGGCGCTGGGGCGCGCTCCCGGCGCAGCGCTGGGACGGCCACGAGGACCGCATCGGCAACCCGCGGCCGGCGGGGTCGCGACTGAAAGGCGATGAGGTGCTAACGATCACGGTTGCAACGCTGTGAATCGCTCGGCGTTTGCCTGCTGCTTCGTTTTCTGCGATACTGATAATCAGACGCTCTGATTATCAGTATATCAGAAAGGAGCCACATGATGCAGACCTTCACTCTGCAAGTCGCCCCGCGCGGGCTGGTGACCTTACCGACAGAGGTGCGCCGGGCGCACAACATCCAACCCGGCCAGCAGATGACGCTGCTCGATCTGGACGGCGTGTTCGTGTTGAGCCGGCAGCCGTCGCAGGTGGACGCGCTGGCCGATCGCATCGCTGAGGAGTTGACTGCACGGGGTGAGACGTTAGAGTCCATGCTCCAGACGCTGCGGGAAGTGCGGGCGGAATATGCCTGAGCTACGCATCTTCCTGGACACCAGCGCGATTTTCGCCGCCGTGCTCCCTGCAACCGGCGGAGCACGCGCCCTGCTCAAGCTGGGCGAGAGCAGTGTGATTCAGATTTGGGTGGGGCCGGCCGTGTTGATGGGGGCCGATGAGGTGTTCCGGCGCAAGGCGCCCGATTTGCTGCCCCTATTGGCTGCCCTGCTGCACCGGGCCCAGGCGCAGACCGGGCCGGCGGCCACGGCTGAACAGCAGGCAAGCGTCGCGGCATGGGTGGATTATGCGCCCGATGCCCGCGTGGTGGCCGAGGCGCTCGCCTGCCAGGCGGATTATCTCGTGACGCACGATCAAGAACACCTCTTGCGCAACCCCAGGCTCGACGTCTTGCCCTGTAAGGTCGGGACGCCGGGCGATTGCCTGGGCTGGTTACGCCAACGATTGATCGTTTCATGAGTTGATTCCCCATGCCCACCCAACCCTCTCCCGCCTGGTCGCATCTCAAACCCCACCTCCAGCGCCTGGACCACGCCGCGCTGCTGGCCTTGCTGCGCGACCTGGATGCGCTGATCGCCGACAACAAGGTCTTT
>VGOD01000136.1 GCA_016876015.1 Chloroflexota bacterium
GTCTTTCGCAGTCGCGGGGCCACTGCGACGCAGGTGCTCGGCATCAGCTTCCTTGAGGGTCTTCTCCTCGGCATCGTGGCGTTGGCGGCCGGCATCGTCCTCGGACAGTGGCTGGCGAGTGTGATTGGCCGAACGCGTGCTTTTCTCGATTTCAGCGGCCAGGTCAACCTGCGGATCGTTCTCACCCGATCTGCATGGCAGTTCGGCTTGGGGCTGCTGGGCCTGGCCGTCCTGGCCCAGGTGGCGCCAGCGATCAGCGCGGCGCGCCATACGGTCGTCACCTACAAACAAGAACGGGCGCGCTTGTTGCGGCCGGCCTGGTGGCAACGCGCCTGGCTCGACATCTTGCTGCTGATCCCAGCCGGATATGGCGCGTATGTGCTCCGCCGGCAGGGCAGCATCGCGCCGACCATCGTCAGCCCGGCTCTGACAGCGCAGGCGAACAAGATCATTAGCAGCGCGTTGCCCGCGGATCCCTTCCAGAATCCTCTCCTCTTGCTGGCGCCGGCGCTGGCGGTCTTGGCGCTGACGTTGGTGATGCTGCGCTTGTTGCGGCCGATCATGGCCGCGCTCGCCTGGCTGAGCAGCCACACCGCAAGCGTAGGGTTATTGCTCACCGCCCGTCACCTGGCCCGCAGTCACGGCTATTACGCCGCGCCCCTGGCGCTGCTGATCTTTACCCTGAGCCTGTCAGCGTACACCGCGTCGCTGGCCCAAACCCTGGATGGCCACGCCTTCGATCAGGCGCACTACGAGGTAGGAAGCGACATGCGGCTCGTGGAAGGCGGGCAGTCGGCGGTTGCGGGCGGGTTGCTGCTCTCAGGACTGCCGGGTATGGGGGATGCCCCATCGGCAAGCGGGTCACAAGCTGGCGCAACCGAAACGCGTAGCTGGGAATTTCTGCCGGTCGCTGAGCATCTCAAAGCGCCCGACGTGCTGGGCGCTGCGCGAGTGGGGCGCTACCGCGCGTCCGCACGCCTGGGCGCGGGTCAACAGCCCGGCGTCTTCCTGGGCGTGGATCGCGTCGAGTTCGCGGCCGTCGCCTTCTGGCGCCATGACTTCGCGCCCGCCAGCCTGGGCGCGCTCATGAACGCACTGGCCGCTGACCGCAACGGGGTGTTGCTGCCGCGCGAAGCCCTGGCGCAATATGCCTTGGCGACGGGCGACCGCTTGCGCGTGACCGTCGACGCGCCCGGCGGAAAGGCGGACATGGACTTGCAGATCGTCGGCGCATTCGATCTGTTCCCATCCTGGTATCCTCAAGATGGCGTGCTTTTTGTCGGCAACCTCGACTACCTCTTCGAGCGCCTCGGCGGACAGTCGCCCTATGATGTATGGCTGAAGACAGACCCGGCGATCCCAGGAAGCCAGATCGTGTCCGATCTCCGTGCGCTGGGTTTCGATATCTCCTCGGCCGACGATGCGATGTCGCTGGTGCGCCACGAACTGCACCGTCCCGAGCGCCAGGGGCTGTTCGGTCTGCTGTCGGTAGGCTTCGCCGCGGCAGCTTTCTTGACCGTCTTCGGGTTCTTGCTCTATGCCCTGTTTTCTTTTCGTCGCCGGTTCATCGAGTTGGGGATGCTGCGCGCCATCGGCCTCTCGGCCAGTCAGATGACCTGGCTGCTGGCGTCAGAGCTCGGCTTCTTGATTCTGATGGGGCTGATTGCAGGGACAGGACTGGGCGCCTGGATCAGCGAGTTGTTCATCCCCTATCTCCAGGTGGGCGCCACCCCGGCGGACCGCATCCCACCCTACCTTGTGACGATCGGCTGGCCGATCATCGTGCGCATCTACCTGCTGCAAGGGGTGTTGTTCCTGGCCACCCTGGCGCTCCTGGCCACCCTGTTGCTGCGCATGCGCATCTTCCAGGCCGTCAAGCTAGGCGAAACTGCCTGAGAAGACTGCGTCGTCACCCTCCCCCCACATGCTTGTTACAGCCCACGCAAGGACGATTTTGGCGGGCGGGGCGTTTCGTGATACACTAGGACCGCTTTACCCATTATGCTCCGAAGGTGTCTGCCATGAAGAGAAGACCGGTACAGGCCATTGTCCTGCTCGTCGTCGCCCTCTGGATGGTCGGTTGCACTATGTTCACGGCCGACCGCTCGCGGCGGCTCGCATCCGACGAACCGACCCCCACACCCATCCCCACCGCCATTGTGCCCTCCAACCCGATCTACAAGGTGCAGCGCGGGGAGGTGATCAAAGAACTCCAGTTCACCGGCCGCGTCTCGCCGGTGACGGAAAAGGAGCTCTTCTTCCGGGTGAATGGTCGCGTGCGCAAAGTGCTGGCCGAGCGCGATCAGATGGTCAAGGCGGGACAACTGATCGCAGATCTCGAGATTGATGCGCTCGAACGCGATCTGGCCTCCTCCAGGCTCAACCTGGAGCGCGCCAAATCCAGGCTGGAAACCGCCCAACGCAACCTCGATTCGCAGATCAAACGCGCCCAGATCAACCTCGAGATCGCCGAGCTCAACCTGAATTCGGCCAAAGCCCAGGATTTGACCCCGCGGAAGACGCTGGCCGCCATTGACCTTGAAAAGGCTGACCTGGCGCGGAAGCGCGCCCAGGCCGACTACGACGCGATCGCCTGGCGCAACGACCGCGCCGCCACCATCCAGGCAGCCAATTTGCACGCGGCCACGCTGGCCTACGAGCAGGCCCTGGCCAACCACGAACTGGCGCTCCAGTCGCTCAACAACCAGCGCTTCACCATCGGCGTCCAGGAGCGGCAAGTGCAGTTGGCGCAGCTCGCCCTCGACGATCTGAAGACGGCCGGGCTGGACCCGGTGCTCACCAACGATGTGTCACAGGCTGAGCAGGCGGTCAAGAAGCTCGAAGCGGCTGTCTCGGACGCCCAAATCGTCGCGCCGTTCGATGGTCGCATCCTCTCCATCTCGGTGACAGAAGGCCGGGCGGCCACCGCGTTCCAGCCGGTCGTCGTCGTGGGCGACCTGACCAAGCTGGACATCCGCGCCGATCTATCCACCCAGGACGTCGCCAAGCTTGAGGTAGACATGCCGGCGCGCCTGGTGCTGATGGGCCGGCCCGGCGATGAGATGGCCGGTTTCATACGCCGCTTGCCCTTCACCTCCTCGCTCAGCGGCTCCACGACCAAGGCCGAAGACAACGACAAGTCCACCCGCGTGGCACTGAAAGATGCTGCGCTGGCCGCCAAGCTGGAACTGGGCGACCTGGTGCGCGTGACGGTGCTGCTGGAGAACAAGAAGGATGTCGTGTGGCTGCCGCCTGCCGCGATCCGCTCGTTCGAAGGCCGGCGCTTCGTGGTCGTGCAAGAGGGCGCGGCGCAACGCCGCGTAGACGTGAAGGTCGGCATCGAGAGCCCCGACCGCGTCGAGATCGTCGAAGGCGTGCAAGAGGGCCAGACCATCGTCGGGCAATAGGGGCAGACGTGCGACCGATACTTCGTTGGTGGGCCATGCTCGTCGTGGCCCTCAAGCGGCTGTTCGCGCAGCGTGGGCTGGCGCTGGCAGTGACCGTCGGCCTGATTGCGACCGCGGCGCTGGCTGCCAGCTTGCCGATGTATGCCGATGCGGTGAACTACCGCGTGCTCCAGACTGAGCTGAGCGCCGGCGCAGGCAGCGAAACGGGTCTGCCCGTGCGCTCGCCTTTTGCCTTCATGTTTCGCTACATCGGCAGTTGGCACGGCCCGCTGGAAACCACCGAGATCGAGCCGATAGACAGCTATCTGAGCGGCGCGGCAGGCGCAGAACTCGGGCTGCCGCGCAAGCTGTTCGTCCGGCACTTCGCCACCGACAAGCTCCAACTGTTTCCCGCGGCCGACATCGCAGCCTGGAGCAGCCGCAAACCCCTGGAGTGGCTCAGCCTGGGCTCCATCAGCGACATCGAGACGCGCATCAAGGTGGTAGACGGCCGCTTCCCGGCTGTGTCGGCCGTCGGCGCCGAAGACCCCATCGAGGCGATGATCGCCGAGCCGCTGGCCGCCAAGCTCGGCCTGCAGGTGGGCGAAACCTATGTGCTGCTCGAACCGGTACGGGGCCAGAGCGATCGCACCACAACCCAGGCGCTCATCCGCGTCGCGGGCATCTGGCAAGCCGTTGACCCCAATGACGACTTCTGGTTCTACCGGCCGCAAGGTCTCGAAGACCTGGTCCTGATACCAGAGGCCACCTTCCTCGGTCGCATCAGCAGCTCGCTGCGCAACGAGATCTACCTGGCGGTCTGGTATCTGGTGATGGACGGCTCCAGCCTGAACGCGGGCAACGCCGACGCCTTCTTGAGCCGCATCATCACGGTGCAACAACGGGCCGCCGGCTTTCTGGCCAGGCTCAGCCTCGACATCTCGCCTACCGACGCGCTGATCAAGTACCAGCGCAAGACCTTGATCCTCTCGATCTTGCTCTATGCCTTCAGCGTGCCGATCATCGGCCTGATGCTGACCTTCATCGGGCTGGTGGCGGGGCTGGCGGTGGAACGCCAACGCAACGAGATCGCGGTGTTTCGCTCGCGGGGGGCCACGCTGCTGCAGGTGTTGGGTATCACCCTCGTCGAGGGATTGCTGCTGTCTGCCATCGGTCTCGGCCTCGGCATCCTGGCCGCCAGGGAGCTGGCCGGACTGATCGGCCGGACGCGCACCTTCCTGGACTTCAGTCTGGAGGGTGATCTGCGCGTCATGGTCACCGATGCCGCGCTGCGCCTGGGCCTGGTCGTGCTCGGCCTGACGCTGTTGGCCCAACTGGCGCCGGCCCTCAGCGCCGCCCGGCACACGATCGTGACCTACAAGCAAGAGCGGGCGCGGGCGCTGCGGCCGCCCTGGTGGCAGCGCGCCTATCTGGACTTCCTGTTGCTGATCCCCGCAGCCTACGGCGCGTATGTGCTGCGCAAACAAGGCGCGTTGGTTCTGCCGGTCGTCAGCGCCACGCTGAGCGGCGCGGCAAGCGCCAAAGACTTCCTGCCGAACGATCCGTTCCAGAACCCGCTGCTCTTCCTGGTGCCCGCACTCGGCCTCTTCGCCATGACCCTGGTGGTGCTGCGGCTGCTGCCGCCGATCATGGCGGGCATCAGTTGGCTGATCGGCCACACAAAGAGCGTGGGCGCGCTGCTCACCGCGCGCCATCTCGCGCGCACTCAGAGCGCCTATGCAGCGCCGCTGGCGCTTCTCATCATGACGATCGGACTGTCGGCGTACACAGCATCGCTGGCGCAGACGCTCGATGATCATACCTTCGACCATGCCTACTACAGCACCGGCGCCGACATGCACATGGTCGAGATGGGCCAGTCCAAATCATCGGGGCTGTTCGAGTTCGGCAGTGGAGGCGCCGCGAGCACAGCGGCCGCCGCAGAAGACGCCGGACCAGAGTGGACATTCCTCCCCGTATCCGAGCACTTGAGAGTGCCGGGGGTCCGGGCCGCAGCGCGTGTCGCGCGCTACATCGCCGCCGCGCCGCTCAGCGGACGTAGCCAGAAGGCCATCTTCATCGGTGTGGATCGCGTGGATTTCTCGCGCGTGGCTTTCTGGCGCCGCGACTTTGCGCCCGCCAACCTCGGCGCGCTGATGAACGCGCTTGCCACCAGTCGTAACGCCATCCTGGTCTCGGCCAACCTGCTGTCCGAACACGCGCTCAGCGTCGGCGACCGGCTGCGCCTGACGATCCAGACTCCGCTGCGCCAGGTCGAGGTAGACATGAAGATCGCCGGCTACTTCGATCTGTTCCCCACCTGGTATCCCGCGGATGGGCCGTTGTTCGTCGGCAACCTGGACTATCTGTTCGAGATGGCCGGCGGGCAGATTCCCTACGACGTGTGGCTGAGCACCGACCCGGCGCAGGCGCCCTGGCGCATCGAAGAAGGAGTGCGCGATGCTGGCTTCCGGGTGATCACCTGGGAATCATCCTCGGGGCTGGTGCGCAAAGAGGAACGCCGGCCAGAGCGCCAGGGGCTGTTTGGCCTGCTGTCGGTCGGCTTTGCGGCCGCGGCCGTGCTGACCGTGCTGGGCTTCATGCTGTACGCGCTCTTCTCGTTCCGCCGCCGCTTCATCGAGCTGGGCGTGCTGCGCGCCATCGGTCTTTCGAGCAGCCAGATGACCGTGCTCCTGGCTTCCGAGCTGGCGTTCTTGATCCTGACCGGGCTGGTGATGGGGACGGTGTTGGGATCATGGGCCAGCAACCTGTTCATCCCGTATATGCAAGTGGGCGGCGGCGCGACGGCTAACGTGCCGCCGTATGTCGTGATGATGCCCTGGCCTACGCTGGTGCGCATCTATCTGCTGATGGGCGTGCTCTTCCTGACGACCCTCAGCCTGCTCGCAGCGATGTTGCTGCGTATGCGTATCTTTCAGGCGGTCAAGCTGGGGGAGACCGCGTAGAGCAGAGATATGGCCGAAGACCCTTTCATCCTGTGCGAGAACCTGGTCAAGATCTACAAGGTCGCCAACCTCGAAGTGGTGGCCTTGCAAGGGCTTGATCTGTCTGTGCGTCGCGGCGAATTGCTGGGCATCGTCGGCGCCAGCGGCAGCGGCAAGTCCACGCTCATGAACATCCTGGGCGGACTGGACCGGCCCTCCGCAGGCCGCGTGCTCGTCGGCGGACGCGACCTGCGCAAGATCCCCGATGCCGCGCTCGACCACTATCGCCGCTCGACCGTCGGCTTCGTCTGGCAGCAAAGCAGCCGCAACCTGGTCCCCTATTTGACCGCGCAAGAAAACGTCGAGCTGCCGATGACCTTCATGGGCGAGCTGCCCGGCAGGAAGCGCAAGCGAGCCGTAGAGCTGCTGCAGGCGGTTGGACTGGCGCACCGCCGGCGCCATCGCCTGAGCCAGATGTCTGGCGGCGAACAACAGCGCGTCGCGATTGCCGTCTCGCTGGCCAACAACCCCACGCTCCTTCTGGCCGACGAGCCGACCGGCGAAGTGGACAGCATGACCGCTCAGACGATCTACCAGGCGATCCGCGACCTCAACAAGCTGTACAACCTCACCACCCTGATCGTCAGCCACGACCAGACCATCGCACACCATGTAGATCGCGTGGTCGCCATTCGGGACGGCAAGACCGCCAGCGAGACGATTCGTCACATGGCTGCCCAGCCCGCGACCGAGACGCCCGCAGGCGAGGAAGGCATCGAGGAGGCGTTGCCCACCTTCCACTTCCAGGAGCTGGTGGTGCTGGACTCGGCCGGCCGGCTGCAAGTGCCAAAGGAGTTCCTGGAGGAATTCGGCATCGGCAACCGGGCGCAGCTAGAACGCACCGCCGATGGCATCCTGATCCGGGCCGTCCAGCAGACCAACGCTGCAGCCGAAAGCGTCGCACGGCCATTGGCCGAACAGGCGACGGCATCAGGCGCAGCGACTCCGGCCGCCGCGAGGCGTCGCGGGCTCTTCGGCCTCCTGCGCGGCCGCAGACGTCCTGGCGAGGAGGAGAGATAACCGATGCCAGCAGCCATGCCGCTCGCACAGGCCGGGCAGCCCCGGCCAACCGAGATTCCCATTGTCGAGGTGAAGGATCTCGTCCGCACCTACAAGCTGGGCAGCCAGCAGGTGATGGCGCTGCGCGGGGTGAACATGACGGTTCGCCCCGGCGCCTTTATCGTGCTGAAGGGCCGCTCAGGCAGCGGGAAGACCACGCTGCTCAACTGCATCGGAGGGTTGGATCGGCCCACGTCTGGCACAGTGCAGGTCTTGGGCCGGCCGCTGGCCAACCTGAACGAGAGCCAGCTCACCCGCTGGCGTCGCGAACAGGTGGGCTTCGTCTTTCAATCATTCGCACTCCTGCCCACCCTCTCCGCGTTCGAGAACGTCGAGCTGATGCCCCGGCTGGCCGGCAAGAGCCGTCGCGAGTGCCGCGAGCGCGCCCTGCGCAGCCTGAACTTGGTCGGCCTGACCAAGTGGATCCATCACCGGCCCTTCGAGATGTCGGGCGGCCAGCAACAGCGCGTCGCGGTCGCCCGCGCCATCGCCAACAGCCCGACGCTGATCATCGCGGATGAGCCTACCGGTGAGCTCGATACCACTACCGGCCGCGAGATCCTGGCGCTCTTCCGCCGCATCGTGTACGAGGAGCACACCACGCTGATCATGGCCTCTCATGACCCGCTGGTGGATGAGTATGTTGACGAAGTGCTCCAACTGCGCGATGGTCAGATCGTGGACACACAGGTCGTCCCATGACAGCAAGCCTCGGTCAACGTCCCGTGCGCGAGCGGGTTCTCGCAGTGCTCGCCGGCCGACGGCCCGATCGGCATCCCTTCATCGGCCGGTTGCAGCTTTGGCACGCCAGCCATAGCCGCAATCGCACGTTGCCGGCCGATCTGGTCGGACTGAGCCTCACCGACATCCACCGGGCCGTCGGCATGGGCCAACAGGTGGTCGCGCCGGCCTTCGGCTACCGGTTGGTCGGCGCCACAGTCGCCTGTACCTTCGCGGGCGAGACCATCTACTGTGCGACCGACCCCTTGTTGACCTCGTTCCCTTCCTTTGCCGAACTGATACCCGACGACCGGCCGGGCCAGGCCGAGGTGATCGTCACCACGCCGGTGGGCAGGCTCTCGATCCATTGGGAAGTGAACGAGCAGATGGTCGTCACCGGCACGCGTCCCTACAAGCTCGATCACCTGATCAAAGAGGATGCGGACTATCGGACCGTCGAGTATCTGTTGGAGCGCGCGGAGTTCACCCCCCAATTCGACCGCTGCTATACCGAGCAGGCCCGCCTGGGCGAGATCGGCCTGGTCGTGCCATCGCTCAACCGCATACCCTTCCAGCACCTGCTGCTGGAATATGTAGGTGAAGCGCCGCTCTTCTACGCGCTCCACGACAACCCAGAGCCGGTCCACCGGCTGCTGCACCTGCTCGACGAGCGCACGACCGATGCCCTCCATCGGCTTGCCCCGTTCCAGATGCCTTATGTCGAGTTCACCGACAACCTGGAAAGCGGCATCACCAACCCGCGGCTCTTCACCCGCTATTGCCTGCCGGCCTATCGGCGCTACGCCGAGATCGTGCATGGCCAGGGCAAGAAGCTGGGCAGCCACACCGACGGCAACGTGCGGCCGCTGCTCAAGCTGCTGGCCGAATCGGGGCTGGATGTCTGCGAGTCGTTCTCGCCGGCGCCGCTGACGCCCTGCACCTTCGAGGAGGCCTGGGAGACCTGGCGCGACGGGCCGATCATCTGGGGCGGCATTCCCTCGCCGATCCTGGAGGCACGCACCAGCGAGGCGGCGTTCCGCGAGCACATCAGCCGCCTGCTGGCCACGATCGGCGACCGGCCGATCATCCTGTGCGTGGTGGACCTGGTGATGAGCATCAACTCGATCGAGCGGATACGCTGCATCGCCGAGCAAGTGGAAGCCCATCCGCTATAGGCCCGCAAGCCCCCGCCCTCACTCGAACGGATACTTCAACCCGATCTGCTCCCGCACACGATCCATCGTCTCGACGATCGCCAGTGTTTCAGCCAGCGGCAGGCGCTGGCTTTCGGTCTGGCTGGCGCGCAGACAGGCCATCACCTCGGCAGCCTCGTAGCGGAAGCCAAAGCTCCCGGTCGTCTCCACGGGCTCCTCGCGTGGACGGGTCAGGCGGGCCGTCGTCGCGTGCCAGAACGCGGGGATTTCGATGGCGCCTTCGGTACCCTCGATGCGCGCGGCGTGCGGCGAGGGGGTGCGGATGGCGCACGAGAGGAGCGCGAGCTGCCCCTGATCGTACTTGAGCACCATGGCGGTCTGCTCGTCCACGGCGGTCTCGCCGATGTGCGCGGCAGCCTGGACCTGCGCGGGCCGGCCGAAAACCATCGAGGCCAGCGCCAACACGTACACGCCCACATCGAGCAGCGCGCCGCCAGCCAGGTGGGGATTGAACAAACGGGTCTCGGGGTTCCAGGCCGCTCGAAAGCCAAAATCGGCGGTCAACATGCGCGGCTCACCGATGCGTCCTGCGGCCAGCCACTCGCACACCTGAACCGTGACCGGGTTGAAGCGCGACCACATCGCTTCCATCAAGAACAGGCCGCGCTCGCGCGCGCGGCTGATCATGCGCTGCGTCTCGCCGGCGTTCACCGCAAACGGCTTCTCGCACAAGACCGCCTTGCCCGCGTCCAGGCTCAAAAGCGTGTGCTCGCAGTGGAAGTTGTGCGGCGTGGCCACATAGACCGCGTCTACCGCGGGGTCAGCCAGCATCTCGGCGTAGCTGCCATAGGCGCGCTCGCAGCCGAATTCGCTTGCGAAGCTCGCGGCCTTGTCGGCCGATCGCGAGCCGACCGCGACCAGCCGCGCCTCCTCCAGGGTCTTCAACTCGCTGGCAAATCGGCCGGCGATGCGACCAGGGCCCAGGATGCCCCAACCGATGGCGTCTTTCATGGATTCCTCCTGATGCTACAACTGACTGTATCAGAGCGGTCGCGCTTCGCGCGCGCCAGGCTGGTCCGATTGTATGCGATGGACGCGGGATGAGCAAGTTGCACGCCATCGCCGCATATGAACTCTCGTTTGGTTGCGGCAGGAGGCCGCAGTATGATAGAATGCTGTTCACTTCATCTTCTCGCTCGGAGCAGACGCAAATGACCGCACGCACGCGGACGGCCGGCGTATCGCTAGACGCCCCTGATCCCGCCATCTACGACGTTCGCACGCATGGCCCCGGTCCGGCCGGCCGGTTGCCGCTGGACCCGGAGTACCTGGCCAATGCGCCCAGCGGCGACCTCTTCGGCCTGACGCAAGATGCTGGCATGGGTTGGGACCCGAACAAGCTGCGCGGCAAGGAGTTCCTGATCCTGAGCACGCAGGGCGGCGTGCGCGCGGCCGACGGCAGGCCGATTGCGCTCGGCTATCACACCGGCCATTGGGAAGTGGGGCTGCTGGTCAAAGCCGCAGCCGAAGAGCTCGCACAGCACGATGCAGTGCCTTTCGCGGGCTTCGTCAGCGATCCATGCGACGGCCGCACGCAAGGCACGCCGGGCATGATGGACAGCCTGGCCTATCGCAACGACGCTGCGATCGTGCTGCGCCGGTTGATCCGCTCGCTGCCCACCCGTCGCGGGGTGATGGGGATCGCCACGTGCGACAAAGGACTGCCGGCGATGATGCTGGCGCTGGCCGGTCAGCGCGGGCTGCCAGGAGTCCTCGTTCCCGGCGGCGTCACGTTGCTGCCCGAAAGCGGCGAGGACCTGGGCAGGATCCAATCCCTCGGCGCGCGCTTCGCCCACGGCCTGGTGACACTGGAAGAGGCGGCCGCGCTGGGGTGTGGCGCGTGCGGCTCGCCGGGCGGCGGCTGCCATTTCCTGGGCACGGCCGCCACCAGCCAGGTGGTCGGCGAGGCGTTGGGCCTGGCGCTCACCCATTCTGCGCTGGCCCCCTCTGGCCTGCCGATCTGGACCGACATGGCCCGCCGTGCGGCGCGCGCGCTGCTGGCGCTGGAGGCCGCAGGGATCGTCGCCGCCGACATCCTGACGCAGGACGCGATCCACAATGCCATGGTAGTGCACGCGGCGTTCGGCGGCAGCACCAATCTGCTGCTCCACGTGCCGGCCATCGCGCACACGGCCGGCCTGCGCCGGCCCACTGCCGACGATTGGGCAGCCATCAACCGGCAGGTTCCCCGCCTGGTGGACGTGCTGCCCAACGGCCCCACCGGCTACGCCACCGTGCAGGTCTTCCTGGCCGGCGGCGTGCCAGAGGTGATGCTGCACCTGCGCCGGCTGGGCTTTCTGCGGCTGGATGCGCTGACCGTCACGGGCCGCACGCTGGGCGAGAACCTGGACGAATGGGAAGCAAGCGAGCGCCGGCTGCGGCTGCGCAGCCTGTTGACGCAGCTCGACGGCATAGACCCCGCCGATGTCATCATGGACCCCGACACGGCCCGGCGTCGCGGGCTGACCAGCACCGTCTGCTTCCTGGCCGGCAACCTGGCCCCGCAGGCCGCGGTCATCAAGAGCACGGCCATTGATCCGAGCGTGGTGGACCCCGATGGCGTCTATCGCAAGGTGGGATCGGCTCGGGTCTTCACCACCGAGAAGGCGGCCATCGCCGCGGTCAAAGGGCAAGGCGAGCGGCCGGTCAAGCCCGGCGACGTGATGATCTTGATGGGCCGCGGCCCGATCGGCGCCGGCATGGAGGAGGTCTATCAGCTCACGGCCGCGCTGCGCCATCTGCCCTGGGGCAAGGAGATTACCCTGATCACCGACGCGCGCTTCAGTGGGGTCAGCACCGGCGCGTGCATCGGCCACGTCGGCCCCGAGGCGCTGGCCGGCGGCCCCCTCGGCCGCGTCCGAGAAGGCGACACGATCCGGGTGATCGTGGATCGCATCAACCTGACCGGCGCGATTGATGTCGTGGGGCACGATGGGCAAAGCTACAGCGCCGCGCAAGGCGCAGAACTGCTCGCGGCCCGGCCGCCGCACCCCGATCTGGCCCCCGATCCCGACCTGCCGGCCGACACGCGGCTGTGGGCGGCGCTGCAGAACATCGGCGGCGGTGCGTGGGGCGGCTGCATCTACGATGTGGACGCGATCATCGGCCGGCTGGGGACATAGAGGGTGGAGGTTGGACGTTGGAGGTTGGAGGTTGCCATGTATCTGACGCATCACGAAACGCCAGGCGGCTCGCGTTGGGCATGCGATGACCGCTTTATGTCGGCAAAGCTGGACCTGGGCCTGCTGTTGAGTATGCCGAGAGAGGTGATAGTGGAGATTCTGAGAAACCCGTGGCGCAAAACGCGGGCCGCGGGCGCGCTCTTGCCGCCGCTGGACCCGAACCAGGAGGTGTGGGCGGCCGGCGTCACCTATCTGCGCAGCCGCGCGGCGCGCGAGGCCGAGTCGTCGGTGGCCGACGTCTACTCGCGCGTGTATGATGCGCCGCGACCAGAGCTCTTCTTCAAGTCCCTCGGCTGGCGAGCCGCCGGTCACGCGATGCCGATCCGCATTCGCGGGGACAGCCGCTGGAATGTGCCAGAGCCGGAGCTGACCCTCGTGATCAATCGGCACAACGAGATCGTCGGCTATTGCGCGGGCAATGACGTCTCCTCGCGCGACATCGAGGGCGAAAACCCGCTCTACCTGCCGCAGGCCAAGATCTACAACGGTTCGTGCGCGCTGGGGCCCGGCATCATCCTCGCCACAGCCGACGAAGTGCGCGATCTGCCCGTCGAGCTGGCGGTGCTGCGCGACGAGGCTGTAGTGTTCAGCGGCCAGACGCGCACGAGCATGATGAAGCGCGATCCGGTCGAACTCGTGGCCTACCTGGCGCGCGAGCTCGACTTCCCGCACGGCGTCTTCCTGATGACGGGCACGGGCATCGTGCCGGCCGACGATTTCACCTTGCGGGTGGGGGATACGGTGCGCGTGACCGTGGGAGCCGCGGTGTTGGAGAATGAAGTGCGATCGTGAGGGTGCGAGATGCCGCAGCGCGTGCTGGTGATTGACGACAACGCCGAAGTACGCCGGCTGTTGGGACTGATGCTTCGCACGGCCGGTTACCAGGTGCTCGAAGCGGAGAGCGGCCTGCGCGGACTCCAGCTCATGCGAGAGCAATCGCCCAACCTAGTGCTGTGTGACATGGTTATGCCGGAGGTGAACGGCCTGGGGGTCCTGACCGCCATCCAGTCCGATCCGTTTCTAAGCCAGATACCCGTGCTGATGATCTCAGCCACCTTCCCAAAGATCCCTGGCCCGCTGTGCGTTGAGCCAAAACGTAGGCGAGTTTCCGAACAGACGGGACAACCGCAACGCCATCAGCGGCGTGATGGCGCGTTCTTCTCGAAGCAGTTCATGGATCGTCTGGCGCGACACACCCAGAGCCGCTGCCAGCGAGCTGGCCGTGAGACCGTAGTCCGGCATGAAATCCTCGCGCAGGAATTCTCCAAACGAAAACAGAAGCGCCCGTCTTATCAAATGGGTGTATTCAAAGTTAGTTACAAGCATCCTGAGCGGAGTCCGGCGTCGTGTGCCGGACGTAGTCGAAGAGCCTGTCCTGAGCGAAGTCGAAGGAATACGGCCATGCCCGGCGACCGCTCCGCATCCTTCGACTGCGTGGCCGGAACAGCACGGCCACTCCTGCTCAGCTTGCGTTTTGACATAGGCTGAACGGTTACACTGAAGCCGGAGACCGCACTATGAGCACTCAATCCTATCCTCTCGAGACGATTCTGTTCGCCAGCGCGTGGGCATCGGCCCAGTTCGCGCTGAGCTGCCTGGAGCCGCATCGCGACCATCTGCGGGCGAAGTCAAGCTTCGTCGCACCCGACGGCGAGATCATGCACTGGCACGATTTCGGCGACCTGGAAGGCCCTGGCTGGGCCGCAAACGCGGTCGGCGGCGCGCATCTGCTTCACCGTTGGGCGCGCTACCTGGGCGATGAAACGATGCAGGCCAGAGCCCTCCTCCTGCTCGATCACGTACTGGCCGACGGTTTCATAGACGAGGAGACGGGCTTCGTCTGGCCCTACTACGAGCTGGCCCAAGACCGCTTCTGCCTGAACTACGTCCACCGAGATGACTGGCTGTGCCCCGGCTCGCTGGCGCGGGTAGGCGTGCAGATGCTGGAATGCGCCGACGACCTGGGACACGACGCCCGCGTTCCGAAACTGCGCCAGGCTGCGCAACGGCTGGGCGGCTGGTTGCGCAACCGCATCTCGCTTTTGCCCAACGGCTGGACCCCGCGGCGGATCACGCTCGATGGACAGCCGTTCCCGCTGACTCCGCATTGCGCCAGCATCCTTCAGGACGGCCAACCCGATCCGATCTTCGATCACAGCGCCGACGGGCTGTTCCTGCTGCAACTGGCGGTCGCGCTGACCGCCCGCGGCCTGGGAGACCACAGCCACGAGGTTGCGACGTTGGCCGATGCTTTCACGGCCGCGGCCGGTGTATCGGCGACAGAGCCTGGATTCTGGGGCAGCATCAACCACGACACCTACGATGACCACGAGAACGTGGCCTACGCGGTCGCGTTTCGCACCCTGCGCCAGGCCGCCGATCTCCTGAACCGGCCGGCTTGGCGCGATTTTGCCTACAGGGCGGCGCTCTCCGGCCTCGGCCGCTATCGCATGGCTGAGGATCGCAACGGGGTCGCCACCAAGGGGCTGTTGTGGATGGAGGAAAGCTGGGACACGGCCTACCTGTGGGAAAACGCCGAAGCTGCGCTGGCCTACCTGGAAGCGTGGGCCAAGACCGGCGACGAGGCGCATCGCGACGTGGGGCTGGACATCTTGCGCGCCATCGCGAACCATCACTACGGCAATCTCGGCTTCTTGACGGAGGGGGTGGACTGGAACAACCACGTCAGCCAACACCACCACATTGGCCAGGCGTTGTACGCCGCGATCCGCTACACCGAGCCGCTGTTGAACAACCTGCACCTGCTGGCGCCTACGCTGTTCTATTTCGAGCGGATCGGCTACCGGCCGCCAGAAGGATTGGACGCCGCGACCGCGATTCGTCTGGTCTCCGAGCTGGGCGCAGATGCGCGCAGGGCAGCGTCCGCGCCTGGTGGATGACCCCATACGCATCAAGCTAAGCCTTTCGGCAGCTCACCGCCGGTCGCAGACCGGCGGTCGGGGCGCGGCAACTGCTTACGGCAGACAGTGTACTTCCCGGTCGAGCAGCGCCGACGCCCCATTGCTGGCGACGGTCGCCGCCAGAAGCAG
>VGOD01000137.1 GCA_016876015.1 Chloroflexota bacterium
GGCAAGGTTGATGGGGAAAGCCGTCGACACCGGCACCGAAGCCGACAAGCGCGCCTGGATGCAGGCATCCATTTGCTCGCTGGCCAAATACTGGGACACGCCGGATGAGGGTGTGGCGTGGGCATATTTACAAACGGATGACTTGGCCGATGAACGCGAGTTCTGGTATCGGCTGTCAGATCAAGGACTTGCAAGGGCGTACGGCGGCGTCAAGTTGGCCGAATTGACCGAGAACGTGGTGAATGCCCGAGAAGTTGTCTCCCGACTCGTGGAGGGATAGATTATGGCGAGGGAATCCTTCTATCAGTGGATGAGCAAACAAGTACGAGACCTGAGGTGGCTAGTGTATCCTGGAGTTGTGATTTTGAATTGTCTATTCGCAGGATTCGGTTTCCTTATTGGATGGGCGTCGCGGATTACCGAGTTCTGGAATTTGAATGGTATAGGTGGAGCTTTGATTTGCCTTGTTCTTTGGGGATTAGTCGGCTGGCTGTTTGCTCGCGCGTTTGTTGTGCCGTTTAGGCGGGATTCGCTTACTCCATTGACACAAGCCTTTACAGGTCAAGTCTACCTTGTGACAGTTCCAGCTTTTGTTGTAGCTTTAGGCCTGTCTATTGTTGCCTTGGGTTTCTTGGTTTACTGGACGTATACTTCCTTATCCAACTTCTTCACCGACTTGTTCGCTAAAGTGATTTCTCCGATAATTCAGTGGTTATTTGCCAGGCATACGCTTTAGCCGAAGTCAGTTCCACGCGAAGGAAATGTGCAATGGATGATCCCGTTGATCATAGAAAGCCTACGACCTCATGGCGATACAGTGCTGAAAAGGCTAAATGGAATCGAGCTTCTTGAGGTCAAGAGCTACAAAAAGGCAGTATTCTGGGACAACCTGGACATGGAAGACTTCATGGAAGATGATGGCGAGTGGTTTCATTTTTTCGACTTCGCGCGCGTTGAGAGACGACCAAGAGGGAAAAGAGGTGATGAGAATGGCTATGCAGATGATAGAATCCCAAGTCTTGGATGCAACCCACCTGGAATTACTCCAGCCGATTCAGATACCGCCACGCTCAAGGATCGTCGTCGCGGTAATGGCATCTGAAGACTTGTTGGATGAACGAGAGGCCTGGTTTAGATTCGCCGCCGAGCATTTTCAGAGAGCTTACGGAGAAGATGAGCCTGAGTACACCCTGGATATGATCCGTGAACCCAATCCAGAGTACAAACCGTGAATGAGGGAAAGGTCATTCTCGCAGCATTTCCGCAGGCGGACAGCAAAATCAAATATCGGCCTGCGATCGTTCTGTGCGAAATGCCGTCTTATGGCGACTTACTCATTTGCGGTGTCAGCTCGCAATTACATCAGTTCGTTGCCGGATTCGACGAGCTAATTGTCTACACGGATTCCGACTTCGGGGGGAGCGGTCTGCTCAACGACTCGATCATCCGGCTAGGTTTCTTGATGACTGTATCCAGTGGTCACGCCGCCGGAAGCATCGGCTCCATTTCGCGAGCACGCCATCAACGTTTGCTTCGTAGATTGAGCATCCATCTAGGCAGGAACTTGAGGTAGATTGGCCCGTTTCCGGCTGTTTGCAATTTGCAATTTGCCATTTGCAGTTTGCCTATTCGAGGACTGTTATGCCCGATCAGGTCACCCTGACCATTGACGACATCAAAATCACCGTGCCCGCGGGGACGCTGGTGGTGGATGCGGCCAAAGCGGCTGGCATCGAGATCCCGGTCTTCTGCTCGCATCCCAAGCTCGATCCGCTGGGCGCGTGCCGCATGTGCCTGGTCGAGTTCGTCGGGCCGCGCGGCAGCCGGCTCGACACCGCCTGCACCGTGCGCGTGGCCGAGGGGATGGCCGTCCGCACGAACACCGAGCAGGTGAAGAAGATACGCGAGGCCAACCTGGGCTTCATCCTGATCAACCACCCGCTCGACTGCCCCATCTGCGACAAGGGCGGCGAGTGCCCGCTGCAAGATCAGACGATGGAGTACGGCCCCGGCGCCAGCAAGTTCATCGAGCCGAAGCGCCACAAAAACAAGAAGTACCCGATCAGCGACCTGATCGTGCTCGACCAGGAGCGCTGTATCCTCTGCTGGCGCTGCATCCGCTACCTGGAAGAGTGGGAAGACAAACCGCAGCTCGGTCTGTTCGAGCGCGGCGGCGAGACGATGATTGACACCTTCCCCGGCCAGCCGGTAGATGCCAGGACCTCAGGCAGCATCATTGACATCTGCCCGGTCGGCGCGCTGACCAACCGCGTCACGCGCTTCCGCTACCGCCCCTGGGAGCTGAAGAAGACGCCGAGTGTCTGCAACCACTGTCCGGTTGGCTGCAACCTGCGGCTGGACGAGCGCGTCCATGAGCTGCGCCGCATCGTCGCCCGCGAGAACCTGGCCGTCAACGACGAGTGGATCTGCGACAAGGGCCGCTTCGTCCACCGATTCGTGGATCACCCGGAGCGGCTGGCGAAGCCGCTGGTGCGCGAGAACGGCGCATTGCGCGAGGCCACCTGGGACGAGGCGCTGGGCCGGATCGTGGACAAGTTTGGCGCGCTGGCCGATGCAGGCGGCGCGAATGCGATCGGCGGCATCGCCTCCCCGCGGGTCAGCAACGAGGCGGCCTACCTGTTCCAGAAGTTCTTTCGCGCGGTGGTCGGCGTGAACAACGTGGACTTCGCGGGCGGCTCGGCCGTCCGCGCGTGGCCGACCGGCCTCTCGGCCATTGCGGACATCGCCAAGAGCGACCTGATCGTGCTCGTCGGCCTCAATCCGAGCGAGGCCGCGCCGCTGCTCGATCTGCACATCAAACGGGTCGTCCGCCGCAGCGACGCGAAACTGCTCATTGTCAATCCGCGGCGCATCGAGCTGGCGAAGTACCCCGGCGCGTATCTGCCGGCGCTGCCAGGCAACGAGGCAGCGCTGTTGGGCGAGTTGGCCGCGGCGGTGCAGGCGAGTAGAGGAGTCAGGGGTCAGGAGTCAGGGGTCAGGAGTCAAGGATCAGGGGTCAGGGCGCAAGATGCGAGGGGCAAACAGGATGCTCGTAATCCCCAATACCCAATACCCAATACCCAATACCTAATACCCGTCGAACTACTCACCGCCGCCAAATCCCCCCTCTTCCTCTACGGCCCGGACGCGGCCAGGGGCGAGCGAGGCAGGGCGACCGTGGTCGCGCTGGCGGGATTGGCGAACGCGTTGGGGCAAGGGGATAAGCTGGCATACATCCCCGTGGGGGCGAACGAGCAGGGCGCGCGCGACATGGGCTTGCTGCCCGACTCGCTGCCCGGCTATGCGGCGCTGAACGATGCGGTCGTACGGGAGCGCCTGGGCAAGCTGTGGGGCCTGCAGCCCCCGGCCGAGCCGGGCCAGAGCTACGCCCAGATGCTCGGCGGCGGGGTGAAGGGGCTGTTCATCATGGGCGACAACCCCGCGGCCCTGCCTTCCGTAGCCGAGGCGTTGCGCAAGCTCGACTTCCTGGTCGTCCAGGACCTCTTCCTGACCGAGGCCGCACAGCTGGCCGATGTGGTGCTGCCCGCGTGCAGCTTCGCCGAGGCCGATGGCACGTACACCAACCTGGAGCGCCGCATCCAGCGTGGACCGCAGGGCATCCGCGCCGTGGGCGAGAGCAAAGCCGATTGGGCGATCCTGGCCGCGCTGGCCGAGAAGTGGCAGGGCGCCGAAAGTAGGGGCGATCCCTCCGCGGTCGCCCCCTCCGCGGCCCCAGAATTGCCCGACTGGAAACGCAAGAAGCGCAAGGCCAAGACCGGCCCGGCGGCCAAGCCGTGGAACTATCCCACTGCGCAAGCGGTGCTGGAGGAGATCGGCAAGGCCGTGCCCTGCTACGCGGCGTTGCGCTGGGAGGCGTTGGGCGAGGGCGGCGCGCAGTGGGCGGCGAAGGATTTGAGATTGGGGACCAGGGATTCGGGACCAGGCAATCCCCAATCCCTAGTCCCTGGTCCCCAACCCGGTAGCTTCCTTCTGGTCAGCAGCCCGCTCTTCTGGGACGCAAGCCTTTTCATGCAATATGCGCCGGAGCCGGTGCGCAAGCTGACGCCCGCGGCGTTCGTGGCGCTCAACCCGGCCGATCTGGCCGCGGCGAAGCTGGCCGCGGGCAGCCAGGTGACCGTTGCCTCGCCCCACGGCAGCGTGACCCTGACTCTGAAAGCCGACGCCTCGGTGCAGCCCGGCACGGCCTGGATTCCCGCGAACCTGCCCGGTCTGCCCGCAGAAACGTTGGGCATGGGACGTGACGAAGTTGTGAGGATTACGATAGCTGGTTAGTTAGTCGGTTTGTTGGTTAGATGGTTGGTGGGTCGGCCTTGTCTACCTGTCTACTTGTCTACCCATCCACCGTCCAACACTAACGGGATTCGGTGCTATGGACTGGATCAACCTGATTCTCATTCCCGCGATCAAATCGGTCGTGCTGGTCGTCGTCCTGCTGACCGGCTTCGCGTACCTGACGTGGTTCGAGCGGAAGCTGATCGGCCGCTTTCAGCAGCGCATCGGGCCGAACCGCGCGTGGAAGTTCGGGCTGGGGCATCCGATCGCGGATGCGCTCAAGATGATCTTCAAAGAGGAGACCATCCCCAGCTACACGGACAAAATCCTCTTCGTGCTCGGCCCGGCGCTGGCGATCGCGCCCGCGCTGCTGATCTTCGCGGTGGTTCCCGTGGGGCCGACGGTCAACCTGTTCGGCAAGGCGATCCCGCTGGCGGTGTCCGACGTGAACATCGGCATTCTGTGGGTGCTGGCGGTGGCGGGGCTGGGCACGTATGGCGTCATCCTGGGCGGCTGGGCCAGCAACAACAAGTACTCGCTGCTCGGCGCGCTGCGCACCAGCAGCCAGATGCTCTCGTATGAGCTGCCGATGGGCATCCTGCTGATCTCGGTTTTGCTGGTCTATGGCACGCTCAACCTGAACCAGATCGTCACACCAGCCACGCCGATCCCGTGGTATCTGCGGGCCTGGCTGCTGCTGGCGTTCCCGTTCTACTTCATCTGCATGTTGGCCGAGACGAGCCGCAAGCCGTTCGACTTCCCTGAGACCGAAAACGAGTTGGTGGCCGGTTATCAGACCGAGTACGGCAGCATCAAGTTCGCGCTCTACTACATGACCGAGTATCTGCACATCCTGGGCGCGAGCGGCGTGGCGGTGACGCTCTTCTTCGGCGGCTGGCGCGGCCCGTTCGTCGAGCAGTTCCCGATCCTGGGGCTGTTCTACTTCGCCGCGAAAGTGCTGGCGATGGTCTTTCTGTTCATCTGGGCGTCTGCCAGTGTCCCGCGGCCGCGCTACGATCAACTGCTGCGCTTCTGCTGGACGTTTTTGTTCCCGCTGTCGCTGGTTTATATGGCGGTGACGGCGGTGATGGTGGTGTTGCTGTGACGGGTAGACAAGTAGGCAAGTAGACAAGGGCATCAAACGGAATACGCAGTACGGAGTTGCTGCATGTCGAATGTGAGCATGGTCTTCAAAGAAATCGGCGCGGTCGCCCAGGCGATGGGCGTCACGTTGAAGGCGTTGCTATCGAAGCCGCTGACGGTGCAATATCCCGAAGAGCCGATCGCGGTCTATCCGCGTTTTCGCGCGCGGCACGAGCTGCGACGCTATGAAAACGGGCTGGAGCGGTGCATCGGCTGCATGTTGTGCGAGGCGGCCTGCCCCACCGGCGCGATCCACGTCGAGGCGGCCGAGAACGATCCGCAGCACCCGCACAGCCCTGGCGAGCGGTACGCGCAGAACTACGAGGTCAACCTGATGCGCTGCGTCTTCTGCGGCGACTGCGAGACCGCGTGCCCCGTGGAGGCCATTGTCCTGGGCCACGACTTCGAGCTGGCGGTGTACGACCGCGATGGCCTGCTGTTGACCAAAGAGCAGTTGTTGAACCCGAAGGTTCCGAATGTGGTAGTGAGAGCGGAGTGAATCGTATTGCGTACTGCGTATTTCGTGGTGTGTATTTCGTGGTGTGTATTTCGTGGTGCGCATTCCACATCGCTTAACGAGGCGCAACGTGAACGAACTACGGACTACGCAATACGGACTACGCAATACGGACTACGCAGCACGCAACACGTGAGGTATCCATGTTCTTGTTTATCGTCTTTGCCCTGATCGCCATCGTCGCCGCGGTCGGCGTGATCGTCAGCCGCAAGCCGGTGTATAGCGCGCTGTTCCTGCTGTTGAACTTCGCGACCCTGGCCGCGCTGTACATCATGCTCCAGGCGCAGTTCCTGGCCGCGGTGCAGATCATCGTCTACGCCGGCGCCATCGTCGTCCTGTTCCTGTTCGTGGTCATGCTGATCGGCGGGGGAGAGTTGGGAGCGGGGGATCGGGAAACAAGTAGACAAGGAGACAAGGCTGCCGCGTCTTCACGTTTTCCAATCCAGCTTGGGTGGCAGCGCATCACCGCGCTCGTGTTGGGCGTGCTGCTTCTGGCGGGAGTGGTCTACGGCCTTGTCACCGGCCAGCTTCACGCAGCGCAGGGGACGGCGGCCGCGTTCGGCCAGGGCAGTGTCGAGGCCATTGCCGCGGCGCTCTACACCGACTACCTGCTGCCGTTCGAGCTGACGTCAGTGCTGCTGCTGGTGGGGATGGTGGGCGCGGTGGTGTTGGCGCAGAGAGATAACAGACTATAAATGGCAGGTCAATGCCGATGCCCTTTCGGTATTGACACTCGGCGAGTTGGCGGTTATACTATTAGGAGGAACGGAGGTATAACCGATGCAAAATGTAAAGACCGCTATCTCGATACAGAAGTCGCTTTTCGAGCAGGTCGAGGCGCTCGCCGACAAAATGAGAGTCTCGCGCAGCCGGCTTTTTGGCCTGGCGATGGAAGATTATCTAAGCCGTCAACACAATCGAGATCTATTGGCGCAAATCAATGCGGCTTATGCCGACGAACCAGACTTGACAGAAAAAAGACTTCGACGAGAGGCCCGACATCATCATCGTCGCATCGTGGAAGGTGAATGGTGATCAACCAGGGCGACGTGTATTGGATCGAGCTGGGAGAACCAACCGGCTCCGAGCCTGGCTACCGGCATCCCCACGTGGTGATCCAGAACAACCTGTTCAACCGCAGCCAGATTCGCACGGTCGTGGTTTGCGCCTTGACCTCGAATCTCAAACGAGCAGACGCGCCTGGCAATGTATTGCTTGAAAACGGCGAGGCGAACTTGCCCAGGCAAAGTATCGTCAACGTGTCGCAGGTTTTCACCGTGGATAAGGCGCACCTGGACGAATACATCGGAACGCTCTCAGCCAGGCGGGTGCGCGAAATTCTCAGCGGGGTCAGATTGGTGATTGAGCCGCGCGAGCCAGAATGAGGGAGCAGCGATAGACCCTATGGTTCCAACTTCCTACTACCTGATCCTGAGCGCCGTCCTGTTCACGATCGGTGTCGTCGGCATGCTGATCCGGCGCAACGTGCTGATCATCTTCATGTCGGTGGAGATGATGCTCAACGCGGTCAACCTGACCTTCGCCGCGCTGGCGCTCCACTTCCTGGACCTGAACGGCCAGATCTTCGTCCTGATGGCGATGGTCGTCGCCGCGGCCGAGGTCGCGGTGGGGCTGGCGATCGTGATGACGGTGGTGAAGAACAAGGATACGACGAATATCGAAGACGTGAATTTGTTGAAGGGGTAGCGCAAGAAAGCCACGAAGGCGCCGCATGGACAAAGATGAGCTTGCCAGAGTCCTGGGAGAAGTAGACCGCCGATTATCATCCCCCTGCGACATTGTTATCATCGGGGGCGCGGCCATGATTCTCCACTTTGGCGCTCGCCGTGCAACCCGTGACATAGATATGCTGCTGTTGCGGGGCGATATTCACGAGTTGCGCCATGCAATCAAAACAGTAGCGGAGCGAGACGACCTACCTGAAGACTGGATGAGCGATGCCGCAAAGGGCTTCGCCGACATCTTGCCGCCAGACTTCTACCATCGTTTGACGCCGCTGGCGTTACCATTGAAACGGCTGCGGGTGTATGTCTTGGGCCGACCAGAGCAGACGGCCATGAAAATCGTGGCCTTGCGAGAGCAAGACCTGGAAGACCTGGAGCTTCTGCTCCCGCAATTGTCAGAAGGCGACAAGCGAACGCTTGTAGTCATCATGGATCACGTGAGCCGGTTTCGACCGGACTGGGCGCAGCGAATCAAGTACTTCCTGGAGGAGCAGGGATGGCCGACCGAGTAGATCAGCTATTCCAGGAATGGCAGCAGCTTGGCGGTCGCGTTTTGTTGGCCGAGAGCCTGCCGAATTTGCCGATCCGCAGCCCCGAAGAAGTGATCGCCGAGAGCACGGCGTATTGTCGGGAGTCGGGGCGGCTCACCTGGGTCGTGCTGGATTGGCTGATTCGGAACATCGAGCGCGTGGAGGCCAGCAAGCTGCTGCGATTGACGCGGCAACATGGCGATCTATCGGTGCTCGGCGTACTATGTGACGCCGCGGAGCAGCGTCAGCCGCACCCAAAGCTCACTCGCCTGATGCGAAGTTGTCAGCCAGCCGAGCCGCTTGCGCCGTTCTTCCATCGCGTGGCGAAAAGCCGCCTGGCTCTCAAGTTGACGCAAGAGGGTGCGCTCGATGTTTTTCGGCGATGGGGGTATTTGAGCAACGAGTTGCGTTACCTGTGACTAGCCGCGAGATGATGAGACCAAGAGAGATTGGGCGAGGGGTCAGAAGGGGATGACACCTGTGTGGTAAGGGAGAAGCGGAAGTGAATACTGTAGAGTATACCTTTTGGCGCGATGGCGATACCTTCCTGGGGTTCCTGAACGATCATCCTGACTATTGGACGCAGGGCGATACCGAACTGGAATTGATCGAGAACCTCAAAGATATTCTGGCGGACATCGCTTCGGGTGAGGTATCTTGGGAAACAGGTTAGCTTACCCCGCGATGACCAATCTACCAATTTACCAATTTACCAATCTACCAAGTCCCAACCTACCAACGTGGAGTACCCATGCTGGATTATTCCTGGCTAATGCTTCTCTTCCCCGCCCTGGGGACACTCATCATCGCCTTCCTCGGCAAGCGCCTGGGCAAACGCGTGATCTCGTGGCTGGCGCCTGGCATGGTGCTGTTGAGCTTTGCCGTCGCGGTGAGCCAGTTCGTCGCGCTGCTGGGCCTGCCCGTGGAGGAGCGCCATCACGAGGTCGTGCTGTGGCAGTGGATGGCGACTGGCTCCTTCAAGGTGGACATCGCACTGTTGATTGACCAGCTTTCGGTCACGATGGCGCTGGTGGTCACAGGGGTCGGCTTCCTGATCCACGTCTACTCGGTCGGCTATATGCAACACGACCCGCGCTACGGCCGCTTCTTCGCCTACATGAACTTCTTCATCCTGATGATGCTGACGCTGGTGCTGGCGAACAACTACCTGCTCCTCTACGTCGGCTGGGAGGGGGTGGGGCTGGCGTCCTATTTGCTGATCGGCTTCTGGTTCGAGAAGCCGTCGGCTGCAGACGCCGGGAAGAAGGCGTTCATCGTCAACCGCATCGGCGATTTTGGCCTGGCCCTGGCGATCATGGTCATCTGGGGCACCGTGGGGTCGCTCCGCTTCGCCGATGTCTTCGCGAACGCCGAGACCCTGGTCGCCGCGGGGGTGATCGGGACGGTGACCATGCTGATGCTGCTGGCCGCGACGGGCAAGAGCGCGCAGCTCCCGCTCTTCGTCTGGTTGCCCGACGCGATGGAAGGCCCCACTCCTGTCTCCGCGCTGATCCATGCCGCGACGATGGTCACCGCGGGCGTCTACGTGACCGCGCGCTCGGCGGCGCTCTTCAACCTGGCGCCGACCAGCGCGGCCTGGGTGGCGGGCATCGGCGCGGCGACCGCGCTCTTTGCGGCCACCATCGCATTGACCCAGACCGACCTCAAGCGCATCCTGGCCTACTCCACCATTTCGCAGCTCGGCTACATGTTCCTGGCGGTCGGCGTGGGCGCGTATGCGTCGGGCATCTTCCACCTGGCGACGCACGCCTTCTTCAAGGCGCTGCTGTTCCTGGCTGCGGGCAGCGTGATGCACGCGCTGGCGGGCGAGCTAAACATCAACAAGATGGGCAACTTGCGGGCGAAGCTGCCGAAAACCTATTGGACCTACCTGATCGGCGCGGCCGCGCTGGCGGGTACCCCGCTTCTCTCCGGCTTCTTCAGCAAGGACGAGATCCTCTGGTACGCCTGGCAGAAGTCGCCGGTGCTGTGGGGCGTGGGGCTGATCACGGCCGGCCTGACCGCGATCTACTCCTTCCGGTCGGTCTTCGTGCCATTCTGGGGCGCGGAGCGCGACAAGAAGCTGCACCATCACGCGCACGAATCGCCCCCGGTAATGACCGTGCCGCTGATCGTGCTGGCGGTGGGCGCGGTCGTGGCCGGCTACATCGGCATCCCGCACCTTTCGGCCATCGAGCACTGGCTGGAGCCGGTCTTCCACGCGGGCAAGGCCGCCGCCGAGGGCGCGACCGAAGCGGGCGCGCATCCCGTCGCCTGGGTGGAGTGGGCGTTGCTGGCCGTGTCGGCGCTGGTGGCGCTGGCCGGCGCGTACTTCGCCTACACCATCTACGTCGTCAAGACCGACATCCCGCAGCAGGCGCGCGAGTCGCTCGGCTGGTTCGGCAAACTGGTCGAGAACAAGTATTACGTGGATGAGATCTACAACGCCATTTTCGTCAATCCACTGCGCGACCTGGCGGGCTGGTTTGCGGGGACGGTGGACAAGGGCGGCCTCGATGGCGCGGTCAACGGCCTGGCGGGCGTCACCGGCTGGCTCGGCAGTCAGGCGCGGCGCTTGCAGACGGGGCTGGTGGGGCTGTACGCGCTCTCGATTTTGTTCGGGGCGGTTGCGCTGGTGACGTGGTTGGTGATAAGATAGCGAATCAGTGAAGAATGGCTGGCCCAGGAAGAAGCAAGCGAGCCATGCGTTGATGGCGCGGCGCGAGCATCGTGTGGAGAATTCGGGCAATGACGCAGCGCGTACTCGACAAAATCCAGTTCGCCATTCTGACCGGCGACTATGACTTGACCCGTCATGCGATTGAAGAAATGGCCGAGGATGGGTTGGGCATTCTGGATGTCGAATGCGCCGTCCTGAATGGTAGGATCACAAAGACAGAGACCGACGACCCGCGAGGGCCGCGATATACTGTTGTTGGGTCAGCGGAGGATGCCAGAACGGACGTGGGCGTTGTGAGGCGCTTCACCGAGATAGGCGGCTATCTGATCATTACCGTTTACGAAGCGGCTGAGTTGGAGAGGTGGTAGAATGTACGGCTATCAGTGCGAGTATTGCGATGGGATTGTACAGGAGCGCGTCGTCGCGCAGGAAGTTTTCAGGCATCGGCTGGGATTCGTCATTCTGGAGCACATGCCGATTGGCGTGTGCAACAAGTGCGGATATCGCTACTACCATGCGAGCTTGCTGCATCGGGTTGAAGAAATCATGGTAAAGAAACGCTCGCCGGAGCGCGTGGAATCCGTGCCCGTGTTCGCGTTTGCGTGAGGGCAGCCATCCATCGCCCTGATCGAGCATTCACGCGCTCGACAGCAAGCCGAGGGCGGCATCTCCAGCGACGAGATGCGCCGCCGGTTGGGATTGACGCCAGCTACGAATCCGTGACACACAGCATTATGGAGGGGCTGGTTTCCTGGCCACGCTAGATGAGACGTGACAGCAGGTGTGAGTCGGAGTCCGATGATGACGGTTCTACAGGTATCCGAGACACTGGCCGAAGCGATTCGTTACGAAGCTGAGACTCGTTCTCAATCTGTCGAAGACTTCCTGACAATCGTGCTCCGCCGCGAACGCACGCTGGCCGACCGTCGCAAGATCGAGGAAGAACAAGATTGGTGGATGAGCCTGCCCCTGAGCGAGCGCGCCAGGTACGAAGGCCGATTCGTGGCTGTACACGACCGTAAGTTGATAGATTATGACGAGGATGAGTTGGCTTTGCGGCGTCGCGTGCGGAGCAAGTATGGAAAGACGCCGATACTCCTGATGCCAGGCGAAGGGCCACGAGAGGTGCGTATCGTCAGCCCGCGGTTGGAACGGGAATGAAGACACCCTATAGTCGAAGCTACTTCCCGCCTGCGCCGGTCGTGTCTGTCCGATTGACGTTACCGGAAGAATCACCACGACCCGAATTCCATCAGGCGTTGATCGAGTGGGATACGATCGTAACCGTAACGGTCTATGTGTTTTATGGGAAGTGGGAGTGAGAAGATGCAGATCACGTACAATTCCAAAACCGACTTGCTTTACATCCGTCTGGATGACCGCAAACAACCGGTTGTCAATCGGCGGCTTTCCGATGACGTTGTGCTGGATATCGGCGAAAAAGATCGCATCGTGGGGATAGAAATCCTGGATGCCTCTGAGCGTCTAAATTTGGGACAGTTGTTGCCTGTACGATACGAGATGACCCGGGAAGCGATTCCGGCATAGATCCCGTTTATCTGTTTGAGCGAGCTTTTATGAATCCATCTAGCGTCCCATTACTTTCCATCATCGCTTTCCTCCCCCTCGCGGGCGGATTGATCTTGCTGGCCCTGCCCAATGCAAAGCTCCAGAAATGGTGGGCGCTGGGGGTGAGCCTGGCGACGTTCGCCATCTCCTGCCTGCTGTGGGTCTGGTGGCGCGCGGGCGAAGCGGGTATGCAGTTCGTCGAGCGCCTGCCGTGGATCCCCCAGTTCAATATCCAGTATCTCCTGGGGGTTGACGGCCTGAGCCTCTTCCTGGTGCTGCTCACCACCCTGCTGACCGTGCTGGTGCTGATCTTTTCGTGGGAGGGCGTCGAGAAGCGGCTGCGATCGTACCTGTTTCTCATGTTGCTCCTCGAAAGCGGCATGATCGGCGTCTTCATCGCGCTCGATCTGGTGCTCTTCTACGTCTTCTGGGAGCTGACCCTGATCCCGATGTATTTCCTGATCGGCGGCTGGGGCGACCCGCACGGCGAGTATAAGTTCCTGGGCCGGATCATGCCGTGGCGCATCTACGCAGCG
The DNA here is from genome assembly GCA_016876015.1 of Chloroflexota bacterium. Taxonomy (GTDB): domain Bacteria; phylum Chloroflexota; class Anaerolineae; order CG2-30-64-16; family CG2-30-64-16; genus VGOD01. Next base: position 13,014 of record VGOD01000137.1, read on the forward strand.
CTCAAGTTCTTCCTGTACACCTTCGCGGGCAGCGCGCTGATGTTGGTCGCCATCCTGGTGCTCTATGCCCAGGGCGGCACGTTCGACCTGTTGGAGCTGCAAAAGGTGGGCCTGGCGGCTGACTTGCAGCTTTGGCTCTTCCTGGCGCTTGGCCTGGGTTTTGCCATCAAGGTCCCGCTCTTCCCGTTCCACACCTGGCTGCCGGACGCACACGTCGCGGCCCCTACGGGCGGCTCGGTCATCCTGGCGGCCGTGCTCCTGAAGATGGGTACCTATGGCTTCGTGCGCTTCTGCCTGCCCCTCTTCCCCGACGCCACCCGGCTGGCCGTGCCGTGGATCGCCGTGCTTGCCATCATCGGCATCCTCTACGGCGCGCTGGTGGCGCTGGTGCAGAAAGACCTCAAGTCGCTGGTCGCCTACTCATCGGTGGCGCACCTGGGCTTCGTGATGCTCGGCGTCTTCGCCCTGAGCGCGCAAGGGATCGCGGGCGCGACGCTGCAAATGGTCAACCACGGCCTGAGCACCGGCGCCTTGTTCTTGCTGGTCGGCATGTTGTACAACCGCCGTCACACCCGCCTGCTGGCCGACTATGGCGGCCTCTGGAAGCAAATCCCGCTCTACGGCTTTCTGTTCGTGATCGTGGCGCTGTCGTCGGCCGGGCTGCCAGGGCTGAACGGCTTCGTTGGCGAGTTCAACATCTTGCTGGCCGCCTTCCAGGCCAACCGGGTGTTTGCAGTCTTCGGTACGCTGGGGATCGTCCTGGCGGCCTGGTATTTGCTCTGGCCCATCCGCCAGATGCTGCACGGCCCGCTGACCAGGCAGGAGAATGCCGCGGTCAAGGACCTCCACTGGCGCGAGGTGCTGACCCTGGCCCCGATCGTGATCCTGTTCTTCGTGATCGGCCTGTTTCCGAACCTCTTCTTTGACAAGATCAACCCGTCGGCCGAGGCGGTGGCGGACGCGCTGAACAAACGGACTCCGGCAGTGACAATGATATTGGATCGCGTACCCTGAAACATGAAATGATACTCGTCACCACGGCGGATGAAAACCCCTGCTCTGGAATCGAGGCTTCAGCCGGTTTCTTGCATCCAGCGACAGACCGGCTAAAGCCTCGATTCCAGCGGCGTTCAGAAACATCTCCAGAGCAGAGCAGTGGGTTTACCCTTGATACTCCATCAGGGTGACAGCGTAAGAAGTGAGTGATTATGACTTTCCCAACCCTTAACCTACCTGTTATCGCCCCCCAAATCGTGCTGGTCGCCGCGGCGCTGGTGATCTTGATGGTTGACCTGGCGCTGAAGCGAAAGCAGCTCCTCGGCTGGCTGAGCCTGGTCGCCGTGGCGGGCGCGTTCGCGGCCGTGCTCGCCTGCCGGTCGGCCAGCGCCGAATTCCAGACCATGCTCCTGGCCGATGGCCTGGGGCTTTTCGCCAGCGCGGCCATTCTGCTGGCGGCGGCCCTGGCGGTCCTGCTGGCAATGGAGCGGGTTACGGACTTCACACACCGGCCCGGCCCCTACTTCGCGCTGCTGCTGCTGGCCACGGCCGGCATGTTGGCGATGAGCCTGGGCAGCGATTTCATCGTCATCTTCCTGGGGCTGGAAATCTTCTCGCTCTCGCTTTATATCCTGGTCGGTTACAACCGCAAGGACGTGCGCTCCGGCGAGGCTGCGCTGAAATACTTCCTGTTGGGCGCGTTCGCCAGCGGCTTCTTCCTCTACGGCATCGCCCTGATCTACGCCGCAACTGGTACGACCAACCTGGATGCGATTACGATGGGCATCCTGCCGCAATCCATGTCGCTGCCCTTTGCGCCGCTGCTGCCGATAGGGATGGGGTTGCTGCTGGTCGGCTTCGGGTTCAAGGTGGCGCTCGTGCCGTTCCACATGTGGACCCCCGACGTCTACCAGGGTGCGCCGACCCCGGTGACCGCGTTCATGTCGGTGGCGACCAAGACCGCGGCCTTCGCCGCGCTGATCCGCGTGCTGGCCGCGGTCATCACCGTCGAGCGGCCCTGGCTGCTGGCGCTGGCCGCGCTGGCCGTGCTCACGATGACCCTGGGCAACCTGGCCGCGCTGCGCCAGACCAGCCTCAAGCGGATGCTGGCCTACTCCAGCATCGCGCACGCGGGCTACATCCTGACCGGCCTGGTGGCGAACAACGAGCAGGGCTACCAGGGCGCGCTCTATTACCTGTTGGCCTACACTTTCATGAACCTGGGCGCGTTCGCCGTGTTGGCCGCGGTGCAGCGCCGGGACGAGAATGACGTCACCAACGAGCAGGTGCAAGGGCTGGCGGGCCGGCAGCCGGGGCTGGCGCTGCTGATGGCCGTCTTCATGTTCGGCCTGACCGGCATCCCGCCGCTGGCCGGCTTCTTCGGCAAGCTGTACGTCTTCTCCGGCGCGGTGGACGCGGGGCTGACCTGGCTGGCCATTGTCGGCGTGCTCAACAGCGCCATCGCCGCCTACTACTACCTTCGGGTCACGGTTTCCATGTACATGGCCG
>VGOD01000138.1 GCA_016876015.1 Chloroflexota bacterium
GGAGACCGGCCAGAGCGGGAAGTAATACTTTCACAGACCCCTATCACAACGCCGCGCCGCTGATGCCATGCAAGCTGAGCGACTCAGCGAAATGACAGCTCACCCAGCAGTCTGTCCCGACCATGCGCAGCTCCGGCGCCTGCGTCTTGCACATCTCCTGGGCATACTTGCAGCGTGGGACGAAGACGCAGCCAGCCGGCAGGTTCGACAGATCGGGCGGTTCGCCAGGCGTCACCCCGCGCTTGCCGCGACGACGTTGCGCGGTCCTGGGCACAGCCGCCAACAGCGTCTCGGTATAGGGGTGCTTCGGCGTGATCAGCAGTTCCTTCTTCGATCCCAACTCGACCAGCTTGCCGGCATACATCACCGCGATGCGGTCGCTGACATAGCGGATCACGCTCATCGCATGGGAGATGAAGAGATAGGTAAGCTGATACTTCTGCTGGAGATCCAGCAACAGGTTGAGGATTTGCGCCTGGATCGAGACATCCAGCGCGGACACGGGCTCGTCAGCGACGATCACCTTGGGGTTGAGCACCAACGCGCGCGCGATGCCGATGCGTTGGCGCTGGCCGCCGCTGAAGCTGTGCGGGTAGCGCTGCAGATGCTCGACTCGCAACCCCACCTGGACGATGGTCTCCGTAACGCGCTGCTCCAGCTCCTTGCCGCGTGCGATGTTGTTAACCAGCAGCGGCTCGCCCACCGTCTGCAAGACGTTCATCCGGGGATTCAACGACGAATAGGGGTCCTGGAAGATCGTCTGCGCCATGCGGCGGAAGCCTTTCAGCTCCTGCCCTTTCAGATCGGTGACCGAGAGAACCTGACTGCCATCTCGCATCAGGATCTTGCCGCCGGTCGGCTCGTAGAGGCGGGTCACACATCTGCCCAGCGTTGTCTTGCCCGAGCCGCTCTCGCCCACGATCCCCAGGGTCTCGCCCGCTCGCACCTCCAGATTGACGTCATCTACAGCCTTTACGAATCCCAGGGTCCGCTGCAAAAAACCGCGCTGCACGGGGAAATACTTCTTCAGATTCTTGATTTCGAGCAGAGGCTCTTGTGGATTGGCCATGCCTGGTTGCCCTCTCAATACAGAAAACAGCGCACCTGGTGCCCCGGCGAGACTTCCTTCAGGGGCGGGGGCGCACCATCGCAAGTGCCCGCAATCCGCCGTTCGCAGCGCGAGAAGAACGGGCAGCCTGGGATCGTTGCATAGGGGCTAGGCAAAGCGCCGCTGATGGGCACCAGCCGCTCCAGCTTGCCCTCGATCGTCGGGATGGATCGCCACAGCGCGATCGTGTACGGGTGCAGCGGATTGTCGAAGATCTCATCGGTCGAGGAGTGCTCCATCACCTGACCCAGGTACATGACCATGATCTCATCGGCCATTTCGCCCACCACCGCCAGGTCGTGGCTGATGTACATGAGCGCCATGCCGAACTGGGCCTGCAAATCCTTGATCAAATCGAGGATTTGCGCCTCGATGGTCACATCCAGTGCGGTCGTCGGTTCATCGCCGATGAGCAAGCGCGGGCCGCACACCAGAGCCATGGCGATCATCGCGCGCTGGCGCATGCCGCCGCTGAACTGGTGTGGATAGGCGTCAATCAGGGTTTTCGGCCTGGGGATACCCACGCGGCTAAGCATCTCGATGGTGCGATCGCGAGCTTGCTTGTTCGACACGCCCGACTCGTGGATCAGGATGTTCTCCATGATCTGACTGCCAATGGTGTGCAGCGGGCTGAAGGAGGTCATCGGCTCCTGAAAGATCATGCCGATCTGCTTGCCACGGATGCCGCGCATCTTGGCGCCGCTGGCAGGCAGGTCCAACACGTCAACAACCTCTTGGTGCTGTTGGTCGTCTTTCAGATACAAAGTGATTCGACCGCCGACCTCACGGCCGGGCGGCGAGGGAACGATGCGCATGATGGACTGGGCCGTCACCGACTTCCCGCAGCCGCTCTCGCCGATCACGCCCAACGAGCGGCCCTCATAGATATTGAAGCTGACGCCATCCACCGCTTTGACGGTGCCTTCGTGAAGGAAGAAATAGGTCTTCAGGTCCTGCACTTCGACAAACAGACTGTGGCCATTGGCTGCCGCCATCGTCTTCTCCTCCCACCTATCGCGAATAAGGATCGGCGGCATCGCGCAAGCCATCGCCGACGAAGTTGAACAGCAGCACAGTGGCGATCACGAACAGCGCCGGGATCATCAGCCAGGTCTGGTGCGCGACGGCCGTCAGGTTCTGCGCATCCTGGAGCAACGTGCCCCAGCTCACAGCCGGAGGCTGGATGCCCAGGCCGATGAAGCTGAGCGCGGTTTCGCTCAGGATCATGCCCGGGATGTTGAACGTGATGGACACGATCAGGTGGCTGGTGAAACCGGGCAACAGGTGGCGGGTGATGATGCGCCAACTGCTGGCGCCTGCGCCGCGGGCGGCCAGGGTATAGTCCTCTTCGCGCAGGGCCAGCAACTTGCCGCGCACCACGCGCGCCAGGCCGCACCACCCCAGGATCGAGAGGATGATCGTGATGGCGAAATAGAGGCGCAGGGTCGGCCAGTCGCGTGGTAGGGCCGCCGAAAGGGTCATCCACAACGGCAGGCCGGGGATGGCCAACAGGAAGTCAATGACCCGCTGGATGATGTCATCCACGACCCCGCCGAAATAGCCGGAGACGCCGCCCAGGATCACGCCGAGCATGAAGCTGATGAAGACCCCCACCAGACCGATCGAGAGCGAGATGCGCGCGCCGTGCAGAGTGCGCGAGAACACATCGCGCGCCAGGCGATCGGTGCCGAACAGGTTGACCCGCGTCTCCTTGACCCCGAACAGGTGGACATCCGCGCGGATGAGGCCCAGCAACTTGTAGGGCTCGCCCTTGACGAAAAACTGCACCGGGATGACCTGGGTCTGGTCCTCGATGTAGGTGAACTTGAACGTCTTCTGATCGAGCTTCCGCTGCGTGCCGTAGACGAACGGCTGCAGACTGCCGTCTGGCTTGATCAGATGGAGTCTGGTAGGCGGAGCATTCTGGAAGCCCTCGAAGCGCGTGTTCGAGGTGTAGGGCGAAAAGAACTCCGCGAAGATCGCTACAATGTAGAGCAGAATCAGAAGCCCTGCGGAGATCAGCGCCAGCCGGTGGCGACGAAAGCGCCACCAAATCAGCTCCCACTGGCTGGCATAGTAATAGCGATCATCGGCTGTGGACTTGCCGGGCTGGACGATGGGAGCTTGCGCCGCCCCTGGGGTCGCCGGCGCAACGATTGGTTGTTGGCTCACTTCTCTACCCCCCCGAAGCGGATGCGCGGGTCCACCAGCGCCAGCAAGATGTCGCCGAGCAGCGCGCCGACCACGGTCAATGCGCTCAGGATCAGCACAATGCTGCCGGCCAGGACCATGTCTTGGGCCAACACCGCGCGCAGCAGAACCGGGCCGGTCGTCTGGAGGCTCAACACGATGTCAATCAGCACCGCGCCAGAGATGAGACCCGGCAACACCCAGCTCACCGTGCTGAGAAGCGGGTTGATGGCCACTCGCACCGGGTATTTCAGCAACAGCCCCCATTCGGTCAGCCCCTTGGCGCGCGCCGTGATGACATACTGCTTGCGCAGCTCATCCAGCAGGTTGTTGCGCACCACGCGGATCGTCGCGGCCGTGTTGCCCATGCCCACCAGGATCAGTGGCAGCCAGATGTGCTTCAGCAGGTCCACGAACTTGGCGAAGCTCCAGGGCGCGTCCAGATACTCTTTAGAATAGAGGCCCAGCATCGAGAAGCCGAACTGAGCGAAGAGCACCCACGCGATGATCAAGGCCAACAAGAACCCTGGCGTCGCCACCCCGATGAACCCGAGGAAGGTAAACACGTAGTCCATGACCGAGTACTGGTGCGTCGCCGAGAAGATGCCGATGGGGATGGCGACGGTCCACGACAGCAGCAGCGCCAACAGCGAGATGGTGACCGTCATGGGAATGCGCTCGCTGAGGATCTCGTTGACCGACTTGTTCCACTGCAGCGACCAGCCGAAGTTGCCGCGCAACACGATGCCCGAGACCCACCGCCAGTAGCGCGCGGGCAACGGCCGATCGAGGCCGTATTGAATCATCAGGCGTTGCGCCTCATCCTCCGAGACTTCCACCCCAGACATCCGCAACTGCTGGATGCGGAAACTGACATAGTCGCCCGGCGGCAACTCGATCAAGAAGAACGCCACCATGGACATCAAGATGAGGATCGGAACCAGCATCATGACACGACGTATGAGGTAGAAAATCACGTTCGCACACCTCCCGATGATACCTATCCCCTTCTCTACTCCCCCCTTCCCTGTGAGGGAAGGGGGGATGGGGGGGCAGGTCTTACTTGAAGAACAACTGCTCGCCGCTGAAGTTGGCGCCGATGGCGAAGCCAGACTGCGGCACATTGCCCAGCTTGGCCGAGACGACCATCGGGTACTTCACGTTCTCGACGAAGTTGATGTAGGGCAGGTTGTCGCGGCACCACTGAGTGCCCTCGGCGACGACCTTCTTGTAATCGTCGGAACCGGAGACCACCTGCCAGCGCCGCGCGTCGATGTCGTACGCCTTCTTGGCCCAGGCCGGCGGTTCGACGCCCTGCTTGCCTTCGGTATCCATCCAGCGCGCCCACTCGCGGCCGGCGCGGGCCACACTGCCGGTCACCGCGTCATTGTCCCAGCCGCGGTCGTGGCTCCACATGACGGTGGCCTGGATCTGGTTGGCGTCCCATTTCTGGCCCCACGCACTAGGATCAATCTGCTTGACGGTGAGCTTGATCCCGATTGCCTTCAGGTACTGCGCGGCCAGGTCCGAGACCGGGGAGATGTCGGGCGCATGCGCGCCGTGCTCCAGCAGGATGTTGATCGGCTTGCCGCTCGGATAGAGGCGGGTTCCATCCGCATCCTTCTTGGTCAGCCCCATGTCGTCCAGCAGCTTGTTGGCGGCCGCCACATCGAACTTGGAGTACTGCTCGCCCACCAACTCCAGCGGCAGCGATGCATAGCCGTAGTAGATGGTCTCGATCAGCTCCTTGCGGTTGATCGCGAGGCTGATGGCCTGGCGGAAGCGCAGATCCCCTGCCGCCTTCTGCCAGTCAGCATCATCGAACGTCTGGTTCAGCCGCATGCCTGAGGAGTCCACGTGCATATCGGTGAGGACCACGCGGAAGCCGGCCTTCGCCTCGTTCTCCTTGTAGAGCGGGATCTTCACCAGGGCGGTGGACTCGCGCATGAAGTCAATCTCGCCGGTCAGCAGCTTCATGTTGAGCATCTCGACGTTCTCAACCTGCTGCGACACGATCTTGTCAATGTACGGGAGTTGCTGGCCCTTGGTGTCCACCTTATAGTAGTACGGGTTGCGCTCAAAGGTCAGCAGGCTGGGGCTGCCGGAAGGCTTGCCGACCCAGGGGTAGAGGCCAGGATAATCCACGCACCGAGGGTTGGTCATGTCCCAGTTGCGGCACCACTTCTGGGTGAAGAGCTGCCACCACTCGTCCTTCAAGTTCATCTTGGTCATCTCAGCCTTGATCTTCTCGCTGTTGATGTCCGCGTACTTGGCGTGCCATTGCTTCAGATAGTGGGCGGGGTTGATCATCAGGGTGTAGCCCTTCCAACCCTCGATCCACATGTTGCGCACAAAGCCGCCATACGCCTTGGGGAAGCTGATCTTGAAGGTGTAGTCGTCAATGACGGTCAGCGCGCCCTTCTCGCCCTTGACGGAGAAGCCGACGCGGAACTCGTTCGGCTGGCCGTTCGGGAAGAGCTTCTCGTTGCCGTACATGTCCTCGAAGGTGAACTTGACGTCCGCGGTGGTCACCGGCTGGCCGTCGGACCACTTCAGGCCCTTGCGGATCTTGAAGGTGAAGTCCTTGTTGTCATTCTCGACCTTGTAGCTCTCGACCACGTTGCCGCGGATGCCGTCCATGCTGATGCCCTGGCCGATGAGCGTCGCCTCGTCCATCATGACGAAGACATCCGGGTTCCAGTTGGCCACGCTATGGCCCACGCGCAGCGTGCCGCCGAACTTGCCAGGCTGCCAGTCGGGCAGGTCCTTTTCGGAGACGATCACGCCCTTGTCCACCACCAGCGGCACCTCGGGCAGGCGCTGGTCAATAGCCGGCAGCTTGCCGGCCTTCACGAGCTCGGTCAACATCGGCGCTTCGGAGTATTTGCTGGCGGCCGGGGCGGGCGCCTTGGTGGGTTCGGGCGCCTTGGTGGCGACCGGGGCCGGCGCCTTGGTTGGCTCGGCCTTGGGCGCTGGCGTGGCCTGTGCACACGACGTCAGCACCAATGTCAACACCACAAGAAGGGACCACAGATACTTCTTCATATCTCCTTTTCTCCTTTGTTCTGGCCGTGAGAGTGCATGACAGTCTGAAAGGAACCGCCTTTCCGCGGGGGACAGAGTCCCTGGAGAATCATCGCAGTGGTCTTCGGTGTGCAATGCACCTCCTTTCATGGGTTCATTCACCTGTGAATGAGGGACTACAGCGTTCACACTGTTGTGGAGAGGCGACCGGCTCTCAGGAGCTCCGCCGGTATGCTCAGGAACTGTGGGCTATTCTACCATTGATCGCCCAGGAGTCAAGTCGCCTCTACCTCCTCTCGTCCCCCTTCACCCAACCTCAATTTGCCTTTACTTGAAGAAGAACTGCTCCATGCTGTAATTCGCGCCGATGGCCTGACCTGACCTGGGCATGTTGCCCAACTTGGTGGAGGCGACCAGGGCGTGTTGCGCCTTCTCGACCAACGGGATGATCCAGACGTTCTCCCGGTAGTTCTTGTTCATCTCGGCATACAGCTTCTTGTCTGCTTCAGACGCGGGCAGCGACTGAATGCGGCCCTCGTGGATGCGGTAGATATCCTTCACGCCAGCCGGCGGTTCTTCGCCCTGCTTCCCGCCCGTGGAGTACCAGAGCGCCCAGAGGCGCCCCCAGTTGCTAGTCGGCGTAAAGTCGGTCCACGTGGCATCTTGCCACATCGGCTGCACATCCCAGATCACGCTGGCTTGGAACTCGTTGGCCGGGCCGCGCTGACCCCAAAGACCGGCCTCGATCTGCTTCACCTGGGCCTTGATGCCAACCTTCTTCAGGTGTTGCTCAACCAGCTCAACCGCTGGCCTGATGTCGGGGGCATGGGCAGCGTGCTCGATGTTGAAGATGAAGGTCTTGCCGTCCGGCCCTATGCGGAACCCGTCAGCGTCCTTCTTGTCCATCCCCATCTCATCCAACAGCTTGTTGGCCTTGGCCACATCGTACTCACTCGGTACCAATTGTGGGAACTGCCCAAAGCCATAGTAGACCGTTTCGATGATCTCTTTGCGGTTGAGCGCATGCGAGACCGCCAGCCGAAAACGGACATCGTTGACGACCTTGCGCCACGTTGGGTCGGCGTGTGTCAGGTTGATGAACAGGCAGGTTGGATCCACATGGTAGTCAGTCAAGATGGCGCGGATGTTGGCCTTCTGCTCGTTCTCCTTGTAGAGCGGCAGTTTCACCAACGCCGTGCTCTCGCGCACGAAATCCACCTCGCCCGCCAGCACCTTGAGCGTCACCATCTCTACGTCGTTCACCTGCTGCGACCGAAGCTTGTCGGCATACGGCAATTGCTGGCCAGTGGTGTCCACTTTCCAGTAGTACGGGTTGCGCTCGAAGGCCAGCAGGCTGGGATTGCCCGAAGCCACACCGGTCCACGGGTACAAGGAGGGGAAGCCGGCGCAACGTGGGTTCGATAGATCCCAGTTATTGCAGTTCTTCTGCTGCAAGAAGAACTGCCACCACTCATCCTTCAGGTTCACCTTTTCCAGCTCAGCCTTGAACTGATCGAGCGGCGTGTACTTGATGTGCCACTTCTTCAGGTAGTGAGACGGACGCATCAAGTCGGTGTAGCCCTGCCAGCCCTTGATACTCATTTCGCGCAACAGGCCGCCATACGGCTCCGTAAACGTGATGCGGAAGGTGAAGGTGTCAACGATCTCCAGTTTCATCGGCTCGCCCTCGGGCTTACCAGCGTTGCGGAACTTGGCGGGCATGCCGGTCGGGGACAGCTTCTCATTCTGGTAGATATCTTCGTACACGAAACGCACGTCTTCGGTCGTCACCGGCGTGCCGTCGGACCATTTCAGGCCTTTGCGCAACGTGAAAGTAAACTTCTTGTTGCCGTCTTCGACCTTGTAGTCCTTGAGGAGGCACGGTTTCATGCCGTCCAGGAAGATACCCGGCGCGCAGAAGAAGTTCTCGTTGGAGCCGATGAAGATGTCAGGGTTCCAGTTTGCCACGGCATGGGCAAAGTTGATGGTGCCGCCGTATTTGCCGGCCTGCCAATCTGGCAAATCCTTCTCGGTGATCAAGGTGCCTGGGCCTAACACGAACGGCTCGTCAGGCAGGCGCTCCTCAATGGGCCGCAGCTTGCCGGCCTTCACCAGGTCGGCCAGCATGGGCGCTTCCTTGTACTTGCTGGCCGCAGCCGGCGCGGGGGCCTTGGTCGGCTCAGGCGCTTTGGTGGCGGCCGCTGCGGGAGCCTTGGTCGGCTCAGGCGCTTTGGTGGCGGCCGGGGCAGGAGCCTTGGTCGGCTCGGGGGCCTTGGTCGGCGCTGGCGTCGGCTGCGCACATGACGTGAGAATCAGGGCCAGCACAACCAGAAAGGGACATAGATACTTGGACATGGCTTTCCGATTTCCTCTCGAATACACGACAACGGAAGGAACCGCCTTCCTCGGGGGATGAGATCCCTGGCCGTCGGCTACTCCAGTTCGTGCGGTGCTCACCTCCTATCCATGATCACGACCAACTGGACAGAGGATGTCCAGACAGTCAGCGGAGGGCTGGGAAGCCCTGCTGGACGCCGCTGACCTTTGTAAGCTATTCTACCATTGATCGGCCAGGTGTCAAGTCTGGCTAAATAGCAACATTCACATAGCGTTTTCCACCGACTCGATCAGTTCGATCATCTTCCGATAGTTCGCGAGCGCCAAGGGCGACAGCACGCGGCCGTAGGGACAGGCCGAGGGCATCAGCACAAACCCGCGGCCCTCGCCGGCCGTGCCCTCACGCAGCGCCCGCCGCACCTTGCCGGCAAACTCATCGGTGGGCAGGTTTTCAATGTCGCTGGCCTCGAGATTGCCGAAGAGCACCATCTGCCGGCCGTAACGCTGGCGCACATAGGCCAGCTCGACGTCGCCCTGCGGCGGCGGCTCGATGGGGTCGAGCCCCGTGCAACCGGTAGCTGCGATGTCGTCCAGGATCGCGAACAGACGGCCGTGAGAGTGAATGCGGGCGAAGCCGCCCTGCGCCTGGATCGCCTGCACCATCGGCGTGTCGTAGCGCACCACATACTCACGGAACAGCCGCGGATGGAGATAGGGCGGCGACGCGTACTCAGGTCCGTAGATGCGCCACAGCCGGCCCGGCAGCGCCAGCGCCACGGCCGCGGTCCTCGGCCCGAGGATCGCGGCGTAACGCTCCAGCAGCCGGTGAAACAAGCGCGGTTCTGTCGTTGCGACGACCGTGTAGGTTCCCAGATCGAACAACGCGGCCGCGATGCACAGCGGATCGGCCGTGTCCAACATGACGATCCCTGTGTTGCCGAGCTGGGCCTCGGCCGCCAGCACGCGCTCTGTTTCCGCTGCTCCGCCGGGCTGCGGCTCTGGCAGCTCCAGCCAGGCCTTGAGATCTTCGGGGCCTTTCAGAAAGTGCTCGACCGTCCAGACAGTGTTGACGTCAGGATCGCGGCGCGTGGTCGAAGTGAAAGTGCGCCTGCCGGAGCGAATCGTGCGCCGCTCGTAGCGCGTGCCACCCTCATCCCATTGCTCGACCGATGTCAATTCGGTCAATGGATCGGCCGGCCCATCTCGCAGCGCCGCGGGCCGCATGACGATGCGATCGGTCTGCGTGCGGGCCAGCTCGATCAGCGGCGCCCAGGAGGGGTGCGAGTAGATATTGAACGGGCTGGGATCATCGGACCGTTGATCCAGACCGTTGATCTCATAGAACGAGACAGCCGGCCGGTCAACCGGCTCTCCACGCAGAGTCGCCATCAGGCGAGCGCGACGGTTCATTTGCATCCCCTCCCCTACCTTCCCGCTCTGGCCGGTCTCCGACCGAGCTCCCGCTCTGGCCGGTCTCCGACCGAGCTCCCGCTCTGGCCGGTCTCCGACCGAGCTCCCGCTCTGGCCGGTCTCCGACCGAGCTCCCGCTCTGGCCGGTCTCCGACCGAGCCCCCGCTCTGGCCGGTCTCCGACCGAGCTCCCGCTCTGGCCGGTCTCCGACCGAGCCAGTTGTCCTCGACGCAGAATGCGAAGTCGCAGCCGTCGGGCGCCTGCAGCACCTGATCTATCCACAAGCCGCGATAGCCCTTTTGATATTTGGGCGCCGGCGGCCGCCACTCCGCCAGGCGGCGCTGAATCTCGCGCTCATCGAGCAGCAGGTTGAGCGCGCCTCGCTCCGCGTCCAGCTCGATCATGTCGCCGTCGCGCACGATCGCCAGCGGCCCGCCGATGGCCGCTTCGGGCGCAACGTGCAGCACGACCGTACCGAAGGAGGTGCCGCTCATGCGGGCGTCGGTGATGCGCATCATGTCGCGGATGCCCTGGCGCAGCAGATGGCGCGGCAGCCCGGTCGGGCCGACCTCTGGCATCCCCGGCGCGCCGACCGGCCCCATGTTGCGGTTGATGATGACGTGGTCCGGCGTGAGGTATGCGAAGTCCCGATCAATGTCTTCCTGCTTGCGCGAGGCGAGCACCGCCGCAGGGCCGGTGTGCTTCAGCAGGTGCGGCGAGCCGGCCGAGGTCTTGATGACAGCGCCATCGGGCGCCAGTGTCCCGCGCACGATGCGCAAGCCCCCTTCGGGGTCTATGGGGTCGGCGAGTGGCCGGATGATGTTCGGGTTGCGCACCCGTGCGCCTTGCAGATTCTCGACCAGGGGCTTGCCGCTGCAGGTCATCACGCCGGTGTCCAGCAGCGGCTCGAGGGTCTTCATGACGGCGTGGATGCCGCCCGCGTGGTAGAGCTCCTCGACCGTCACGCTGCCGCACGGCTTGACATCGGTGATGAATGGCGTCGTCTTGCTGAGGCGATCGAAATCGTCAAGGGTCAGGTGGACGCCGGCCCGCCGGGCAATCGCGATCAGGTGAATCACCAGGTTCGTGCTGGCGCCGGTCGCCATCAGCACCTTGATGGCGTTCTCGAAGGCCGGTCGGGTCATGATGTCGCGCGGCTTGATGTCTTGATCTACCAACTCCATGATCTTGAGACCGGTCGCTTCGGCGGCATGGAGGCGCTGCGCGTAGACGGCCGGGATGATGGCGGACCCAGGGAGCGCCATGCCCAGCGCCTCGGCCATAGACTGCACGCTGTTGGCCGTGCCCATGACGCCGCACGCGCCGCAGGTGTTGAAGAAGCCGTTGTCCTCGACCTCTCTTAACTCATCCACGCCGATCACACCAGCCTTGTAGTTCCATTCGAAACGCTGGGTGTCGGTCGAACAGGCGACCGTCTGCCCCTGGTAGAAGCCTGCCAGCCGCGTGCCGCCGGTGATGATGATCGCCGGCTTGTTGACGGTGGCGCAGGCCATCAGTTGGGCAGGCACGTCCTTATCGCAGGTCGAGAGCAGGACCACGCCATCGAACGGCATCGAGTCCATGAACTCCTCGGTATCGAGCGCCATCAGGTTGCGGTAGATCAGCGTGGAGATGTTATGAAACACCTCGCACATCGAGATCGTTGGGAACTCCAACGGGAAGCCGCCGGCGGCCCAGATGCCCCGCTTCACGGCCTCGGCCAGCGTCTTGAAGTGCCAGTGGCCGGGGTTCAGCTCGCTCCACGGGTTGCACACGCCGATGATGGGGCGTCCCATGTCAAAATCTGTGTAGCCCATCGAGCGCACGTGACCGCGGCGAGTCATGTTCAGGGGGTTGGTTGCATCTACGAAAGCACGGCCAATGGATCCTCGCGGCATGATGGGTTCCTTTCATCGAGCTGGCCTGTCAGAACCTGACAGGTCTCCATAAGTCCTACGCGAAGTGCAGTCTCAGCATATCTTCCCCGCACCCGATGTCCATGCTGTGGGCGGGGAACTCGGCCCTGGCATAGGGATTTTCGACGTGCCGGAAACCGGTGATCGGCTCTGCCCGGCCGTCTACGGTCAGCGGTTCGTGCCAGCCGAACGCCAGACGCTCGCCGCGAATGGTGCGCCACTCGACCGCCAGGTCGCTGACGCGCACGTTCGCGGCCAGGACCGCCCGGCGGAATTCGGCAAAGCTGCCGTCCACCGCTGCGCGGCCCATCTGACACAGCCACGCGTTGCGCAGCCCAGCCGAGCGCAGCTCGCGAAACGCATCCCGACCGGTCTCCACCAGCGTCATGCCCTGCGCCGCGTGCAAGGCCACATAACCCTCGCGGTGGCGCGCAAAAGCCCAGCCCCCTTCGATAGCGTGCTCATCGAAGGCATAGGCGGGGAAGAAGGCGTGGGTGAACCCGAGGAGATCGTCTGCGGGCAGATGGTAGAGGGCGATCAGCGCGTCCTTCCACTGCGCCACGCGCGGAAGGCTGCCGTTGCCACACCACCAGCCCGCCTGGCGCGCGTCAGCGTCGCTGAAACTCGTCGGATGGTTCGTGAAGACGACGGCGTCGCAGCCCATCGTCGCCTGCCAGATGTGTTCGCGACGGCCGGCCTGCCCCGGCCGGTGATCTTGCGCGGAAGCGAGCATGGCGTCGGGCGTCTTGAACACCACTGTGTTGACGTGCTCGTCCCCGGCAATCTGCTGCCGCTCGCGCGAGAGCATGTCGGGCCAGCGGTCAAGCGCGATGGCGCGCAGCAACTCCGGCGCCCGGTAGTTCTTGCCTGCCAACCCCAGGCTGACCGCGCCCCGAACGTATGTGTTGAGACCGCCGACGCCCCACAGCAGATAGTTGAGCGGCGCTTCGGGCGCAAGCGCGGCGCTGCGCAGCCAGGACGCACGCGCCTCGGCGCGCGGGGCCGCGTACGCGCCTCGGAAGGAGTTGACGGCCAGGCCGAAGAGCATCTTGTCCAACAGGACAGTCGCCAGATCACGAACTCCATCGCTCTCAGCCAGATCGGCCAGCAGGGCGAGCGCAGCGACCGTTCGCTCGGTGTGCGAGTTCCAAAGGGCGAATCCCCGCTGGGCGTGGCGGCGCAGCCACTCCTCCGCCAGCGCCTCGCCCCGGTGCTGCTCTTGCCGGCCTGTCAGACCAGACGCCATCATCGTCTTCTGGCCATAAAGCTGCCCCGCCAGTATCTGCGCCGCATAGAGGGTGATCTGGTCGCTCTCAGATGAAAACAGACCCTTCGGGTGTGGGTTTGCATAGTCGAAGGCGAGCAGACACCCGTCAATCTCAGCCAGGAGGTCGGCGGGGAACTGCTCGTATAGCCCCATACGCGCGCGCAACGCGGTCAGGCCGAGCAGGTCGTCCGGGCAGTTCAGCTCACGGCGCTCGACCCGCCCGATCGCCTGGCGAATGCCGCCAGGGTCGAGGGTCTGCCACCAGCCGAGGGCCATCTTGGCCATCTCGGCATACAGGCGGTCGTAGCTGCGGGCAGCCTCCGTGATCACGGCGACCAGCCGCTCATCGTAGTCGCCGACCGGTTCGCTGGTGTTGGCGCCCATGTTGACGGTGAAGGGCAGCACGCGCCGCGCCCGGAAGCCTTGAGTGTAGTAGTCCTCGATGGAGGGGGTCAGCAAGGCCTGCATGGGGCCGGGGGCTAACTGCGCGGCCAACAAACCCTCGAGCTGCGCTCCGGCCTGGAAGGTGACATCCATCCGACCGTAGATGACGCCGTCTGGCTGCTGCAAACGGACAGAACCGGAACGCGAACCCGGCATACGATCGCCGCAGATGACCGTGACCGTTTGATCGCGCTGGTAGATCGCCCGGTCAAGGTAGGCGTGCTCCAGGGCGCGCTCCCACTCCTGTCGCTCCGCCGGTTCCAGCGTGATGGTCGGCAGCCGGATCTTGACCCCGGCTGCGAGCGGACTCTCAATCCGCGCGGCCAGCGCCAGCACTGCATCGCCAACCGCAACCTGCTCCAGCCGCACGACCAGATCGTTATCGCCCGGCTTCAGACTGGCGGTGAAGGCGTAAGTCTGTGACGTCTGGTCATCCAGCGCGGCGATGCCCCCGCAATACCTGACGTGGCGGCCGTTCAACCAGACGCTGGTCGGGCAGGAAAGGGTCAGACTCAGCGTCAGCGCCTCCGCTCCAGGACAGGAGAAGCGAGTGAACGCCCACACCCGCGCATGGCTGTAGACCGCCGCGGCGACGTCCCTCTCGACCAGGTGATCCTCCTGGCAGTGTTCCACTTCCCAATAGAGCGGCTCGCCAAAACACACGATCTTTTGGATCTCTTGGGGCGGATCGGGGAAGTCGCACGCTGTGTGATCGGCGGCCTGCAACAGGCGGCCGCGATAGGCCAGGGCTTCCTCGCCGGGTTTTGGCTGCTCGGTGACCGGGGTAACCGCCGGCCCCAACACCAACCAATCGTGGATGTAGCCGTGGTTCAGGCCGTAGACCAAATGACGCTGCTTCATGCGCCTCCGATCTTCTTCGTCAATGGACCCAATGTCGGATGATCCCGCAGCCAGTAATCCCGCACCTGGAGCTCGACCCCGCGCAGCATCAGGCTAACGCGCACATCGCTGTCAGGCTCGTGCGCGAAGTAGTTGGCCCAGTAGCTGCTCAGTAATTCGTCGCTTCGGAGGCTGCGCGGCGATCATATCACCCGCGAAAGGGGATGTCAAGGCAAGATGGTAGGAGATTTCATTGCGACGCCATGCGCCATTTTCCGCTTGCAAACGCACCACTTTCGCTTGCAAACGCATCACCTTCGCTTCCAGCAAGGCAAGCCGTTTGAACCAAATCTCTATCACTAACGCTCGTTTAGCCATGACGACAGTCTAGTCCGTCTTGGACCATGCTGCGCAGCAGGTGTGAGTCAATTCGCTTGACAAACGCGAGGAACCTGTGTATACTGACAGTGTTGTGATCGAAGGCCCGATCACGGATGTGTTGCACGTTTTAGTTTCTCTTGCGATCATTGCCTGATCTATTACGAAAGCCATCGGAACTGCGGCCGATCCGGGTGTGCTGATGACGGGCAGTACACGACCAACTGGCCGGCGACTTGCTTTGGAGGAGTAACCGGAATGGAAACTGTGGTCAGGCTGGAAACTATCCGTCGGCTGTTCGATGATGGCAACCACAACGCCTTCACCGACCTCTGTCGCTTCGATGGCCAGCTCTACTTGACGTTCCGCAACTGCCCCGAAGGGCACATGCTCTTCAC
>VGOD01000139.1 GCA_016876015.1 Chloroflexota bacterium
CGGCTGGACCGAGCTGGCGCGCGTGGTGCGCGGCCGCTTCCTCTCGCTGCGCGAGGAAGACTATGTGACGGCTGCAGAACTGGCCGGCTGCAGCCAGATGCGCATCATCTTCCGGCACATGGTGCCGTCGTTCCTCAGCCACATCATCGCCGCCACGACACTGGCGATTCCCGCCATGATCATCAGCGAGACCGCGCTGAGCTTTCTAGGTCTGGGGCTGCGGCCGCCCGCGGTCAGTTGGGGTGTGCTCTTGCAGGACGCACAGAACGTGCAGGCGCTGGCCATCTCGCCCTGGCTGGTCATTCCCACCCTCCCGGTGGTCGTGGTCATCCTGGCCTTTAATTTCCTGGGCGATGGCTTGCGCGATGCGGCTGATCCGTATGGATGATCTGTAGGGGCAGCGCCTCTGTGCCTGCCCCATGGGGCGACCACAGAGGGTTCGTCCCTACGTCGGCTGAATGTGTTCGAATCATTTTGGAGCCCATCATGGATAACGGGCAGGATCAAGCGCCCATCCTTTCAGTTCGCAACCTCAAGACCTACTTCTTTCAGGATGAGGGTACCGTCCACGCGGTTGACGGCGCCACCTTCGATCTCGCCAGAGGGAAGACCCTCGGCATCGTCGGCGAGAGCGGCTGCGGCAAGAGCGTCACGGCCCGTTCGGTCTTGCGCATCGTGGAGCGCCCCGGCCTGATCGCCGAGGGCGAGATCGTGCTGCGTCGCCAACACCCCGCCGGGCAGACGGATGAACTCGACCTGACCAAGGTTGACGCCGATGGCGCGCTCATGCGCTCGATTCGCGGCAAGGATATTGGCCTGATCTTCCAGGAGCCGATGACATCCTTCAGCGTCCACTACACCATCGGCAACCAGATCGCCGAGGCCGTGCGCCTGCACCTCAAGCTGCCGCCGCGCCAGGCGCGCGAACGGGCCATCGAGATGCTGCGGCTGGTCGGCATTCCCAAGCCCGACCGCCGCGTGGATGAATACTCGTTCCAGCTCAGCGGCGGCCTGCGCCAGCGCGCCATGATCGCCATGGCCCTCTCGTGCGACCCCGGCATCCTGATCGCCGATGAGCCGACCACCGCGCTGGATGTGACGACGCAAGCGCAAATCCTGGCGCTGCTCGAACGACTACAGCAAGAGCGCGGCATGGCGATCATGCTCATCACCCACAACCTCGGCGTCGTCGCCGAGATGTGCGATGACGTGGTGGTGATGTACCTGGGCCGGGTCGTCGAAAAGGGGCCAGTTGACCAGATCTTTCACGACGCCAAACACCCGTACACCCAGGCGCTTCTGCGCTCGATCCCCAGCATCGAGTCGGAGTCGCGCGTGAAGCTGCCCACCATCAGCGGCAGCATCCCGCATCCGTACAATCGGCCAAAGGGCTGCCCGTTCCACCCGCGCTGCCCAGAGGCCATGCCTGGGGTGTGCGACGCCCAGGCCCCGACCCTCCTGCCGGTGGGACCGGGGCAAGAGGCGAGCTGTTTCTTGTATCATCAGCCAGACCCTAAAGATCTCGTAGACCTTTAGGGTCTCTCAGCCAGACCCTAAAGGTCTCGTAGACCTTTAGGGTCTCTCTGAAGGCAAGTGAACTGTGACCGATCAGAGCAACGGGATTCTGCTCGAAGTCAAGAACCTGCGCAAGTTCTTCCCCATCCAAAAGGGATTCCTGCGCCGCGTCGTCGGGCATGTGCGCGCCGTGGACGACGTGACCATCCATATCCGCAAAGGCGAGACGCTGTCGCTGGTGGGCGAAAGCGGCTGCGGCAAGACGACCGCCGCGCGCTGCATCGTCCGCGCGCTCAAACCAACGGCCGGCCAGATCCTGATGCACGGAGCCGATGGCGTGATAGATATCGCGCCGCTGCCCAAGCGAAGCCTGCGACCATTCCGCCGGCAGATGCAGATGATCTTCCAGGACCCGTACTCGTCGCTCAACCCGCGCATGACGCTCTTCGACATCGTCGGCGAGCCGCTGCTGGTCAACGGCGTCAGAGACAGACAGATGCGCATGGGGCGCGTGGCCGAGCTGCTTCAACTGGTCGGTCTGCGGCCCGAGTACATGCGCCGCTATCCCCATGCGTTCAGCGGCGGCGAGCGCCAGCGCATCGGCATCGCCCGCGCCCTGGCGCTCAACCCCAGCCTGGTGATCGCCGACGAGCCGGTTTCGGCGCTCGATGTCTCGGTGCAGGCGCAAATCCTCAATCTGTTGCTCGACCTGCAGTCTCAGCTTGGCCTGACGCTGCTCTTTGTCGCGCATGACCTCAGCGTGGTCAAACACATCAGCGAGCGCGTGGCCGTCATGTACGTCGGCCGCATCGTCGAGACCGCGCCGACCGGCATCCTCTTCTCCGCGCCCAGACACCCCTACACCGAGGCGCTGCTGGCGGCCGTGCCCAAGCCCGACCCGCGCCTGAAGGGCGCTCGGATGTTGCTGGAGGGCGAAGTCGCCGATCCCGCTAATCCGCCCGACGGCTGCTATTTTCACCCCCGCTGCAGCTATGCGACCGACGTTTGCCGCACCGTCACTCCACAGCAAGAGGAGATCGCGGCGGGGCATTTCGTCAGATGCCACCGATCACGGGAATTGACCCTGAAAGGGGTCAGCCGAGGGTGAGGCCGTGGTCTCCGACGAACTGGCTCGGTCGGAGACCGGCCACAGCGGGATGACAAATGGCTCGGTCGGAGACCGGCCACAGCGGGATGTCTCCGCACCGAACTGGCTCGGTCGGAGACCGGCCACAGCGGGATGACGAATGGCTCGGTCGGAGACCGGCCACAGCGGGATGACGAATGGCTCGGTCGGAGACCGGCCAGAGCGAGAAGTTGTTCTTCGACGGGCCCTAAGGAGCTCCCCTAGTCATGCCTGCCGCCTCATCGGATACCCTACCGCGCTGCCGGGTCTTGCAGGCGCTACGCTTCGAGCAACCCGATATCTGTCCGTACTACATCTGGGTTGACCCCGAGATGATGGCGCCGCTGGCCCGGCGCTACGGCGTGGCCGACGTGAAAGCCAGTGTGATCTGCGATCATCAGGTGATGCGTGAGATCGCTCCGCTCAGGCAGGCGCTCTCGGCCGATGTCTTCCGTGACGACTTCGGCGCGGTGTGGCAGCAGGCGGCCGAGATGCATGTGACGCAGCCGACGTTGGCTGAGCCGTCGCTGAAAGGCTACGTCTTCCCCGACCTGACCACCGATGCGCACTTTGCGGGACTGGGCGAATGGCTCGACGCCAACTGGGACCGCTTCAAGATCGTCCAACTGGGAATGCTCTTTTGGGAGCGTACCTGGGCCATGCGCGGCATGGCCGACATCATGATGGACCTGTATGACGCGCCCACCTTTGTCGCTGAGCTGATGGAGGGTCTGGAGGGAGTTTGCAACGCGGTGATCGACCGGCTCGTGCGCGACTACGGGGATCGCATTGATGCCATTGGCTTCAGTGATGACATGGGCACGCAGCGCGGCTTGCAAATGAGTCCGCAGACCTGGCGGCGCTTCCTCAAGCCAGGCCAAAAACGCATGTACGACAGAATCAGGTCGGCCGGCAAAGTGGTCTACCTGCACAGTTGCGGCGATGTGCAGCCGATCGTGGGCGAACTGGTGGAGATGGGCGTGAACATGCTGCAGCCGATCCAGCCCGAGGCGATGGACATCTTCGCCGTGAAGCGGGAATTCGGTCGGCGCTTGTGCTTCGCCGGCGGCATCAGCACCCAGCAGACGCTGCCTTTCGGCACGCCCGCTCAAGTGCGCGCCGAGGTGAAGGCATGTATCGAGGTGATGGGCAGAGGCGGCGGCTACGTCATCGCGCCTGCCAAGCCGATTCTGCCCGGCGTGCCCATCGAGAACGCGGCAGCGCTGATTGATGCAATCGTAGGCCAGTAGTGCGATGATCGCCAAACCCGCCATGAGCCAGCGCCTGGCGCCCAAGTGATACTCCTCCTCTGAAATCGCAAATCCCCGCATCTTCCCTATTGACAACAACGCTCCTCCGTGATAGAATCCGAAAAGGATACCGGTAACGATACCGATACCGAGATCATTTTCACCGACCTCCCCACGACAAACCAGGCGGAAACTGGCTATGGGACGTAGTAGCAAGAGCATCACCATCCAGGATGTGGCTCGCGCGGCAGGAGTATCAGTTTCGACTGTTTCGCGCGTGCTGAACAACAAGGATGATGTTGCCCTCGACACCAGTCAAAAGGTGCGCAGCGTGATCGCCGAGCTGGGTTATGCATCCAGCCTGGCAGCTAAGAGCCTGCGCAGCCGCCAGACCGGCGTGATCGGCTTGATCATCCCCGATCTGGAAGACCCCTTTTGCATCCAGGTCGTCAAAGGTATCCATCAGGCCATCGTGGCTTTTAATTACGACCTTCTTGCCTTCACCAGCGGCAGCATCAAGCAACATTCCAGAGCCGAGCGCGAGCGGCGCTATGTAACGCTGCTCAACGGCAGCCTTACCGATGGGATCGTTGTTGTCACCCCTGCTGCGATTAGTTTCTCTACAGTCGCGCCCCTGGCGGCGATTGACCCCAACGATCATTGCCCCGATTATCTGACGGTGATCGCCACCAACCGCGCCGGCGCGCGGGCGGCGATGGAGTATCTGCTCGGCCTGGGACATCGGCGCATCGGCTTCATCGGGGGGCGCCCCGACCTGTTGTGCGCCCGGCAGCGATTGCAGG
The DNA here is from genome assembly GCA_016876015.1 of Chloroflexota bacterium. Lineage (GTDB taxonomy): Bacteria > Chloroflexota > Anaerolineae > CG2-30-64-16 > CG2-30-64-16 > VGOD01. The sequence continues at coordinate 4,695 of VGOD01000139.1, forward strand.
GTTATGAGGATGCCTTGCGGCAGTCGAACGTCACCCCCGATCCGGCATTGATCACAATAGGTAACTTCACCCGGGCCGCGGGCCGCAGTTGTGCCCAGCAATTGTTGGCGTTACCTGAACCGCCGACCGCGATCTTCGCGGCCAACGATCAGTCGGCCTTTGGCGCGATCGAGGCGGCGCGTGAAGCAGGGTTACACGTTCCCGACGATCTTTCGATCGTTGGGTTCGACAATGTGCCCGAGGCCGTTTACTTCAATCCGCCCCTCACTACCGTGGACCAGTTTGTCGTCAAGATGGGCTATGTGGCCACCGAGATGCTGATCCGAGCGATTCAGGAAGGATCTTCGGAGAGCATTTCATACGAGATGCCAACCCAACTCGTCATCCGGGAGTCCTGCCGGGCCACTGTCGGTAAGTCTTGGAACAGAAATAGAGCATGAGGCGGTTGGCTGCCCTTCTGAATCGGACAGAGGCCCAGCCCAGGTCAGCTTCGATGTGGTAACCACAAGAAGGGAGGTGAAAAGCCAGTAGGGACATCACCATCGGCTGTTGTTTCGATTGAACCTCTAGTGTGCGACCAACTACCCAACCGAGCAATGCAGGAGGAAAAAATGTCAAAGCGAATCAGTCGCCGCAAGTTCTTGGAGATGTCGGCTGTCGGAGCCGCCGGTCTGGTTGCCGCATCTTGCGCCCCAACCGCGCCGCCCGCGCCAGTCGTGCCAGCCAGCCCCCAGGTGATCGAAAAACAGGTGGAGGTTACGCGTATTGTAGCGGGCACTCCCGTCAAGGAGGTGGTCAAAGAGGTACAGGTTGTGACCGCCACGCCGCCGCCTACTAAGGCGCCGGAAAAGGTCGCCGACGTGATGGGGACCTTCCCCCGACGGGAGACCTTTATCGCCAGGATCCTCACCGGACGTGTCGGCACACCCGACAACTTCAATCTGCACGTTGGTTGGAAGTGGCAAGATCGCGGCATTCAGAACCTGGCCGACGAGCCACTGTGGTCGGTAGACTTTGCCACCGGCAAGATCATCAATGGCCTGGCGGATGGGGATGCCAAGTACAGCGCAGACTTCACCGAATGCACCATCCCGCTCCGCAAGGGCGTCGCCTGGAATACCGGTCGGCCCTTCACCGCGGCCGATGTGGTCTTCACGGTCGAGGCCAACAAGAAATTCTCGAAGTTCAACGCCCATTCCTTCTTCGTGGATAACGTTGAATCGGCGACTGCGGTGGATGACCATACGGTCAAGTTCCTGCTGAAGAAGGGCAACTCCCGCTTCCACACCACCTTCCTCGACCGCTGGGGCTGCTCCCGGATCATGCCCAAGCACGTCTTCGAGAAGGAAGCAGATCCGACCCAGTTCCCCGACAATCCGTATGTAGGCTGCGGCCCGTACAAGCTGCACAGCTTCGATCCACAAGGGAACTGGACCGCCTGGGTGAAGCGCGACGACTGGGCCAAAAGCCCGACCGGCATCATGTATGGCGAGCCGAAGCCCAAGTACATCATCTATCAGGCCTTCGACAATGAAGGGGCGCAAATCCTGGCGCAATTGACGCACCAGTTGGATGTAGCGGAGCTCTCGGCCGATGGCCTCAAGGCGCTGTTGGCGCAGTCCAAGACCTCGCGCGCCTACCAGCCGACCTTCCCCTTCGTGGTCAACAACGACCCCTGCATCACCGGTATCCTCTTCAACACCGCCCGCGCGCCGTTCGACAACGTGGATGTCCGCTGGGCATTGGTGCTGGCGATTGACATCGTCGAATACACGAGCATCGCCGTGGATTCCACCGGCACCTTGAGCCCGGTGCATGTCCCGCATCTTGGCCCGTACCCGACGATGTACATCAAGCCGATGCAAGACTGGCTGAAGAGCTTCACCCTGGATGTGGGCAACGGCGAGAAGTTTGCGCCTTATGATGCGGATGCGCCGAAGCGGGTCGCGGCCTACGCCAAGAGCCGTGGCTATGTCTTCCCCGACACGCCGGAATTCCAGGCGCAGGCTTTCGGGCTTGGCTGGTACAAGTTCGCGCCCGACGTCGCCGAGAAGCTGCTCATCAAGAATGGCTTCAAGCGCGATGCCAACAAGAAGTGGCTGATGCCCGATGGCAAGCCCTGGAAGATCGTCTTCATGTGTGGTACGACCCTCTCCAACCATGACGCGCGCAATGCGGCGGCTGCCGTGCAGCAGTGGAAGAAGTTCGGCATTGACGCCTCGATCCTGAACACGGAAAACGGCGATGGCCTGGGCGCCACCGGCGACTTCGATGTGAGCGGCGCCTGGCCCGCGCAGGAGCCATGGGGCGCGGGGCCAGATCTGTATCGCGTGCTCGATCGGTGGAATTCCGCCTACAAGAAACCCCTGGGCGAGCGCACCCAGGGCCACTATTCGCGCTGGACAACTCCTGCGATGGATGACATCATCAAGAAGCTGCGCGAAACCGATCCCTTCAAGACCGATGCTGTCATCTCGGTGGGCACCGAGGGTCTCAAGGAAGCAGTCAAGAACATGCCCGGCGTCCCAACCTACGGCTACATCGGCTTTGTCGGCTGGGATCAGCACTACTGGACAAACTGGCCTGGCAGCGAGAATGCGTATAATCAGCCCTATACGCATTGGCCCAACTTCAAGTACACGACACCCTTCCTGAAGCCCTCTGGCGCATGAGGCATTTCGGGATCTAGTTCAACCATGTTACAATTCCTCCTGGGCGGGTCCCCGCCCAGGAGGAATCTGTTATTTCTCTGCTCTGGCGATTTCCCCGATAATAGGAGGTATCGCTTGTTGGCTCGAATAGAAAAAAGCGCGAGGGTAAAGCCGTGACATTCGTGAAACGCTATCTCATCCCCCGTCTGATTCAGTACGTTCTATGCATTTGGCTAGGCATCACGATTGTTTTCTTCATTCCCCGGATCACCCCGAACGACCCCGTCATGAGAATGATAGGTGAGATGCGGGCGCGCGGTTCATATATGGAACCGAGCGCGATGGATGGCATCATCCGCGACCTGACCGAGATGTATGGCTTGAAAGGCTCCTGGATTGATCAATACTGGGCTTTTTGGGGCAGGCTGTTTCGCGGTGATTTCGGCGTCTCCTACTTCCAATTCCCCGCACGCGTCAACAAGCTCATTGCCACCGGCTTGCCCTGGACTTTGGGGCTCCTTCTGACCACAACCCTCATCTCGTGGACAATCGGAAATATCATTGGTGGGTTAGCGGGTTACTATTCGCGCAAGGCCTGGTCGCGGGCGCTGGATGCTGTCGCCATGGTGGTCCGCCCGCTGCCCTATTACATCTTCGCATTCGCGCTGCTCCTGCTTCTTGCGTGGGTCGTGCGCTGGTTCCCGATCACGGGCGGGGCGTCCATGGGGGCCTTACCCACTTTCACCTGGGCCTATATCAAGGATGTCCTCTGGCATTCGTTCTTGCCGGCCCTCTCGCTAACTGTCCTGGGAGGGGCGGTCAATTTCCAGATCATGAAGTTGATCGTGCAGAACGTCAATGCGGAGAACTTCGTCCAGTATGCCAAACTTGGCGGCGTTACAGAAGGCCGCATCGTGAGCAAGTATGTCATTCGCAACGCTCTGCTGCCGCAAATCACCGGCCTGGCCCTCTCGCTTGGGCAGATCTTCAGCGGGGCGCTGATTACGGAGATCGTCTATCAATACCCTGGTCTGGGCTGGCTGCTTTTTCGCGCCATCGTCAATGGCGATTACAACCTGATCATGGGGATCACCCTGCTGTCCATCGTTGGTATCACAACAGCGATCCTGATCGTTGATCTGGCATACCCCTTGTTCGACCCGCGGGTGAGATACTCTTAGGAGGTCAGTCGCGTGAAAGTCCTTAGAGATCTATTCAGAGACTATCGCTTTTGTGTCAGCTCCATCGTCCTTGTGCTCATCCTGATCTTAGCCTTCTTGTCCCTCTTTGCGCCCTATGATCCCACGCTGTGGAATGTTGTTCCGAGAGATCTGCGGCCATCGGCCCAGTATCTGCTCGGCACCGATTCTAACGGGCAGGATATCTTCTGGCAGGCTACCTTTGCGGTGCGCAATTCCTTGATCATCTCACTCATCGCCGCGTTGGTTTCCAGGGTGATCGCCATCCTGGTCGGCATGGTCGCCGGATACAAGGGAGGCTCAACCGATCGGGTATTGATGTTTGTCAGCGACAGCCTGCTGGTGATCCCGCTCTTCCTGATCATGGTCATGTTAGCCATGCTAGTACGACAAAACATGAATCTGGTGGTGCTAGGAATGCTGCTATCGTTCTTCGGCTGGGCATGGGACGCGCGCTTGATCCGCTCGATGATCCTGAGCTTGCGTGAGCGAGAGTTCACCCAGACGGCCGTCCTTTCAGGTACGGGGACGGTCAGACTGGTACTACACGAATACATGCCCTTTGCCATGCCGTTGATCTTTTCGACTTTGATCAATAACATCTCATGGGCGATCAGTCTGGAGATCGTTCTGGCCATCCTTGGATTGGTCAATCTGAACATCCCCACTTTGGGCACGATGCTGAATTGGGCGCTCTTCTACCAGTCCATCATGTTGCAACGCTGGTGGTGGATCTTGACGCCGGTAGCCCTATCGCTCTGTCTGTTTATTGCTCTCTACTGGCTTTCGGTCAGCATCAGCGAATACCTGGATCCACGCACCCGAATCCAGCGGGTAGGGGCATAGCGAGGCAGAAAATGAAGCAAACCATCCTCAGGACAGAAGACCTGAAGGCCTATTACGTGCTTGACCTGCATGGGACCCAAAAGGTAGTGAAGGCGGTCAACGAAGTCAATCTCGAGATCCGAGAAAATGAGGTCTACGGGATTGCAGGCGAGAGCGGCTGCGGCAAGACGACGCTTCTGAAAACGCTCTTTGGCGCCATCGAACCTCCGTTGAGATTGATGGGTGGCAGGGTCCTCTATCGCGCTAACGGTGACGAGCTTGACATTATTTCCCTCGGCTCGGAGGAGCGGCGGCGGCTGCGCTGGGAGTTCATTTCCTACGTTCCGCAGGGTTCGATGAGCGTTCTCAATCCCGTGCTCCAGCTAAAGGAGTCCTATCAGGATTTCCTGGCGAGCCATGCGAGCGGCAAGACCAAAGCAGAAGCGGTCGAGATTGCTAAGCAGCATACTATAAAGCTGGGATTGCCCCGAAACATCCTGGAAGCCTATCCGCACCAACTGTCCGGCGGGATGAGGCAGCGGGTCACGATCGCTCTGGCGACGATTCTGAAGCCGCGCGTGATCATCTGCGACGAGCCGACGACGGCGCTGGACGTAGTCGTGCAGAGAGGCGTTGTGCAGCTCTTGAAGGATGTTCAACGCAATCTCGAAAACACGATCGTCATCGTCACGCACGACATGGGGGTGCAGGCGAACATCGCCGATCGGGTCGGCATCATGTATGCTGGCAAGCTCGTCGAAGAGGCGTTGACTGAAACGATCTTCGCCGCGCCCTTCCATCCCTACACCCGGTATCTGATTGACTCGCTGCCGCGATTCGGAGACAAGACGACGCGGGGGAGCGTGCCGGGCAGCCCGCCATCACTTTCTAACCTGCCCAGCGGCTGCCCCTTTCACCCACGGTGTCCCTACGCGTTGAACATCTGCGCGGAACAGATGCCCGAGTTGGTCAACCTGGCGCTTAGCCACAAAGTCGCCTGCTGGCTGGTTGGAGAAGGAGTCTATGGAAAAGCTGCTTGAGGTGGATCGTCTAACCAAAGTTTACTCCTTGGGAAGCATGATCTCGAGAACCAGAATCACGGCGACCGATCATGTATCCTTCTATATCAAGCCGGCGGAGATATTCGCCCTGGCCGGTGAAAGCGGTTGTGGAAAGTCAACGACCGCCCGGATGATCTTAGGCTTCGAGGAACCCACCTCGGGCGCCATCATCCACGGAAGCAAAAGGGAGGTAGGGGCCCGAAAGGTATGGTTCACCGAGGGTGTACAGGCGATCTTCCAAGACCCTTTCAGCACCTTCAATCCCTTGACGACGGTGGATTGGTATTTCTGGGAGACGGTCCAGAACTACAAGCTGGCCGGCAGCAAACAAGCGGCCATTGCATTGATAGATCAGAAGCTGAGGGGGGTCGGCCTTTCTTATGAGGAATTCTCCGGCAAATACCCAAACGAGTTCTCTGGAGGACAACTGCAAAGAATCTCCATTGCCAGGGCCTTGCTGACCGATCCGACGCTCTTGATCGCCGATGAACCTGTTTCGATGGTTGACGCTTCCCTGAGAATGGCGATCGTGAATCTGTTCAAGGAGCTTAGAGAGCAGTACGGTGTGAGTGTGCTCTACATCACCCATGATCTGGCGACTGCCTACTATGTGAGCGATCGCATCGCCATCATGTTCAGAGGGAACATCGTCGAGATGGGAGCCGTGGAACAGGTGCTGATGAATCCGAGACACCCATACACCCGGCTGCTCAGGGAATCTATCCCGGAAGCCGACCCCAAGAAACGCTGGGACAAGCCGATCATCCTTGCTGAGTTGGAACATGAGGAATACTTGAGACACGGCTGCAAATTCGCCGGGCGATGCCCACATGTGACGGAGATCTGCAAAACCGTACCACCGCCAGACATCAGCATTGACGATGTGCTCGTCAAGTGCCATCTATACTCTGACCATTCCGTGCAATTCTAGCGCCCCGTTGGGGTGTCTTTCGAACAAGAGGCACATAAGGAGAACTGCGTGGACAGCACGATGATTCGCACCCTGCGCCAGGCCGCGGCCTTGCGCCGCAAGTGGAACGCCGGGCAGCAACCGTCGCTCCTGGGCTGGATCACCGCCAACGATCCCGCCATGGCGGAAATCGAGGTGGAGTGGGGCTACGACGGCCTCATCATTGACACCGAGCACGCCACGTTCGATCCGCCGACCTTGCGCGGCGTTCTGATGGCTTTCCGAGGCACGGATTGCGTGCCGATCGTGCGCGTGACCGCCAACGACGCGGCGCTCATCAAGATCGCGCTCGATCTGGGCGCCGGCGGGGTGCTGATCCCGCTGGTGGATGACGCCACAGCCGCCCAGGCCGCGGTCGCGGCCTGTCGCTACGCGCCCCTGGGACGTCGTGGGGTGGCTCCGCGGCGCGCCGCCAACTACAATCGCGATGCCGCGACCTATCTGGCGGAGGCGAACGACTCCCTCATCGTCATGGTGCAGATCGAGTCATACACCGCCTACCGCAACCTGGACGAAATCCTTGCCGTGCCGGGGATTGACTGCTGCTTCATCGGACCGGCCGATCTGTCGGCCACGATGGGACACCTGGGCGATGTCCGCCACGGGGAGGTCGTGCAGGTCATCCTCGACATCATCGGCCGCTGCCGGCAGGCGAACCGAGCTGTGGCTATCGCCGAGGGCATTGATCCAAAACACATCAAACGCTGGCTTGACGCCGGAGCGAATGCCGTGGGGTGCGGCAACGACGCCGCGTTCATGCAAGCTGGCTTTGCCGCGTTCAAGGCCAATATCAAGGAGGAGATCGGTATCGCATTCCGATGAGTCGCAACCCCTGCGCTTGAGAGTCTCATTGCGTCGGAACTGACCCGCGGTATCTCGCACCGTCATGTGAGAAACTGCTGCGCCTGTCTCATCGCGTTAGCGCCAGGCGGCAGGTTTGTGGTACACTGTGCGCAGCCACTCTTGGGAGCTGCCTGCATGACACCTTTCACCAATGCGCTCTGGCCGCGCTGCGCGGCCGCGCTGATCCTCCTCGTTCTGGCGGGCTGTACAGCCTTACCGCGGGTCGCGCCTGAGCCGCCAGCCGAGTTGGCCCCGGCCGCCGCACCCACCGCAACCCCTGTTGCAACGTCGGCCGCACCCGCCCCTGTGCAGCCCGCGTCGCCCCTGGCCGGCTCCGGGCCGACGGCCGCGCCGACACCCGCCGCCTCTCCAGCCGGCAACCCGGCCTGGGATGACCGATCCATCTTCCGCCGCGGGCTGATCAGCAGCGAACAGGGGATTCTGGATCGGCTGTCCGACGCCAGCGTCTATCACATCAGCCTGGTCATCGGCGACGATTTGACCACCGTGCAGGGGCAGCAGCAGGTTCGCTATACCCACCGCCAGCGGGCAGCCAATCAACCGCTGGCGCCGCTCAAAGAGATCTACTTCCGCCTTTTCCCCAATGCGACCGGCGGCGCGATGACCGTGTCAGCCGTTCAGGTAGACGGCCAGAAGGCGCAGCCCGCGCTCGAGTTCAACGACACCGCGCTGCGTGTACCGCTGACCACGCCGCTGCCGCTGAGCAAGAGCGTGGTGATCGGGATGGAGTTCGAGGTGCGCGTGCCGCGAGAGTTGAACCGCGGCTACGGGCTGTTGAGCTTTTCTGACGACGTGCTGAGCCTGGATAGCGTCTATCCGGCGATCCCGGTCTACGATGACGAGGGTTGGAACGTCGAGCAGCCCGTCGAGCACGCCGACCTGAGCCATTTCGATGCCAGCCTGTATGTGGTCCGCGTCTCCGCGCCGGCCAGATTGACCCTGGTTGCGTCAGGCAACGAGGAGAGCCGCGAGCGCAGCGGCGACCGGCAGACGGTCACTTTCGCAGCCGGGCCCGCGCGCGATTTCTATCTGGCGGCCAGTGCACGCTACGTCGTTGTCAGCGCCACGGTCGGCGAGACGGTCATCAACAGCTATGCGCTTGCCGATCGCGTCGAGTCTGCGAAAGTCGCGCTGGCCGCGGGCGTCAACGCGGTCAAGAGCTTCAATGCCCGCATCGGCCTCTACCCGTATACCGAGATGGACATCGCCAGCACACCGCTTCTGGCGCTCGGCATCGAGTATCCGGGCATCATGGGCCTGGCGCTCCGAATGTACGACCCCAGCCAGACCGTAGCGGGCCTGCCCGCACGAGCCGCGCTCGAATCGGTGACCGCGCACGAAGTGGCTCACCAGTGGTTCTACAATGCAATCGGCAATGACCAATTGGATGAGCCGTGGCTGGATGAGGCGCTGGCGCAGTACGCCACCGGGCTATACTACCTGGATACCCAGGGCGAACGCGGCGCACAGGCCTATCGCGAATCGTGGAGCCAGCGTTGGGAGCGGGTGAATCGCGTTGCGATGCCGATCGGGCTGCCTGCGGCCAGCTACAAGCCGCAGGAGTATTCAGCCATCGTCTACGGCCGGGGGCCATTGTTCGTCTCGGCGTTGGCCAGTCGGATGGGGCAGCAGACCTTCGACCGCTTCCTGCGCGACTACTACGCCGCCTACCGCTGGGGCATCGCCACCACTGCCGGTTTCAAGAGCCTGGCCGAGCAGCACTGCCGGTGCGACCTAACGCCGCTCTTTGCAGAATGGGTTAACTGAAGACCCTAAAGGTTTCAGAAGCCTTTAGGGTCTGGCTGTCGGAGGCCGGCGTCCCACGCCTACGCGATGAGATGCAGGTTCCGCCGCAACCGCGGGAAGTTGTATTTGAGGCCGGGGAAGAGCTGCAGGCTCTCTTCCTTGACCTCGGTGTCGAACATATCGCTCAGCGCCGCGTATTCGTCGGCGGTCAGGTTGATCTCGACCGCTCGCATGGATTCCTCCAGTTGGCGCAGCGAGCTGACGCCCACGATCGGACAGGTAACCGCGGCGGAAGAGCGCACCCAGGCCGTCGCCAGGTTGGCCGGGTGGATGCCCCGCTCCCCTGCGAAGCGGTTGAAACGATCCACGCTGGCCCCGTGCTGGCTGAGCCAGGTGATGACCCTGGCGTCAGTCTTGCCGCGCGTCTCCGGCGGCATCGGTGTGGTCGTCGAGTATTTCCCCGTCAGCAGCCCGATCGCCAGCGGCCGATACGCGGTGATCGCGATCTTTTCAGCGATGGCCTGCGGCAGGATTTCGACCTCGACCCCGCGCTCGATCAGATTATAGGCGACCTGGTTGCAGACCAGCCTGGCCCAGCCGTTGCGCTCGGCGATGGCGTTCGAGTGGGCCACGAGCCAGGCGGGATAGTTGCAGCAGCCCACGTAGCGCGCCTTGCCGCTGACGACCGTCTCGTTGAGCGCCCTCATCACCTCAGTCACGTTCATCCCCTGCGCCGGCCAGTGGATCATGTAGAGATCCACATAATCCGTCTGCAGCCGCGCCAGGCTCTCATCCAGGCTGCTGAGGATGCTCCCCCGATCCAGTTCTTTGACGACCTTCGTGCCCAGGAACACCCGATCGCGCTTGCCCTTCAGGATGCGGCCCAGGAACTCCTCGCACGCGCCCGCGGTGTACATCGCGGCCGTGTCCACGAAGTTGACGCCGTGTTCCAATGCCGCGTTGACGATCGCCTCTGACACTGCATAATCGCAGCGGTCCGCGAACATCATGGTGCCCAGACACAACTCCGATACCTTGACGCCAGTGGCGCCGAATTCGACGGTTTTCATCACCCAATTGCCTCCTTTGTATTTTGCATCCATCTCACGACCGCCGCGCCAGGCCGCGGGCGCGATACACCTCGGCCGCTTCGCGCACGAACGCGGCGCTCTCGAGCGCGGCGTACTCGCCGGCCAGGCGGGCGGCCAAGGCCGTCATCTC